>NZ_CP008887.1:1800000-2122535 GCF_000769655.1 Thermococcus eurythermalis | reverse complement strand
TTGAGGTCGTCTGCAGCCCTCTGGAGTTCCTCAGTAGCGGCAGTCTGCTCTTCAACAGCCGAACTAACCTCCTCAGCACTGGCAGTAGTCTCCTCAGCACTGGCAGCCAAGTTCTCCAAAGCCCTAAGAGCCTTCTCAACCTCCTCCTGAGTCCTAACAATCTGCTCCTTCACCTCACCCATCCTACCACTAGCATCCTGCAACAAATCAGCAATATTCGCCAAGTAAGTTATAGTCTCCTTCAACGTGTCCGCACTTTCACTCACCACCGAAACGCCCTTCTGGGTACTCTCAACAGCATCATGAATCTCACTGGTTATCTGGTCAATGATACTCTTGATGTTGTCTGCGGCCTGCTTGCTCTCCTCGGCAAGCTTCCTAATCTCCTGGGCAACCACTGCAAAACCCCTGCCAGCCTCACCAGCACGAGCAGCCTCAATAGCCGCATTCAAAGCAAGCAGATTCGTCTGCTCGGCAATGTTGGTAATCACATTCGTAATCTCCTCAATACTCCTGCTCATCTCAGCAACCTTGCTGACGGCGTTCTCAATCCTGCCCATCATCTCCTGAATGCTTTCAATTTGTTTGGCTGAGACTTCGCTTTTCTCCCTGCCCTCATTGGCGATGTTGACGACTTCATTTACAGCACCTTCAAACTCGTCCATTGCCCTGACGCTCTCAGCGCTCGTCTCTGCCACGAAGCGCATTCCCTCGGTAATCTCGTTAATGTGCTCCTGCTGGCGCTGGGCTTCAACGCTGACCTGCTGGACGGCCTCATTAACCTGGTTGATTGCCTCCGTAACGTCTGAGGCAATTCTTGCAAGAACGTTGGCGCGCTCTTCGAGAGTGTCGGTGATGCTGACGACCTGTCCAATGAGTTCTTTGAGTTTGTGAGTGGTGTTCTTCAGGTCTTCGAGGATTTCTTTGAGTTCGCCCTTGGCTTCCATGGTGAGGCCGTTGCTCAAGTCGCCCTCAGCGAGACGCTCAAGCTTGCCAGCTATAGCGTCGAGGGTTCCGACGAGGTCTTTGCCTACCGCTTCAAAGGCCTTTATGAGGGCTCCAATCTCATCATCCTCAATGTAGTGAATCTGCTGGAGCTTCCTGCGCACCTCACTCAACCTACCCTCGGCCAAAGCCTGAGCAACCTCCCTAAGACCCTCAAGCGGCCTGAGAGAGTCGGAGAGAACTTTGTAAACTCCCACGGCAACACCGACGGCTATCAGCACTATAATGCCCGTGAACTTGGCGGCTTCACGCTTTGTGGCTTCTTGGAAGCTTACCACGAAGTCTATGATCGCCCCTGCCATCTCCCGCTCCGGAACCTTGGCGAAGACGTACCAGCCAGTGCTGGGTATCTTCACCCCCGCTGCGACCGCTGTAGCGCCATTCCACGTGTACACAACGACGTCCTCTTCCTTGCCGCTGCGCACTATGTCCGCTATGGGTTTAAGGGATTCCTCTTTAAACACATTGAGCTTCATTATGTAGTCGTGGTTCGGGTGCATGTAGGTCATTCCGTCAGGGCCCACGACGTAGGCGTATCCTGTCTCACCTATTTTGACTGTGTCAACCTTCTCTGTGAGCGTGTCTATGAAGACGTCAAGCCCAACGACTCCGACGAGCTTGCCGTTGTAGTAAACAGGTATGGTATACGTTACCACCCACTTTCCGGTGGAAGCGTCCTGGTAGGGCTCGCTCCACGTCGGCCCGTTCTTTGCTACGGCCTCTTGGTACCACGGTCTCACGCGCGGGTCGTAGCCCTCCGGAAGCTCCTGTTCTGGGTAGATGAACATGTTGCCGTTGACGTCGCCGAAGTAGACGGCGCTTATCTTTGGTTCCGCCTTGGCGATTACTGTAAAGTGTTCCTGTATGATTTCGTTGAGGGTATCTTCGTACCCCGGGCTTCCGAACTCATAGCCCTCGCTTTTCAGGTCTTCCAGGGAGATTACTGTCAGCTCCTGCGTGGCTCTCCCCAATGCTTCCACCTCGTTAAAGAACGCCTCGAACTCGCCCGCGAGTGCTTCGGCTTTTGCCTGGACTGCATCTTTTGCCTGGTCTTCAATTATGGGTGCCATGCCGTCTTGTATGGACACGACTACTTGGTTGCCAGCGTACAGTATCATTCCTCCCCCCATTGCCGTCAAGAGGGCCAGTCCGAGTACAACAACTACAAGGATTTTCTTCTTAAACTCCATGGTGCATCATCCCCCGTTCTGGGTTTTCTGTGACGCGTCTTTCTGATTAGTAAATAGCCTCAATGACCTTTCCATTTGAGACCTTTCTCATTCTAACCTTGCCCGTTGAAAGGTCGAGGTAAATCGTCCTTCCGCCCTTTCCGCCCGTGTCTTCTGCGACCAGCCGTATGCCGTACTTTTTGAGCTCTCTCTTTGCAACCTCAACGTTCCTCTTCCCTATCATTAGCTTCTCCGTTGTCACGTTGCTGAACATGTGAGCGCCCCCGAAGAGCTTTGCCTCGGCCCGCCTTATGCTTCCACCGAGCTTCTGAATGTCCCTGATGAGTAACTGGAGGCCGGTATCAACGTACTTTGCGGGGTTGCCCTTGTTGCTGTAGTAACTTGACTCGGGCAGGAGGGCGTGGAGCAGGCCGCCGACCTTTGTCAGGCGGTCGTAGATTGTTATGCCCACACAGCTACCTAACCCGTAGGTGCTGATTATCCCCTCCTTCTTGCCGACGGCGTAGTCGCCGATACCGACTTTTATCTCGGCGGGCAAGTCTCAACCCTCGGTCTCTTCGTTGATTTGAGGTGTTTCAGCTGTCTCTTCTGCAGTTTCGTTCGTTGTGTCCTGTGGGGGTGTGTCCATGATTGCCTCCGTCTCACCTTTCCTTTCTGTCCCAGCGCTCTCGCTGGGTTCCTCTTCGAGTTTGGCGTCCTTTACCTGCGCTTCAAGCTTGCTCACGAGCTTGTCAAACGCTTCCTTGGTGGGCACGAGGTAGAACAGGCTCTCTATTCCGGTGTCTCTCTGGTAGAAGCGGGCCTTGAACATTATGACCTCGTTGACGTCTCTTAGCTCTGGCCTAGCCAGCTCTTTCTCGACGTCGTAGAGGCTTTCGGCCGGCTTTGGCGGGCTCAGCGATACAGGCTCCTCGATAAGCTTCGCGAGTATGTCGGTGTAAACTGAAATCAGTATGTTTCCTACCTCCATTATCGCTGAACGTCCCATCTCATCAATGCCCTCGTCCCCGGGATCCATTCCAAGGAGGGACATGACGAGGGCCCTGGCGCTCTCCTTTGGGAACTGGAGTATGGTCAGGCCGCTCATCCCCTCGGTTATGTCAAACATAACGACGAAGCTGTTGCCTATCCCCCTGCTCGCGAGCATTGCCAGAAACTTTGCCCTTGGAAGAACTTGCACGGTGGGTGGTTCCATATCTATCTCGCCTATCATGTTAGAAAGTGCGGTGAGGGCGTTGCTTATCGCTATGTTGGACGCTTCCTTAAATATGTCTTGATACCACTCCGAAAACCAGTCCTTGTGTTCGGTCATGCGAATCCCCCCAACAGGGTCTCAACGACCTTTTTCATCGAGGCGGGGTGCGGGATAATCGTGAAGTGCTCCTTGAACTCGACTCCTTCTATCGTTATATCCGTGCCGAGGAGTATCGTGTAGTCGCAGTACTGGCCGACATCTGCGAGGGCAAAGTCAAGTATCGCGGGAGTGAAGTCAATCGCTATATCCGGCGGGGTCTGGTTGATTTCCGTCCCAAGAAACTCGCTGAGCGCGTTGGCGAAAGCGGAAATTAAAATGTTTCCCATCTCCATAACGGCCGATGCAACCATGTCGTCGAACTCCGTCGTTGTTCCAAGCTCCTGTCCCATCATGAGGTCGAATATTCTCAGCGCGTCCTCGAAGTCAAGGAAAAAGAAGGCGTGACCCTCAAAGCCACCGCTGAGCTGGATGTAAACTGCCACCTTGACGTCTTCTCCCACCTTCTCCGGAACCGACTTGATGGACGTCACTTCAATCCCCGGGACGGTGATGTCTACTGTCAGTCCCGTCATCTCGCTGAGTGCATCCGCTGCCCTTGAGGCCCCTATGTTGAACGTCTCGACCAGCGCGCTCTTGGCGAACTCGTCGAGGTTCTTTATGTATTCCTCGTAGTTCTCAGATTCCACCGCTTTCACCTCCAAGGAGACCGTTAATCTCGATAATCAGCACGACGCTGCCGTCACCGAGTATGGTAGCGCCCGCAAATCCGCTGATGTGTGAGAGAAGCTTGCCGAGGCTCTTGATAACGATGTCCTTCTTGTGGAGGAGCTCATCAACTCCTATCGCGACCTTCTGGGCACCGAGGTCAACAACCAGAGCCGGGAACTCGTTGAGCTCAGGCACCGGCAGGCCGAAGAGCTCGTGGAGCATAATGACCGGTATAATCTCTCCACGGAGAACAATGACCTCCTTTCCGCCGATGCTCTTGAGGTTCTCGCGCTTTATCTCGATGCTCTCGAGGATGTTGTTTATCGGAACCGCGTAGACCTCGTCCTGCACCTTGATGAGGAGGGCCTGGATGATGGCCATGCTCACCGGCAGTTTGAGTATGAAGGTCGTTCCCTTTCCGACCTCGCTTTTGACAGAGATTGTGCCGTTGAGGCTCTTGACGACCTCCTTAACGACGTCCATGCCGACTCCTCTTCCAGAAACGTCGGTAACCTGCTCCTTGGTGCTGAAGCCCGGCAGGAAGATCAGGTTTATGGCCTCTTCATCGCTCATTTCGGCTGCCCTGTCTGGAGTGATAAGTCCCTTCTCAATTGCCTTCTTCTTGACCTTCTCCGGGTCTATTCCCCTTCCATCGTCCCTGACGATTATCTCGACGTGGCTCCTCTCGCGCTTGGCTATTAACTCAACCCGTCCTGCCCTCGGCTTGCCGAGCTTTACACGCTCCTCCGGTGGCTCAATACCGTGGTCTATGGCGTTCCTGAGAAGGTGGACGAGAACGTCGCCGAGCTTGTCGAGTATCGTCCTGTCAACCTCAATGTCGGCGCCCTCAACGATGAACTCGACTTCCTTGCCCATCTTCCTCGCGAGCTCGCGGACCATCCTCGGGAACTTGTTGAAGACCTCTGCAACCGGTGTGAGGCGCATCTCCATTATCTCGTCCTGTAGCTCGGTGAGCAGCCTTGAGAGCGTTGAAAGGGTCTCCAGGAGCTCTCTGTCACCGAGCCTCTCAGCTATCTGCTCAAGCCGTCCCTTGGTGATGACGAGCTCACCGACGAGGTTCATCAGCCTGTCGAGGTGGCTGACGTCCACTTTGATTATCTTGGAAATCTTCACCTTCGGAGTCTTTATCGGGCCCTTTGCTGTCTTTTTCTCCTTCTTTTCGGCTTTTGTCTCCTTCTTTTCCTCCTTCTTTTCGGGCTTGGGCTGGGCCTGGGCCGGGGCCTCTTCCCCAATCTCCCTAACGTCGGCGCTCTCGACGTCCGGGTGCTTGGTGACTATCTTGGCTATGTCTTCCTTCTTGAGGTTCGTCCTCAGAATGACCCTGAAATAGTAACCATCAATCAGCTCGCCGTTTTGAATTTCAATCTCGTTGGGCTCGGTCTTCTCTATGATGCCTACTTTCTGAAGGTCCTGGAGGACGAGGTAAGAGCGAACTCCCTTGAGCGGTGCGTCTTTCTGGAGGTAAACCGTGACCTCGTATCTCTTTTCTCCTCCCTCACCCTTTTCGCCCTCTCCACTCGCAACGGTCTTGCCGCCGAGCGTCTGGATCTCAACCTTCTCAACCTCGGGATGCCGAGAAACGACTGTTTTAATCTTCTCCGGGTCCTCTTCGGTCTCAATCACGAACTCAAGCACATCAACGTCGGCCTTTCCGTCCTCAATTATTTTCCTCTCGGGGTTAGTTTCTAGGACAATCCCGAGCTCTTCAAGGTCTGAAAGAATTAAAAAAGCCCTGACCCCGCGCAGGGGGGCGCCCTTCTCGAAGTAAACCTTCACGAGGTAGCGATTGCCGGCGGGGGGAGTTTCTGGTGCCTCAGCTCCCTCCGCTTCTCCCTCTTCGGGGGCTTTCTCCTCTTTCTCCGCTTTTTCCTCTTCCTTCTTCCCGCCGCCTGCTCCCGCCTGGTCGAAGAACTTCTGGGCCTTCTCGAAGAGCGAATCAACGTCGAAGTCGCCCTCCTCCCCGGTCTCCTCGATGTTGTCAACCATGGCCTCGATGATGTCGAGGAATTCGAGGAGGACGTCTATAAGTTCGGGAGTTGGCTCAATCTTACCGCTCCTGACGAGGTCGAAGAGGTTCTCCATCTTGTGGGCCACTTCGCTGAGCTTCATGAAGCCCATAGTCGCGGCCGTACCCTTTAGAGTATGAGCATCACGGAAAATCTGGTCTATCATTGCCTTCTTCTCTTCCTCGCTGCCGCCTTCCTTGACTATCTTCTCCAGCGTGAGTATGGCGTTGCTGAGGCTGTCTATCCTGTCCCTCGCATCGGCGAGGAACTCATCAAGGTACTGGGAGATGTCCTCCACCGCCACCACCCCTCTTTATCTTGTTCACTGCCATCACAACGGTGTCTGCGATTTTATCGAGCGGGACGATGTAGTCAACCATGCCGGTCTCGGCGGCCGCCTTTGGCATTCCGTAGATTATCGAGGTCTCCTTGTCCTGCGCGATGGTGATTCCTCCCTTCTTCTTGATGGCTACTATTCCCTGGGCCCCATCGCGTCCCATCCCGGTCATGACAACGCCGACGGTTCTCCGACCAAAGACCTCTGCGGCGGTAATCATCATCGGGTCGGCCGCGGGCCTTACGCCGTGTATCTTCGGCTTCTTGTTGAGGGTTATCACGGGCTTTCCGCGCCTCAGCTCGACCTCCATGTGGTAGTCGCCGGGCGCTACGTAGCCCCAGTCCTCCTCGATGGGTTCGCCGTCCTCAGCCTCCTTCACGTTGAGCTTGCTGACGCTGTCGAGCCTCTTGGCGAAGGACTTTGTGAAGCCTGGTGGCATGTGCTGGACGAGCAGGATTGCCGCGCCGAGGTGCTCTGGGAACTTGGGGAAAACCTTGAGGAGGGACTGCGGCCCGCCGGTCGAGGCGGCCATTGCAACCGCAATCCTCGCGGGGACACCTTTCCGTTTGACCTTGCTCTTCTGGGCCCTCAGCAGTCTCGTTCTCCTGAGCTCCAGGAACCTCCTCGGGACCTTTGCCGCCTCCTTGATTTTCGCGATTATCTCGTCCTTCATCTCCTTCATGCTGAGGGAAATGGAAGAGCTGGGCTTGGGAATGAAGTCAATCGCCCCGTACTCGAGGGCCTTTATCGTCGCCTCGGCTCCCTCCTGCGTGAGTGCGCTCACCATGATTACCGGCGTCGGGCTCTGCTTCATTATAACCCTGAGGGCGTCGAGGCCGTTCATTCGGGGCATCTCAATGTCGAGCGTTACCACGTCCGGCTTGTGGAGCTTGACCATGTTTATGGCCTCGATTCCATCACGGGCTTCGCAGCAAACTTCAAGCTCGGGGTCGGAGTTGATTATATCCCTGAGTATCTTGCGCATGAATGCCGAGTCATCAACGACGAGTACCCTAATCTTTTTCTTGGGTGAGCTCAGGGGCATCATCACTCACCCTAACTTGAGAGTACGCGGTTGATTTCTTCAAGCACCTTCGGGGCCTGGAAGGGCTTGACGATGTATCCAGAGGCGCCGGCCTTGAGGGCTTCCATGACCTTGCTCTCCTGTCCGACGGCGGTAATCATGATTATCTTGGCGTTGGGGTCGATTTTTTTAATCTCCCTGACGGCAGTTATTCCGTCCATCTCCGGCATGACTATGTCCATCGTTACCACGTCGGGCTTGAGCTCCTGGTATTTCTGAACGGCCTCCTTTCCGTTGCCCGCTTCCCCAACAACCTGGTGGCCGCCCTGGGTCAGTATCTTCTTCAGGAGCATGCGCATAAACGCCGCATCATCTACCACCAAAACTCTGGCCATGCTTCTTCACCTCCAGGTTCTTGCGATAGATCCTCGCGACGAGGTCATACAATTTGAACAGTTTTGCCGCGTTTCCGAGTATGGTCTCGGTTTTACCAAGAATCAGGAAACCGTGGTCTTCGAGCGAATTATACAGCCTGGCGAATATCTCTTCTTGGGCCTCCCTCTTGACGTAAATCAGCACGTTGCGGATGAATATGACGTCGAACCCGGTCGGGTACCTTGAACTGAAGAGGTTGAACTGCTGGAACTTTACCAGCCTTCTAATCTTCGGTGAGACGCGGTAGCGTTCATCACTTACCCTCGTGAAGTACTTCGGTATCATGTGCCTCGGAACCTGCTTCTCGACGACGTCAACTGGATATTCACCGCGCATCGCGACTGCGAGGGCTTCCCTGTCTATGTCCGTCGCCAGTATCTGCACCCTGAAGCCTCCAAGGTCTTCGCCGAGGGCCTCGTAGAGGGTCATCGCTATCGAATACGGCTCCTGGCCGGTGGAGCAGGCCGCGCTCCATATCCTGAGCGACGAGCTGTGCTGCTCCTTTTTTATCTTCACGAGCTCGGGTATGACTTTCTTCTCAAAGGTCTTCCAGACTACAGGATCGCGGAAAAATTCGGTGACGTTTATAGCCACAGTCAGGAGCAGTTCGTCGAGCTCCTTCTTGTTCGTCTTTATCAGGCGGTAATACTCCATGAAGTTCGTAATCCCCAGCTTTCTCATCCTCGCGCGGATTCTCCTCATTAGGTATGAGTCCTTGTAGGCGTCACTGCTAACCCTGAGGTGTCGAAAGAGTTCCTCCTTAATCTTCAGATAGCCGGGGTCCCGGTAGTCCATCATACGACCCACTCACCTTGTTGAATTTCCGGGTGGGGCGTAAGCCCATTGTGGACTCGCCGAAGTCTCATACAGTTCTATGGGCGTTCTCTCATAAAAAGCCTTTAGTGTAGATGGTTGTGTAGGTGCATACGCAGGTTGTTACGAACCAACTTATTATTATGATAACTCGTAGCCTTGGTTATCACATACATACGAAAGTCTTTTATCTCTGAAGTGACAATAACTACCAGTCAAGGGGGTGTGCTCATGGGCAGGTCAGTGACGATTGCATCAGTGGTGCTGGTTCCAGTGGCTACACTAGTAGGTTCTGCGGTTTCTCCAGCGGTGGGTGCAGTGGTGGGCATCGGTACGGCATTGGGTGTGGGTCTCTATCTGAGTTCCGCCTCCAAAAAAGAGGATTTTTTAGGAATCCTTGAAAAGCTCCTGGAAGGAGATAATACTCCCCTTCAGAACCTCGACCAGGAGACCGCTTCTCGCCTTCTCCGTATAGTTGAAAAGGCCAGGTCGAAGAAGGAAGTCCGGATTGAGAAAGTCAGTGTCCCCGGTGAGGTTCAGGGGGCACTCGAAGAACTTAAAAAAGCCGACGAGAGAGTTTCTTCTCTTCTAAGGAGCTCTGACTTTGAAGTGTCTCTTGATTCCGCTGAACTCCTCAACCTAATCCAGGAGGAGCGCTCCCGCGTTGCGGAGCTGGGTGACTACATTCAGACCCTCACGGCCGGCATCGAGGAGATGAACACTCAGGCCCAGGCTTTGACGGACTACGCCCTTGAGACTGCCAACATGGCCGAGAAGGGCAAGCAGATTTCCGACAACGTGGCTTTGAACGTGGCGAGCATCAACGAGGTCAACCAGGACATGGAGAGGGCCCTCTCGCTCCTTGTCGAGCACTCAAAGAGAATCGGTGAGATAGTTGAAGTAATAGGGAACATCGCGGAGCAGACCAACCTTCTGGCCCTCAACGCGGCAATAGAGGCCGCTAGGAGCGGTGAGCATGGGAGGGGCTTTGCCGTTGTTGCCGAGAACATCCGCGAACTGGCCGACCAGTCCAAAAAGTCAACGGACCAGATTGCCGAACTGATTAGAAACATGCAGGAAAGCATTGACAAGGTCGTCGGCTCGATAAAGAAGGAATTTACCGTTACCGAGGAGATAAAGGACGCCGTCCAGGAGCTCATCGCGGCCTTCGATGACATAGCGAGGCGTGCCAACGAGACCGCCAACATGATAAAGGAGCTCTCCGACAGCATAGAGGGACAGGCTCAGTCCGTTCAGATGTTGATGGACACCCTGGACAATGTTTACAAGGTTCAGGAAGACCTCTCGACGGAGATTGGCGGCTTCACGAATTTTGTCGCCGACGTCCAGACCCGGCTGGAGGAAATTAGAAAGGGTCTTAAGGAGCTTGCCGAATCAGTTTCGCGTTCACGTGAACTCCTTGAACGGGTTAGGGGGTGATACTTTGGGGGAGGTTCAGGTAGTTGCCTTCATGGTCGGCAACGAGGAGTTCTGCCTCGATATATCCAAGGTCAGGGAAATTAAGGAAATGATGCCCATAACACGCGTTCCAAACGCTCCCGACTTCGTGGAGGGCGTCATAAACCTGCGTGGCCAGATTACCACCGTTGTGAACCTCAAGAAGCTCCTCGGCTACTATGACATAGATGAGGACCTGTCCAAGAAGAAGATTATCATCGCCGAGGTGAAGGACGAGGTAGTTGGCATAATCGTTGACGCGGTCTCGGACGTAATAACGCTCACGGACGAGCAGATAGAACAGCCTCCCAAAACGCTCGCCAGCAGGGTGGACATACGCTACATAAAGGGCATTGCCAAGATAAACGACGGAGAAAGGCTTCTCATAATGATTGACCTAGACAAGCTCCTTGGTGACGAGTTTTAAAGCAGGTTGAGATCCTTTAGAATCTTCTCAATATCGTCTTTCTTCTCTTCTTCGGGTTCTCTCTCAACGGTCCCAAGTTTGAGCATCAGCTTTTGCACTTGTTCTTCCAGTCTCCTGAGCTCCTCGAACTGGTAGCGCAGCTTCTCATAGAACTCCTTTTCAACGGGTGTTACTGGAACGGGCTCTCCCAGCATTTCTGCAATCCTGTCGATTTCCCCTGCCAACTCGTATGTTATTCTGTGTATCTCAATGAAGCTCTTTTCAGGCGAGAGTTCTTTGTCCCCTCGTTTCATGGGGAGTTCCAGCCTCTTGGTCTTTATTATGACCTCGTTGAACCTTGAGTAGACGTTTTCATCTGGAACGGAGACGATAGCCAGCTTCCTAAGGTTTTTGAGGAGTTCGACGAGGTTCTCTCTAAGTTCATTGAACTCACCCTGCCCCTTCCCCGTTAGGACGTAGACCT
The DNA here is from genome assembly GCF_000769655.1 of Thermococcus eurythermalis. Classification (NCBI taxonomy): domain Archaea; kingdom Methanobacteriati; phylum Methanobacteriota; class Thermococci; order Thermococcales; family Thermococcaceae; genus Thermococcus; species Thermococcus eurythermalis. The sequence continues at coordinate 2,111,393 of NZ_CP008887.1, read as the reverse complement.
TCGCTATGTCCCTGAGGGAAAGAAGCGCACGCTTGGCCTCAAGGAGGCCCTCCCGGAGCTTCTCGGGCTGGAGGGTTATTGCGGCCTTGATGACCTCAAGGAACTCCTCAACTTCTTCGTTTTTCCGCCTCTCAATGACATCTTCCAGGTGCTCTATTTCTTCTTCGAGTTCCCTGATTATCTCTTCCTTGAGTTCTTCCTTTATCAGCTCTCTGCTCTCTTCAACTTCTTTTTCGAGCTCTTCAACTTTTCTTTCGAGCTTTTCGAGGCCGTTCTTAACGCTTCCAATCTCGAAGTCAAGCTTGGTCTCAAACTTTTTGAGCTCCTTTAGGGATTTTTCAAGAAGAGCAAGTTTTTCCTTTATCCCGTTCAGCTCGGGGATTTGGGAGGGACCATGCCCAGAACCCTTAAGCTCAGAAATTTTCTTCTCAAAGGTGGAGCGGAATCCTGTGAGGTTCTCTTCGAGCTCCGAGAGGTTCTCCTTGAGCTCAAAGTACCTCGCGAGAACCTTGTTCGTGATATCTCTGACGTAAAGAACAAGAGCCACTGCAACTACTGCAGTAACTGCGATTGCTTCCCACATGATTACCACCCGGAGCCCATGGATTAATTTGAATAGTTCATGTTTTAAACCTTTTTTGGGGGGCCGCTTTAGATTTTTTCCAGAATACTGATGGTTGTCCTACTGTTCCATTTTTATCGAAGCGTTGTGATATCGTCCAATTCAACGAGACTTCCCTTGTATGTGGGGCATTCTCCATACGAAAACGTTATATATTCTCTAACCACTAACACCAATACGGGACCTACATAGCCAGCTACATCAAGTTCAGAGGGTACAATCAGTCCAGAAGGCCTTGGAGGTGGAGAAAATGAACTCGGTGGTGATGGACCCTCAGGTGCTCAGGTCGTTGCACCGCAGTGACCTCAGGAAGAAGATACTGATGTACCTGAACGAGATATACCCGTCCGCGACTTACCTGTCTGAGATTGCAAGGGTCGTCGGTTCTGATCCCTCAAACGTCAGGGGGGCCCTCGTTGGACTCGGCAACCGTTACAACGGTGAAAGCTCCCTCGTGCATCTCGGACTCGTTGAGGAGATAGCCAGCAACGGTTTCAAGTACTACCGCCTCACAGAGTACGGCAAGAAGGTCGTTGAATACCTTAAGGAGTACTATGCTTATTACAGGCGGTTCCTGTGAGGTGGGGTAATGGAAATAGGGCGTGCCGTTGAGGCCATCGACGCCAACATAGATCACATGGTCAGGACTGCGGTACTCCAGATTGTTGCCCTCGGCATGAAGCACGGCATATTTTCCCTCCTTACAGAGGAACCTACCCTCCAGGAGCTACTAGACAACATCGGCCTGCCAAACAGGGCCCTGCTTGTGAAGTTCGTCCACACACTTCGGGACCTCGGTATTGTTGAGGTTCATGGAGGCAGGCTTGTCCTTAGTGATTTTTCGTACATCCTCAACTTATCCCCGGACACCTGTTCCACTCTACTTCCTGACTGGATGTCCATCCACGAGGAGATTTACAGGATGGTAGACTACGCCTTCATAACTCCCAAACATCCTCACATTCTCATGGACTTCGATAAGGACGCTGACTTCTGGGACATGAGGATGAGGACTTCCTTTGCTCAGACTTATCGAGAGGTTATGGCCAGTGTGGCGGGCATAGGTCCTGGCTCTGCGGTACTAGACATTGGCTGTGGCTCTGTCTCCCCTGAGTTCTTTGGTAGAATCGTTGGCTACGACGGCTTTTACCTTGGCATCGACTACTCCTCTGCACTCCTTGAAATAGCCCGCTCAAGGGTGGAGAGCAAGGGTCTTCCCGTATATCTCAAGGAGCTTGATGCAAGGCTCATACGTCCCGTCAATAAATACGATGCAGTTTTAATAAGCTTCGTCCTTGAGTACATACCGGACAGGGAGAAAGTTCTCAAAAACGCCTTTGAGACTCTGGAAGTGGAGGGAAAACTGGTTATAGTCGAGCCTTTCAGGGACGCCTTTAAGGACATCTCTGCCCTGGAGTTTTTTGAAGCATTAAACAGGGATTTCGTGGGCTTTCCAACTGCGGAGGAAATAATAAATGCCCTCAGAAAGCTTGAGTTTCAATTCAAGGCAGAACACCCCGGGAGAAGCGTTCTTGTAATTGAAAAGCTCTGATGAGATATTGTGGTCTATTTTTGTTCCTCGCACCTACATATGCACCTACACAACCACCTACACTACTAAAAACAAAAAAGGGCTTTATATTTTCCGGGCGTAACCTCCACTGCAGACAACCCCAGGGGGTGCATGGAGAATGAAGGCCAGGACCAGGAGAGGTGCGGTTGGTATTGGGACCTTGATTGTGTTCATTGCTATGGTGCTGGTGGCTGCAGTGGCTGCTGCAGTGCTCATCAACACGAGCGGCTTCCTCCAGCAGAAGGCTTCCAGCACCGGCAGGGAAACCACCGAGGAGGTAGCGAGCGGCATACAGGTCGAGAAGGTCGTCGGTAAGACCGACACTGACAAGAAGTACGTCCAGTACCTTGCCATTTACGTTAGCCCGAACGCTGGATCAGCCGGCATAGACCTCAAGAACACCAAGGTTATCCTCAGCAACGGAACCGTCCAGGCTGTTCTTAGCTACGACACCGATGCGTATACCAAGGGGCGTCCAGGCTGTTCTTAGCTACGACACCGATGCGTATACCAAGGGGGTTGTTTCCAACATCTTCGACACAAACCTTGGCGCGTGGACAAACCTGACCAGCAAGACCACCAACTTTGGTCTCATCGTCCTCCAGGACGCTGACGATTCTGTTAAGGCCAACTACCCGACCCTCAACAAGGGCGACCTCGTCGTCCTCACCGTCCAGGTTGGCAACAATGGTGTCTTTGGCGCCAACGGTATCGAGCCCAGGACCAAGATAATCGGCAAGGTCGTTCCCGAGTTTGGTGCTCCGGGTGTCATCGAGTTCACAACCCCAAGCACCTATACGGATGAAGTTATGACCCTGCAGTGAAGGGGTGAGGGGTGATGTTCGTTAGGAAGCTGAAGAAGAGGGGTGCGGTTGGTATTGGGACCTTGATTGTGTTCATTGCTATGGTGCTGGTGGCTGCAGTGGCTGCTGCAGTGCTCATCAACACGAGCGGCTTCCTCCAGCAGAAGGCTTCCAGCACCGGCAGGGAAACCACCAACGAAGTTGCCAGCGGCATACAGGTAACTGCCGTCTACGGCTTCGCACCATACGATGACAGTTCTGGAACCTACAAGAACATAACTAGGCTTGCCATTTACGTTAGCCCGAACGCCGGATCAGCCGGCATAGACCTCAAGAACACCAAGATACTGCTCTCAAATGGTGAAGTCGAGGCTGCCCTCGCCTATGACCCGGACACAATATCCAACGCTTACACAAACGCCTCAGTCAGCGACATCTTCAATGAGACTATCGGAAGCGGAAATGAGCTCTTCAACTGGAGCGAGCTCAACGCTACTCACTTCGGTATCATCGTCCTCCAGGACGCCGATGACTCCGTTAAGGAGAGCTACCCGACCCTCAACAAGGGCGACCTCGTCGTCCTCGCCGTTAACGTCGAGAAGGTCTTCAGCACTACAAGCGGTATCCCGCCGAGGACCAAGATAACCGGCGAAGTCGTCCCCGAGTTTGGTGCTCCGGGTGTCATCGAGTTCACAACCCCAAGCACCTACACTTCCAGCACTATGGAGCTCCAGTGAAGCTTAGAGCTTCTTTGGTTTTTCTTTCGTTTTTGATCACTTTCAGGAGGTGGTACTATGCGTAGGGGAGCAATAGGCATCGGCACATTGATAGTCTTCATTGCAATGGTTCTCGTTGCGGCAGTGGCGGCAGGCGTTATCATAGGCACCGCCGGCTACCTTGAGCAGAAGGCTCAGGCGGCCGGGAGGCAGACCACCCAGGAGGTAGCGAGCGGAATCAAAGTCATCAACATCTACGGCTACGTTAATACCACCCCCCCGAGCAAGGGGGCGATAAGCAAGATGGCCGTGCTCGTGGCGCCCAACTCGGGTAGCGAGGGCATTGACATGAGCAACGTGAAGGTCGTCCTCAGCGACGGTGTCAAGCTCGTGGTCTACAACTACAGCGGGATCCTCTACACCGGGGTCATAGACGACCTATTCAATGGTACCAACATCACAAAACAGGTTTGGAACAACACCAACCTCACTAACACGACGTTTGCAATAGCGGTAATCCACGACGGGGGCAGCAAGATGGACACTAGGCACCCGAACCTTGAGTGGGGTGACATGGTGGCGTTGCTCATGAAGACGACTATCTTCGAGACCGAGGACGGCACAAAAGGCATCGGCCCAGCCACCAAGATGGTCGGCAAGGTCATTCCCGAGGTCGGGGCGGCCGGTGTTATAGACTTCACGACCCCGGCAACGTTTAACTACAACGTGATGGTGCTCCAGTGAGGTGGTTACCGTGAGGAGGGGTGCGATTGGTATTGGCACGCTCATCGTCTTCATCGCGATGGTGCTGGTGGCGGCGGTGGCCGCTGGGGTGCTCATAAGCACCAGCGGCTACCTCCAGCAGAAGGCCATGGCCACAGGGAGGCAGACCACCCAGGAGGTAGCGAGCGGAATCAAAGTCATCAACATCTACGGCTACACTCCGGCAGACCCGCCTGGGAGCGGCAACATAACCAGGATGGTCATCTACGTTTCGCCAAACGCTGGCTCTGGAGGAATAGACCTCGCCCACGTTAAGGTTGTCCTCAGCAACGGCAAGCAGATGGCGGTTTACAGGTACGAGATTAACGAGACCAACTACTTCCTCTACTCCGGTGACGTCAGCAACGTGTTCCCGGACGTTGGGGAGAGCAACAATGGTGTCCTTACCTCTGCTCCAACTGACTACACAGAACTTACGGGTACAAACAACACCGTCGAGAACCTCTGGAAGAACCTCTACTACGCTATGACCAATGACGATAAGATGCTCTTTGGCATCATCGTCGTTGCCGATACTGACCAGAGCCTCAGCGGGAGCTGGCAGCACCCCAGCCTCAGCTGGGGCGACATCGCAGGCATAGCAATCTGGACGATACCCTTTGATGATAATGCCAACGAAGACAACGGTTACCAGGACGGCTACGGCATCGGCCCCGGCACCAAGGTTACCGGCAAGGTGATACCAGAGAATAGGGCCGGTGGCGTCATAGACTTCACGACTCCCAGCACGTACACTACCAACCTGATGGAGCTCCAGTGAGGGGGTGGGACGATGGCACTAGACTTCCTTTCATCTTTGTTCAAGAAGAAAAAAGAAGAGGAGCCCACCCCCCCGACCGAGCCCCTTGATGTTGAGGAGCTGGAAGAAGAAGTCGAAAGCAGGCAGGAAAACGAGCAGATTATGCAGATAATGGAGAGACTGAACGAGATCGAGAACGAGGTTCCAAGGATAAAGATAAGCGTTGACACGCTGAAGAAGCAGATACAGGAACTCCGCGACGACATCGATAGGCTCGACAAGACCATCAAGGACGTCATGATGCTCTACGAGGTCATCAGCCAGGAGATAAATCCATTCAAGGAGCAGATGGGGCAGGAGAACCCGCTCAGCAGCGAGATTCAGGAAATCAAGAGAGAACTGGAAGACTTAAAGCTCGAAATTGCACAGATAAAGAATGACCTTAAGGTGATAGCCGGCTACGGCGTTGACCTTGATTCGATAATCTATGAGGTGCTCGCGGAGGTGTGATGCATGGAGATGACAAGGCTCGTCACAGAGGCAGACATCAACGCCAAGCTCGCCGAGCTCAAGGGTAAGGTTCCCAGCGTCGTCATTAACGAGCTCCGGGAGAAGCTGATAGCGAGAAAGGAGAACCTCACCTATGAGCAGCTTGAGAAGATAGTCCAGAAGGTCCTTGAGACCTACGGCAACCAAGTGACCAAGTATGAACAGCTCAGTAAGCGCGTTGACGAGCTTGGTAAAAGGCTGACCGACCTCAGCATGCAGCTCAGCAGGCTCGTCGAGACCCTTGAAACCGCCAAGTTTGACGTCCATGAGAAGAAGGCCGAGAAGGTCTCCCAGAAGGTTGAGGAAGTCCACGAGAAGATTGAGAAGCTTGAGGACATCCTTGAAGGGGAAGAAGAGAAAGAAGAAGTTTCCCCAGAGCTCATTGAAAAGCTTGAGGAGCTCCACAAGAAAGTTGACGAGCTCACCGAGAAAGTTGAGGAGAAGACCGCAAGTGAAAAGCTCGAAGAGGCCCAGCAGAAGCTTGAAGAGCTCCGCGCGAAGATTGAAGCAGGTGAAGCGGTCAGCGAAGAGGAGCTCGCGGCTGCTGAGCAGGCGGTTGCCGAGGCTCAGGCAGAGCTCGCAGAAGAGAAAGCCAGGGAAGCAGAGGAGGCGGAGATTCCTGAGGTCGAGGCTGAGACCATAGAGATGCCAGCGGAAGAAGTGGAGGAAATTCCTGCGGAAGTCTCTGAGGGGGTTGAAGCTCCCGGCGAGGAACTTGAGGTCGTTGAGGGGGCTCCTGAGGCCCCTGAAGTGGAAGAGGCTGAAGAAGCCGGGGGAATTGAAGAAATTGGGGTGGAAGCCCCTGCGAAGGGGACTGAGGAAGTCGTGGGGCTTCCCTCTGAAGAAGCCGGTGAAGTTTTAGTTGAAGAAGTTCCTGCTCATGAAGAAGTTATTGAAGAAAAGGAGGAAGGTGGTGTTGGTATGGCTGAAAAGCTCCAGATTCCCGAGGACATCGCAAGCCTTCTCTTTGAAGAGGAGCCCAAGAAGGCCAGGCTTGAAAAGCTTCCTGAGGACATCGTTTCCACCATGATAGCGCTCAAGTGGCTCGGGTTCCTTATTGACAGGGTCGGCATTCAGAACCTTGAGAGGGTGCTTGAGTTCTACTACGAGATCGGCTGGATAAGCGAGGAAGTCCTCAACCAGCTGCTCCGCTACGCCAAGGGCACCAGGCCTCACCACAGGGATCCCGAGTGGAAGCCCGCCGAGAAGCTCACCGTCCAGGACCACCTCATAAGCCTGCTCTTCATCGAGAGGCTGAGGGGCCTCAAGATAAACAGGAACGTCCTTGACAAGCTGGAAAGGGAAATCAAGATGCTAGAAAAGACGCTGGACGAGTTTTACGGCATTTGAGGGCATCAACAACAGGGTGGGGGGATTGCAATGGGCTTCAGCGTTTCAGCGAGTGCAGCGATAATCTTTATTTCATTTTTAATGGTTGCAGTGACCCTTTACAACGCATGGGACAATGTCTACGCTGAAGTTCAGGCTGCCCAGGAGGATTGGTATAATCTCAAGCTTTCCCAGCTCAACACCCTGTCCTCCTTGGATATACAGAAAAGTAGTGTGAGTACTGGAACTGGTAGTAGTGGGGACTACTATAATCTCACACTTGCAATTCAGAGCAACGGAGTTACCCTCTATGTTCTCCACTGGAGCGGGACGTATGATGGAAAGCTGGTCACACTTTACAACGTTGATGATGATAACGTTGGTTTCCTTTCCAACGATTATACCTATCTCCTCCCTGGAGATTCCGTCCAGTTGAACGTTACCTACATACCCCTCAATGAGACTCGGCACACGCTCAATGTGGTCTTTGGCAATGGGTGTTGGGTTCGCTTCAGCTGGTATTATAACACCACGGACAATGCGGTGTATGTGAATACCTCAAGAGGTTGCCCAACGGAGGTGAGCTAATGGGAGCAGGGGGGCCAGCGAGCGAACTAATAATGTTCATTGTGGCAGTGCTCGTCGCGGGAAGCGTGGCGGGGGGATTGGCCTATGTTACCAACGACATAGCCGGGGGCATCACCGACAGGGGGGCAATGCTGGCCGACAGCCTCAGGACGGACTTTGCGATAATAAACGACCCGCAGAACATTCCCGTGAGTGGGACCGGGCCCTACACGTATACGTTTTACATTAAAAACATCGGAAAGATGAAGATTCCCTTCACGAGCGACGCGGTTCAGGTGTTCATAGATGGAACGTTAATCCCACCTGCAAACCTGACCTTTACAGATGTCGATGGAAACCCGATAACGAGCCTTAATCCCTACGAGGTCGGCCAAATACAGGTTACCCTTGGCACCGCGCTCTCTGCTGAAACGCACAGGATAGTAGTAGTGCTTGAAAACGGCAAGAAGAGAAGCCTGATATTTGAGATTTAATCTCCTGAAATAATGGCCCAGCGGGTGATTACGTTGGTCGAGGAACTGCTCAAGATAGATCTCAAGGGCGATGAGCTCCACCGGCGCCTTGGCGGGGGAATCCCCGCAGGGACTATAATGCTAGTCGAGGGGGATAGGGGTAGTGGTAAGTCTATCTTTGTCCAGAGGCTTCTCTACGGGTTTCTCATGAACGGCTACACCGCCAGCTACATCTCCAGCCAGTACACGACGGTTGAGTACATAAAGCAGATGGAGTCCCTGGGCTATAGTGTAATCCCTTTTCTAATCAGGAAGAAGCTCATATTCGTGTCCCTTTATCCCCTGCTTACGGGAGTGAGTGAAAAGAGAAAGTTCCTCAGCAGGCTTTTTGGCGAACCCCGTCTCTGGGAGCCCGACGTTATGATAATCGACTCATTCTCATCGCTCCTTTCGAGGGAGCAGGATCCCTCTGCAGTTAGGGACTTCCTCCTCTACGTGAAGAAGATGGCCTCCCTTGATAAAGTGATTATACTCACCGCAAACACCGAGGAGATTGATAGGGACTCCCTGTTTATCCTCGAAGAGGCCGCCACCATGCTCATAAGGCTGAGCGTCAAGGTCTTCGGTGGGGACTTGAAAAACTCGGCGACGATAGTCAAGTACAACAACGCTAAGGGAATTTTCCAGAAGATTATACCCTTCCGTGTGGAGCCGAAGGTTGGCCTGATAGTAGAAATAGCGGCGGTGGTGTGACATGGCCCAGGTCTTCAGTGATACCCTTGAAGAGGCAATGGCGAGGAACCCCCACCTGCGCAAGTACATCGACCAGTTTAGGAAGAAGTACGGTAAGGTGCCTGAGTTCCACGCCCAGCTCAGCAGGGACATGAAGGACATACCCTATCCCAATATAATCTATCCCGTAGGAGACCCTATATTTATCCACATCTATGGCGACCCCGCCACCGCCGAGAAGCGCTACATCGTAATTGAGCCCAGAATTGAGAGCAAAGAGGAAGAGGAGAAGTACAATAAGATCAGGGACAAAATCCTTGAGCTGGCCCCGACGAGGGACATCCCTGAAGACCAGGAAGAATTCGAAAGGTTCCTCGATGCCCTCTTTGATGAGGCCGTTCTCAGCTTAGTCAAGTCCGGCAAAGGCGGTTTGATGGGGAGGGGTCAGAGGTTTTTAGTGACCAAAGATGAGATGGAGAAGTTCCGCTACCTCATAAAGAGGGACATCATCGGTATCGGGCCGCTGGAGCCCATAGCCAGGGATCCGTACATTGAGGATATCCACATCATCGGTGCGAACAACGTGTCCCTCGTCCACAAGATATTCGAGATGATGCAGACCAACATAACGTTCGGTGACGACGTCAAGCTCGCCGACTACTTCAAGAACATTGCGGAGCGTATTGGAAGGCCCGTCAGCGACAGGAACCCGATAGTTGACGGTGCACTTCCGGACGGCTCCCGTATAAACATCATCTACTCACCGGACATCTCCATCAAGGGACCGAGTGCCACAATCCGTAAGTTCTCGGCTACTCCGATAAGCATTACCCAGCTGATAGCTTGGGGCACGCTGAGTGCAGAGGTCGCCGCTTACCTCTGGATAGCCCTTGAGTACGGTATGAGTGTCTTCGTCTGTGGTGAGACTGCGTCCGGTAAAACCACCCTCCTTAACGCAATCATCCCGTTCATCAAGCCGAACTCAAAGATATACACTGCCGAGGACACCCCTGAGGTTCAGGTTCCGCACCCAGTGTGGCAGCGCCTTATAACCCGTGAGCGCGGCCCGGAGGAGAGCAGGGTCACGCTGTTTGACCTGCTGAAGGCGGCCCTCCGTTCGAGGCCGAACTACATCATCGTCGGTGAGATTCGTGGTGCCGAGGGTGCCATCGCGTTCCAAGCAATGCAGACTGGCCACCCCGTCATGAGCACCTTCCACGCGGGTGACATTAAGAAGATGATACAGCGTTTCACCGGCCACCCCATAAACGTCCCCATAACCTTCATTGACAACCTCAACATAGCGGTCTTCCAGCAGGCGGTTTACATCAAGGGTAAGTTCCTGAGGAGGACCGTCAGCGTCGTCGAGATTGAGGGCTACTACGAGGAGCTTGGCGGTGTCGCGACGAGGAACGTCTTCGAGTGGGATCCGGTGGCGGACAAGCACATCTTTAGAGGTTTCAACAACTCGTACATCCTCGAAAGGAAGATAGCCGAGATTGCCGGTTACGAAGACCCGAAGGATATCTACAACGAGCTCTTCCTGCGCGCGAGGATTCTGCAGAGGATGGTCGAGCTGGGCATAACGAACTACTGGGACGTCTACAAGGAGATTAAGGCCTTCTACCTCAAGGGTCTCGAAGGCTTAAGCTTCAGGGTCTGAGGTGGTGCCGATGGCCAGCGACAACATCAACATTTTCACCAAGGCCGACCTAAACATGGAGACTTACATCAGGAAAATACTCCTGCCTTACCTGGGACTTTCAGCGGTTCTCTTCATTGCGATAGGTGTCCTGTCAAGACTTTTGCCTATTCCAGATGCCTTGAGAGTGTTGATGTTCCTAATCCCTGTTATACTACTTATCTACGCTGCTGTTTACCCATACGTGGTGGCTGATTCGAAGAAGATTTCAATAAACTCCAGAATGCCCTTTTTTATTACATACTTTGCCGTTCTCTCTACGAGCGAGATGGGTCGTTCGGACTTAATCAAGGTGCTTTCCCAGGACCCCAAGCTCGGTGCGATAGCGAGCGAGCTGAAGAAAGTCCACACGATTGTCAATAGGCTCCACCTTTCGATGCCCGAAGCGTTCCGCTTCCTCGCGAGGAGGACTCCAAGTCAGATGTTCTCCGATTTTCTCGACAGGCTGGCGTACTCCCTTGACAGTGGTGTTGACTTAAAGGAGTACCTCTTCCAGGAGCAGCAGACCGTTATGGATGACTATCAGACCTTCTACGAGGGTGCCCTTTACGACCTTGATATCTTCAAAGAAATTTACGAGTCAATTATCATATCGGTCGTGTTCATAGCGTCTTTCGTCATTATAGGCCCTATAATCACGGGCATGGACATAGGCAAGATGGGCCTTTATGCCGTTGCCTTAATCCTTGCCGCTGAGGTTGGAATACTACTTGTCATCAAGTTCAGGATGCCCGAAGACCCGATATGGGCCGAAAGCAGGGGGGTATATGACCCGCGCAGGGAGAAGATAAAGAGGGCGGCGATATACTCTGCCATGGGTGTTGTTATCACTGCTCTCGTTTACTTGGTTCTGATACGTCCGCGTTTTGCCCTCCCGGCACCCTTCGCTCTGGCCCTAACACTGACTCCCCTATACTACCTCGGCCACGTGGTAGATAAAGAGGAGAAGTCCATATTCCGAAAAGACGAAAACTTCCCCGCCTTCATTAGAAGCCTGAGCTCTTCCCTCGCGGCCAGCGGTGCTTCTCTTGTACTGGTTCTAAAGTACCTGAGCGCCCATGACTTCGGTTCGCTCACGGAGGACATCCAGGCACTCTACAGGAGGCTTGCGGTTCGCGTTGACAGGGACAGGGCGTGGGACTTCTTTATCACTGGAACCGGGAGCTGGCTTATTGGCATATTCTCGGAGATATTCAGGGAGAGCCTCAGAATGGGTGCGGAGCCTGATTATGTTGGCATTGTCATCAGCAGAAACTTTGAGAGGCTCGTCCGCCTCAGGAGGAAGAGGCAGCAGAGCGTAGCGAGCTTTATAGGAATAATCTACGGTCTGACTGGGGCATTTGCATTCGCCCTCGCGGCGTCTTTCCAAGTGGCCGTCTCGATAAGCCAGCTCTTTTCCCAGATGAACATGGAACTCGCCAACCAGTACATCGGTGACATTATCCATGTAATCCCTCCTTCGGGCATAACGTTCCTTATGTACATGATGCTCACCATGATGGTTCTCCACTCCCTCCTGTCAAGTGTCGTAATCAAGCTCGCCGACGGCGGGCACATCCTTGGCTCTGCGAGGTACTTTGTCATACTCGCTTGGATATTCGCGGTTGGAATGTACCTCGGCCAGACCCTCATGGAAAAGATGATGGGTCTCGGTGGGGGGAGTGCTGAGATAGTTGCATATCTCCTGACTCTTGCGGGGGTGGTACCATGAAACGGTTGGTCTTGATTTTATTCATTCTGCTTCTTCCGCTCGCTGAAGCATCAACGTTTACAGGCTACGTAGGGCTCTCTTCCACGATTAATGTGGGCAACTACTCCGTGAAGATTAAGGACGTCTCGCAGGCAGATGGTTCGCTTCTTCTTGACGTTTCCACCCCTTATGGGAGCAGGATGGAGAGTGTCCCGCTGGGGAGTACGCTTTCCCTCGGCGGGCTGAACCTGACGTTTGAGAAGGTGTTCTTTGGGCCTAGGTCGCTGGTGTTCCTCTCTTCAAGTTTTCCGTATGTCCTGCAGGGCGAGAACGTCACGGTTGGGCCCTATGAGATAGATGTGCTCTCCGTTGGAAAGTCCGGTCTTGTGCTGAGGGTCGGTTACAATAACGAGGACAAGACCTTCAAGCTCTCATCTAAGTCTTCGTTCAGGTTCAAAAACCTCGTGGCCAACGTATCCGGCTTTCTCCCCGTTTACTCCGGCTACCTGAAGCTCAACGACAGTGTCTCCTTTGTGGGCGAGACGGTTACTTTTGTTGAGGCAAGGGTTGAAAACACCTCCAAAGGGTTCATTGAGACCGTTTTCTTCTCGTATAACGATTCAACTTACGAAGTGCCCGTTGGAGGGGAGAAGGTAATCGGGCCGTTCCTTGTTAAGGTCGATGACCTCATAGGAGTTAACTACACCAAGGTTGACGTCAACTTCTTGGGCGTCTCTATGGACTTGGCGATTGTTCCGGACGAGGTCTTTTCCCTGGCTCCAGGTCAAACAAAGGCCCTTGGGCCCTACCTCTTCCGCTATGAGTACAGCTTCGGCAACAGGCTCGGTGTCTCTCTCCTTAAGCCGTGTCAGGTTGTCATAACTACCGCGTCTCTCGTGGTCTCCAACGTTTCGACGCTCCTCTACCACGACGGTTTGACCGTTGTTCCTCTCTCCGTGGACTCCAGCGGGAAGGCCTGGTTTGCGAGCTTCATAGACCCCGATGAGCTCCCATCAGTAAACAAAGTCGCCAATGTCCTCGTCACCCTCAAGGACGGGGACGCGAGGCAGTACCTCCCCACGGCCCTAACCGTTGAGGTCGAGAACACTGGCAACGTTGCCCTCTCCAACCTTACGATAGAGTTCGTTCCTGGCGACGTCAAGGTGCTCTCTGGCACGGAGTTCTTCTTGAAGTCCCTTAGGCCTGGAGAGAAGAGGGAGTTTAAAGTCGTAGTCCTGCCCACAAGGCCGGGCAAAGTTTCGGCGGGAAGGGTCAAAGTAGTAGCAACGGCCCCCTACGAGCTTGCGTGTGGGGGATATACCCTCCTTAGATTTTCCTCGAACGAACTTACCCTTAACGTGAGGCCAACAAGGGTCAGGTACTACCTCATGGCCTCTGCCCCCGAAAACGCCTCTCTCTACAGGCCCGTAAACCTGACCGTTGTGGTCAGAAATGAGGGTGACGCGGCGCTCCCTGCGAACCTGACGCTTGCCGTCCCACAGGGCGTTGCCGTTGCCGCGTCAGACAATATTTTTGCCAGCGGGAGCAGTGTAGTGCTTCCCCTCCACCTTTCTCCGGGCAACGAGACCACCCTGAGCTTCGTGGTTGTGCCCTACACACCCGGAGAAAAGCCCCTCCGGGTGGCGGTGGTCTCGCTTCCGGGTGTTGTCAACGAGACGAGTGTGTCCATATCTGTCTTTGAGGAAACGGAGGGGGAGCAAAATGGGACCGAAACGGTGACCTCCACTTCCACCGGCGGTGTGAACTCTACCGTTACTGTTACGGTCACGGAGACCAAGACGGAAGCAAAGAATGTGATTATAACCACGACCTCCAGCGTTCCGTACACGCCCCTTACTGCAAAGGCGCTCTGGTTTGGTGTTGGGTTTGCGCTCGGTGCTGGTGTAATCATAGCGATAGCCTGGTATCTGGCCAGAAAGTCGTGAGCCTTTTATTCCCTTTTTCCAAAGACTAAACGGGGGTTCCTATGAACCTCGATGAGCTGTGGGGGAGAACTGTTGAGAACCTTGTCCGCGAGGGCATTATAAAGAGCGAGGCCGTTAAGCGGGCCTTTCTCAAGTACCCGCGCTACCTCTTCGTTGAGGGGAAATACCGGAAATACGCCCACTTAGACGAGCCGCTACCTATTCCGGCGGGGCAGACCATAAGTGCCCCCCACATGGTCGCGATAATGCTCGAACTCGCCGACTTAAAGCCTGGAATGAACGTCCTCGAAGTTGGCACGGGTAGCGGCTGGAACGCCGCCCTTATATCTGAGCTCGTGAAGACCGACGTCTACACCATCGAGAGGATTCCCGAGCTGGTCGAGTTCGCGAGGAGAAACCTTGAGTGCGCCGGGGTTAAGAACGTCCACGTGATTCCCGGCGACGGGAGCATGGGCTTCTCCCCGAAGGCCCCATACGACAGGATAATCGTGACCGCTGGAGCCCCTGACATACCGAGGCCCCTTGTGGAACAGCTCAAGCCCGGTGGAAAGCTCATAATTCCCGTTGGGAGCTACCACCTGTGGCAGGACCTTCTTGAGGTTATCAAGCTCGAAGACGGTTCGATTAAGGTAAAGAACCACGGGGGCGTTGCCTTCGTGCCCCTCATCGGGGAACACGGCTGGAGGGAGTAGGCTTTTAAGCTTCCTTTCTGCCTCTTTTCAGGTGGTAAGATGGTCAGGCTCATAGCTTTTGACGTCGAGGGAACCCTTGTAAAGGCGCGCTCAAGCTGGGTCGAGCTCCACAAGAAGTTCGGCACGTGGGAGAAGGGAAAGGAGTACGCGGAGCTCTTCTTTGCAGGAAAGATTGACTACGCCGAGTGGGCTGAGCTCGATGCTTCACTCTGGATTGGGCGAAAAAAGGGAGAAATCCTTGAGTGGGCCGATTCGGTGGAGTACAACGACTACGCCTTCGAGCTCGTGGAGTTCCTGCGCGAAAACGGCTTTAAGGTAGTCCTCCTTTCGAGCGGGCTGATGTGCCTCGCCGGCAGAGTGGCGAGAGAACTTAAGGCAGACTACGTCTACGCAAACGAGCTAATATTCGAGAACGGCAGGGTCGCCGGCGTCATCCCAAGGGTAGACTTTGAGGGGAAGGGCGCGATACTCAGAAGGCTCAAGGAGGAGCTCAAACCTGAACTGACGATAGCGGTCGGCGACGGCTTCAACGACCTCAGCATGTTCCGCGAGGCGGACGTGGCGATAGCGATAAACCCGCACGAGGGCGTTGAGGGCGACCACGTCGTTGAGAGCCTGAGGGAAGTGCGGGAAATAATTGAAGGACTGATAGGGGGTCGGTGAAGGGCGTGCTCCTCACCGCTCGGCAAAGCAAAAGCTCGTCATCCCCCTGTCGGCCCGGCCGGAACCCCCGGTTCACGATTCCCCAGGGAGGGCGGGCGCCGGGCCGGTGGAAAATTGGAAAAAGGCCTTAAAACTTTAGAGGCCCATGAGCTTGAGCTCAAGCCACCAGAACAGGTCGCCGATGAAGTAGCTTATCAGGAAGCCGAGGAATATCGCCGGCGCGAAGGGCATCGCTTTCTTCCTCAGGAACTTGTTCTCCAGCTTTCCTTCCTCCACGAGCCTCTTAAGCTCTTCAATTTGCTCCCTCGTCAGTCCCTCGGCGCTCGGTGAGGCGATGACCTTTTCATAGCTCGGATTGAGGATTGAAATGTCCACCCTCAGGAGCGCGACCTTGAGCCTCTCGAAGGGGTCTGTCCTGTCGCGTCCGATTTCCCCGTCCTTCTCGAAGATGGTTTCTCCCAGTATGTCCCACTCCCTGAGCTCCTCGACCGGAACCTCCTCGATGAGGACGTTCCTCCTTATGAACTTGACGAGGGCAATGAACACCTTGAAGGCGTAGAGGAACGCGAGGAGCCTCAGGAATGCCACGAGGGCGCTTTCGGGCGAGAGGTAAATGAGGTACACCAAAACGAGGGCGCCAGCAATGTCTCCCGCTCTTCCGAGCTTTCCGAAGACGGTTATGAGTGCTATCGTGAGGAGCCAGCTGAGGACTGGGTTAATCTGAAGGCCGAGCCCGACCATTAGTATCGTCCTGATTCCCAGGGCCCCCATAATCCAGAGGGAGGCCCTCAGAGTGGTGCCCGCGCCTGAGACGAATATCTCTCTGAGCTCTGAGAAGCTCCTTTTCACGAGTATAACGCCCAGTGCGTAGATGAAAATGAAGGGGAACACGGCGATGAGCCCGTTGAGGAGGATTGCCACAGCGTAGAGGGGGTAGCTGGTGTAGTATGGTGCAGTGACTTTGGCAGTGTCAGGAGGGTACGGCAGGAGCGCCGAGAAACCGGCCAGAATGAGCGCGTCACCGCTCGCCCAGGCCCCTATGTAGAACAGGAGCAGACCCAGGGCCAGGCCCACGAACAGGGATATTATGCCTGAGAGCGCGACCGGAATGTTGCCCTCGCTGAGCCCCCTGTAGAGGTAGTAGATGATTCCAATCTCAACGGCGGGAATTGGTAGCTTGACGACCCAGTCCGGCAAGGGCACTTCTTCGTCGTCTTCTTCCCACCCAAGGAGCTTTCCGATGAGCATCAATATGACTGAGACGTGGTTGTCAAAGATAAAGCCCGTCTTCAGGTCTGTATAAGAGGTCACCAAACCCATAGCTAGCCCTGCTAGAAGCGGAATCAGCTCCATGCTTTCACCTCACAGGTTTTCAAGGATTTCCTTTCTGACGTCCTTGATGTATGTGGTAATGTCCCTGTTGAGGTTCTTAACCGAGTCCAGGACTACCTTTGCCGCTATCGAAACGAGCACGAGAACCGCCGCGAGCATGAACAGGTATTCCAGTGCAGTCTGGGCCCTTCTCATGGTTCACTCCCAATAGGGTTACGTCCCAAAGCCTTTAAAAGTTTCCCCGAATTTTCTCCGGGAGCGAAAATGAAGGTTTACAGACTGTTCGTTCGAGACGAGTACCTCGACTTCATAAAGTCGGGGGAAAAGCGGATAGAGGTTCGTGTGGCATACCCTCAGCTCAGGAAAATTCAGCCCGGGGACAAGATAATCTTCAACGATTCAATTCCCGCGGTGGTTACTGGAGTCAAGCGCTACGAGACTTTTAGGCAGGTGCTCCGCGAGGAGCCGATAAAGAAAATCTTCCCTGACGAGCCGAGCTTTGAGAGGGCCGTTAAGAGGTTCCACAACCTCTACCCCAAGTGGAAGGAGAACCGCTACGGGGTCATAGCCATAAAGTTCAAGCTCGTCGGTGAGGGGAGATGAAGCACCTCGAATTCGACGGGCGTTACGCGGACGCTATACTGAAGGGTAAGAAGAGGGCCACCGTAAGGCTGGGCAGAAGGCCGAGCCTGAAG
This sequence comes from Thermococcus eurythermalis, assembly GCF_000769655.1. Taxonomy (NCBI): domain Archaea; kingdom Methanobacteriati; phylum Methanobacteriota; class Thermococci; order Thermococcales; family Thermococcaceae; genus Thermococcus; species Thermococcus eurythermalis. Next base: position 2,093,787 of record NZ_CP008887.1, on the reverse strand, counting down.
GAAGGGGACGTCGTGCTGATACACGCCGGCGGCTACGCCCTGGGGAAGGCGGTAGTAGAGAAGGTCGAGACCAAGACCGTGAAGGAGCTCACCGATGAAGACGCCTTCCTCGACGGCTTTTCGAGCAGGGAGGAGCTTATAAGGGCGTTGAGGGAGCACTACAAGTACGTCAACGACGACTCAAAGGCCCACGTCGTGGTCTTCCGTCTCGTGGAGAAGTTCGACAAACCGGTGATGAGCTCGGACTACGCCTACGAGGGCAACCTGCCGGTGGAGATAGCGGAGAAGGCCCTGAAGTACCTCGATTTGCCTAAGGAGGACAGAAAGCTCATAGAACTGTTCCTCAAGACTGGTAGTCTCAGGAAGGCCGCCTATCGGCTCGGCGGACTGAACAAGCGCTACCTGATAAGGGACGCACTGAGAAGGGCCTACGAGGAACTGAAAAAGAAGGGAATCATGGGGCCGAAGCTTTAACGCTCTCTAAGAGTGTTATCGTTTCCTTTCCCTCGACATCTCTTTTGATGGCTGAGAGTTTAATGGGCATGAGCTTGAAGGTGTTTCTCCTAATAAGGTGCCTGAGAGCCCTTTCAAACTCCTCAAGCTCCTTCTCGCTGGTAAAGTCCACCTTGGCTATGAAGTCATACTCCCCGTAGAGCCACTGCCCGCTGACGGGGAGCTTTTCAAGAACCTCGTCCCTGACGCCCCAGACAAGGAGTATTGCCTCGATACTTCCCACCCCATCAAGAAGAGTGCAATCCTGCGATAAAAGCCTTTCTCAACTTCTTCCGTCAAATTTCCAACTATTCGAAAAATTTTCGCAGACGGTTCGTCTCTCCGGCGGGAACCGTTTTAACGGCTGGCTTCAAAGGAATTAACGGTGGTGACCGTGAAGGCCGTCTTCTTCGACTTTGTCGGGACGCTGATAACGAAAAAGGGTGAAAACGTCACCCACCAGAACATTGTGAAGGAAGTCCTCAGGAGGGCAGGCCGGGAAGACCTCGACTACCTGAAGGTCTGGGAGGAGTACGAGAAAGAGAGCTCCGCCCTCTTCAAAGAGCTCGCCGGCAAGCCCTACGTCAAAATCAGGGACGTTGATACCGATGCCATGCGCAGGGTTGCCGGGCGCTACGGCTTTGAAGTTCCCGAGGACTTCTGGGAGATAAGCATCGCGATGCATGAGAAGTACGGGGAGCTCTTTCCCGATGCCGTTGAGACCCTAAAGGCCCTCAAAGACCTCGGCCTTCACGTGGGAATCATAACCGACTCCGACAACGACTACATAGAGGCCCACCTGAAGGCTCTCGGCATCTATGACCTCTTTGACTCGATAACCACGAGTGAGGAGGCCGGCTACTACAAGCCCCACCCCAGGCCGTTCCAGCTGGCCCTTGAAAAGGCCGGGGTCGAGGCGGGCGAGGCTTTGTACGTTGGAGACAACCCTGCCAAGGACTGCGTCGGGGCAAAAAACGTTGGTATGGTGAGCGTCCTTCTTGACCCGAAGGCCGAGAAGAGGGAGCTCTGGAGCAACTGCGACTTCGTCGTTTCAAAGCTGGGTGACGTCATTGAAATCGTGAAGGGCCTAATCTGACCTCCTCCCTGCCGTTCACGGCGAGGGTTCCAACTGTTTAACCTCTCGCCATTGATGGGGAGGTTTGCGGGTTCATTACCTACTCGTGTTGCCACTTTCGGTTCAGCCCGCGGGCCGGGTCTTCGGCCCGTTACCCCTACCGCGCAGAGCGGTTTGGGGTTATGGTTTAGAGGCCACCGTTCAGAGTTTTCAACCGCTCGAAGGCGGTTTTTGAAGAGACGCCTAACGGCGTCTTCCTCCCACCGTAGGGAGGACACAGTGAAAACCCCTCATCTCATCGGGTTGTTCTTTGATGGCCTTTTCAGGGTCTTATTACATTGCAAGAGTTCAAAAAGGTTTCTATTCGAATGCCGAATTTTAGAATCTCTGCATCCCCACCCTAAAGGGCGAGGCTTTCACGAGGTAAAAATGATGGAGAAACGGGGTCGGTAACGGCAGGGCTCTTCATCGGAACCTCAGATAGCGAAATTCTCGTCATTCCCCTTTTCCACTTCTTCACTTAAGCCTCTGGTATGCGGCGTAAAACCTCTGGAAGACCGTTATCCAGGCGAGTATTCCCACGAGGTAGACGCCGTACTTTGCGTATTCAACCCCAATGAACGAGAAGGCCATCAGTATTATCAGCCTCTCTGCCCTCTCGGCTATGCCGACGGCGAGCTTTCCTGAGCCAGCTAACTCGGCCCTGCAGCGCTCGTAGCTCACGAGATAGCTCCCAATGAGGGTCAAAAACGCCACGCGCCAGTCCACGAGGCTTCCCAGGGCTATCCCGAACAGCACAGCCCCGTCGCTTATCCTGTCGAACGTCGAGTCAAGGAAGGCACCGAAGCGGCTCGTCTTTCCAGTGAGCCTCGCAAGAGTGCCGTCAAGGGCGTCAACGAGGGAGCCTATGAGGAGAACCAAAGCGGCCAGTCTCGGCTCGCGGAGGGAATAGAGATAGGCCGAGAGCAGGCTGAGAATGAGGCCGAGAACCGTCACGGTGTTCGGCGTGAGCCCGGCCTTTGCGAGGGGTTTAACTATTGCCTCAAGATAGCCCCTGACGTTCTCGCGGTACTTGTTGAGAACCATCTCCACCGCCTCTTTACTCAAGCTGGACGACCTTCTTCCCCCTCTCCTGCGGAATGATTTTGAGCTTCGCCCCCTCGAACTCCTTCCTGAGGCCCTCACCGTCGAGGAGCCTGTCGAGGAAAACCGCCAGCGCCGCCACCTCGCTGTGGGGCTGGTTGCCAACTGCCACGTTGTAGTGGGCCAGCTCATAAACGTCTCTCGGAACCTTCTCGGCGCCGACCACGACGAGGATGTCCTTTCCGGCCTTCAGCTCTTCCTTCAGCTTCGGCATCGCGTCGTCAACGTGGATTCCGTACATCGTGAGGTGGACGATTACGCCTTTCTCGCGCCACTCCTTCAGGATTTTCTTCCAGCCCGGGTCGAACTCTATCTCGAAGGGGCCTCCCCACCTCTTAACGACGTCCTCAACGCTCTCCCTTACGTGCTCGTCCTCTTCCGCCGCTATGATTATTTTGTCAGCCCCAAAGGCCCTCGCCGTCAGGGCCACGTGAGTGGTAATCCTCTTATCCCTCTCTGGCCTGTGGCCGAGTCTTAGCACTACTATCATGGCACCTCACCGATGAAGATTTTCCAGTAGTACGTGAAGTCCTCGCGCCAGGGCAGGTCATGGTAGAACTCGTAGAGGGCTTTTATGTTTTTCTGGATTTTGTCTACCTCCCATTCCGTTAGTACGTAGTTCAGGCTGGCATCGTTCGGTGCCGCTGCGAAGAGGAAGAGCGCGTAAATCCTCTCCTGCCCATTGAGGCCGTTCAGGATGCGGTCAAACTTGGAGCGGAGGGAGGGCCGAACTCGGTCTGTTATTACCTTCGTGAGCCTCTCCTCAAGGTCGGCCGTGAACTGGCTGGTAATGTCAACGTGTCCGTGGGAACCCTCCTCGTACTTAAGCGCCACGAGGCGTTGCCCTTCCCTAGTCGCGAGCTGGTAAACCCTTGGGAAGTAGGGGCTGGCAAGGTATTCGTCCAGGGTTCCGATAAATCCGTGGCGGAAGTCGACCACGTACCAGCCGTCGCTGGTGTAGAACTCCGTGATTGGGCGGGAGGTGCAGTCGGTGCCGTCGTACATGCTCACGACTCTCGCTGGGACGTTTATTGACCTGAGCATCGCGGTTATCAGAACCTGAGCTTCGTGCGGGCTTATTGAATCCTGCCTGAGGAGCTCCTTCGGGTTGAGCGTTCTCGTTGTCCCCGTGAAGTTGTAGGTGGTTCTAATCCATTTATAGAGCTCAAGGGCCGCATGGTATTCCGAGCTCGCGTCTCCCACTATCGAGAGGGTAGCGGGTCTAAACGCCGTCGCGTTGAATATGGAAGTCGAGTTGTACTTCTCTTCCCAGTACCTGTCAACGATGTGTCCGCTGGAAGTCCATGAGTACTCCTCCCCGTAGGCCTCCATTAGCTGGTCGAGCGTCGCTTCCCACGGCTTCCAGATGACGTGAACCCTGAAGCTCTTTGCCATGCTCTTTTCCGCAGTCCCGATGCGGTACTGAATGAGAACCGAGACGAAGCCCTCGCGGTAGGCATAGGGTGCCTTGAAGGTGTAGCTGAGGGTTACGCTTTCCCTCGGCGGAATGAGTGCCGGGGGAGTTGGGGCGCTGAGCATCTTCATGCCCGGCAGGGGCGCGAAGCTTACCTTGAGAAGCTCGATGCTCTGGTCGTGTTCGTTGGTCACCGTGATGTTCACGGGTATGTTCTCTCCGCCCCTGACGAATTCGGGTGCACTGACGTCTATCTTGAGCTTGACAGGGACGTTTTCTTCTTTGGAAACGGCGATCTTGAACTGGCCGTAAAAGCCAGTCCAGGTTCTTTTGAGTTCGTCTTTCAGCTCAAGGGATACCTGAAGGGGGTACACCCCAGGCTTAGGGGGTGCGCGGACTATCCACACGAGCTGGACGGCTTCCCCGACCTTCAGGACGGGTGGGAACCTAGGCTCCTGGACGATGTAGAAGTTGTCGTTGCCGAGTATCAGCGTTGCCCCGACAAGGCCGACCTTTCCGGTGTTGTTGATGGTCACGATTATGTGGAACGTCCCTCCCGGTGGCACGTTGGTCTTATCAATGGAGAATGTGACCTTGGCGGGCGGCTTCACGAGACAGCCAGATGCGAGCACGATGAGTGCAATTGCCAGAAAGACCCCCACTCTCCTCACGTTCATCTCCAAACCCTTTAAAGCCTGGACCGTTAATAAGCTTTAGGTGGTGGCGATGATAACGCTGACGACGGACTTCGGCCTGAGGGGCCCCTACGTCGGCGAGATGAAGGTGGCGATGCTAAGGATTAACCCGGACGCGAGGCTCGTTGACGTGACCCACGCGGTTACGAGGCACTCTGTAATCGAGGGCTCCTTCGTTATGGAGCAGGTGGTTAAGTACTCCCCCCAGGGGACGGTTCACGTCGGAGTCATAGACCCCGGCGTCGGCACCGAGAGGAGGGCGGTTGTGATCGAGGGCGACCAGTGGCTCGTCGTTCCGGACAACGGTCTGGCAACGCTCCCGCTTAAGCACCTAAACGCAAAGCGTGCCTGGGAGATAGACCTTGAGCGGATAAAGCGCTTCACTGGCTGGAGAATAAGCTCTACCTTCCACGGCAGGGACGTTTTTGGGCCGGCCGGAGCGCTCATTGACAAAGGGGTTCCCCCCGAAGAGTTTGCCAATGAAGTCCCGCTCGACTCCCTCGTTAAGCTTGACATCGAGCCGAGGAGAGAAGGCGACCTCTGGTCGCTCAAAGTAATCTACATAGACGACTTCGGCAACGTCATACTCAACCTTGAGGACTACGAAAGGCCGAAAGCCGTTGAACTGCCTGATTTCGGGCTTAAAATCCCTTACCTCAACACCTACGGCCAGGTGGGGTCCGGCGAGCTTTTGGCCCTGCCCGGAAGCCACGACTACCTTGAGATTGCCGTGAACCAGGGGAACGCGGGCGAGAAACTCGGCCTGAAGGTCGGGGATGTTGTCAGGGTGAAGCTGGTTTAGAAAGTGTTTTGAAGAGACGGAACGAACTTTTAGCGGGTGGGAAAATGGGAGAAATAACCCTCCGTGTTCGAGTTCCCGACGGTATGGAAAAGCTGTTTGAGAGGGAGGTCATGGCAATAATTAAGACACTGAAGGGGAGGAGAGAGAAGCCAAGGGTTACCCTGGACGATGTTTTTGGCATCGTCAAGAGTGAGAAGAGCGCTAAGGAGCTGAGGTTGGAGGCCTATGAGGAGCTCTTTGGTTGATTCCTCCGTTATTATTGAGGCTTTAAAGGGCAACCCAACGGCAAAGCGATTGATCCAGTCGCTCGAAAGCGATCCGAAGTTTATAAACCCCATAATCTTCAGTGAAGTCCTGTTCGTTTTTCTGAAGCTCGTTACTGGAAAGAGTTACCTAACACTTAGGGGCAATCCCAAGGAAATTGAAAAACACAGGGATAAGCTTGAGAAAGTTTATCTCTATCTCAAGGACAATTTTTCCGAGCTTCCCCTCACGGAAGAGATAGAGGAGAGGGCGTTTGAATTTATTCTGAACTACGGCATGCTTCCCAACGATGCCCTAATCCTTTCAACGGCGAAGTTTTATGGAGTGACACTCGTAACCCTTGACGAGGACTTTTTGTATCCTGCCCGTTCTGAGAAAGTGGAGGCCATAACTGGTGATTCGTTCGCTGAAACTGAACGAACCATTCAAAAGGATTGAACGAGGTGATTAACAATGGTCAAACGCGGTCTCTTCGTTGGCCGTTTCCAGCCTGTCCATAACGGGCATCTGAAGGCGCTTGAATTCGTCTTTTCGCAGGTTGATGAGGTCATCATAGGAATCGGAAGCGCCCAGGCAAGCCACACGCTCAAGAACCCCTTCACGACGAGCGAGAGAATGGAGATGCTCATAAGGGCCCTTGACGAGGCGGAGTTCCCCAAGAAGCGCTACTATTTGATTCCCCTCCCGGACATAAACTTCAACGCCATCTGGGCCACCTACGTGGTCAGCATGGTGCCGAGGTTTGACGTCGTCTTTACCGGGAACTCTCTGGTCGCTCAGCTTTTCCGCGAGAAGGGCTACGAGGTCATCGTCCAGCCGATGTTCAGGAAGGACATCCTCTCGGCGACCGAGATAAGGAGGAGAATGGTCAACGGCGAGCCGTGGGAAGACCTCGTTCCAAAGAGCGTGGCCGAGTTCATACGGGAAATCAAGGGTTGCGAAAGGATAAAGATGCTCGCAACCAACCTTGAGAAGAACGAGAAGGAGCTCCAGGCGCCGATAAGGATTCCGGAGTTTTAGACGCTTCTAGTAACTTTCTTTTTCATACCTTTTTCTCTTTGATTTTAAACCTTTAGTTGATAATTGTTGCTTTTAAAAAAATTTTTAAGTTTACCTGCAGTTTTATATTGTTGAACATAACTTTGGAGGTGATGTTATGGAGCCCGAAGTAAATGAATCTACATATGTGGTGGGAGTCCTGGAAAAAGTTGCAAAAGTTGGGGCATGTGGGCACTACAATGAGGATGCTGGAACATTTCTCCAGCTCCCACAGATTCATATTGAAAAAAGTTGAGAGGGGGATTTATATGAAACTTTCTTCCATTTTTTCTATGCCAAATGAAGAATTTATCAAATATCTTGATGGGTTATTATTAAGAAAAGAAAATAATGGGGGTTTACTGTTCCTGCCCAAACTAAAAGCTCCCGTTGTTGTTACAGACAAGGGGTTGGAAATAGCTGGCTATATAAAGGAGCATCTCATTACGTATGGTAACTTAGATTATAGTGCTCTTGTGAACACATTGGAGTATAAAGGGATTTCTAACTGGGAACTGGATTCCTTTCTTAATGCAATTAAATTGGCACTTGGAGAGTATGGAAAGTACGTGGTTAGTATAAATCCAAACAAAACCTTTTCCTCCAAGAACTATCCAAAAATAGGGGATCCAAAAATCAGCTCTATTATACCTCGCCCTAAATCTCCAATACGTTTGGTGTGGGAGATAACTAAAAATTGTAACTTCTCTTGCAATTTCTGCTATGTATATGGTGACAAAAATGTGGGAAAGGACCTCTCATTTGACGAGATGTGCAATATAATAAAGCAGGCTAGCGACATGGAGGTATTTTACTTTGTTTTGCTTGGTGGTGAGCCCCTTCTTAGAAAGGAGTTTTATAGTATAATTAGAGAAATCCGAGAATATGATATGTACTCTACTGTAATAACTAACGGTTACTTGATAAAGCAACAGTTAGCTGCATTGAAACTAATGCCTCCGATGCCCGTGGTAGTAAGTTTACATGGTAATCCAATGGATTATGCGAAATACATGAACTTAGACGATTTGAGTATTGCTAAAAGAATATTTAATCAAATTGTTGAGAACATCAGGCTATTGAGGAGTGAGAATATTGAAGTGCATATCAAATCTGTTGTTAGTACAATCAATATTCAAAATCTATGGGATCATTTAGTTCTTCTGGATTCATTGGGTGTTTCGCACGTAACCCTACTTCATTACCTTCCAATTGGGAAAGGGGCCATTAATAATAAACCTGCACTTTTGACCCCAAAAATGTTAGTTCAGTTTTTTGAAATCGTGGATAAAGCAAATAGAGAGTTGGATGTATCCGTGGACTATCGTCCGTTTATCTCCATATATGCTCCTGCTCTAACACCAGAATTTAATTATGATAACTGCCCTACTGGAACTATGGACTTGAGAATTAGATATGATGGAAAGGTAATCCAGTGTAGTGGTGTTAGGGATATTTTCCTCGGAGATCTTAGACAAGAGCCTCTAAAACGTATCTGGGAAGACGCCTTAAATAGGAGGGATTTAACTAAATGTCCCTTTGTATCGGGCAGGTTTCCACTAGAGCTTCCAGAATACTCATACCACTTGCTTGAAGAGTGAGGGGGTGTTTCTATTCCCTTTCCTCCCCATCTTTCCAAATCGCTGAACTCAATCTCTATGAAAATGATTCTGGTTAGCGTTGTTATCTTTTACAGCAGAAACATCATAACGCCTGTTCTCACAGTTTACTTCAAGGATGCCCTTGGTCTGAGCTATTCACAGGTTGGCTACCTGTATTCGCTCTATCTTCTCGTCATGTTTGCAACCGACGTTTTTACAGGCGGAATTGCCGACAGGTACGGAAGAAGGAAAACCCTCGCCATCGGTCTGCTCCTTTACGGCCTCAGCATGGCACTCATAGGTGCTTTCCGTAACTTCTTCGTATGTGCTCCAGCCTATGCCCTTGCCGCTCTTGGTTCTTCCTTCATCTCGGGGACCCTTCAGGCTTGGTACTTCACAGAGGTCAAAACCCGGGGTTTGGAAAGGAATGAGGCCAAGAAGGCCTACGGTTTGTTGAGGTCGATAAACAGTGCGAATTCACTCCTGATAGGTATTATCACTGCCACAATCGTTGCTCTCACAGGGATGAGGAGTGTTTTCTACGCCGCGGCCGTCCTGAACTTTCTCGGGGCCCTTCTTGCGGTTCTCCTTCTTAACGAAAACTACGGAGATAAGGGGAAGAGTATCCTGTCAATAGTTGGGGAGGGTATTTCCTTCATTATCCACACTCACATTCTGCGCTACCTTTTTATCGCGGATATGCTCTTTACATTCCCTCACTTACACTTCATATACGTGTGGCAACTATACTTTACCAACGTTCTTAACCTCAAAGTGGAAACTCTTGGCTTGCTCTACTCCCTGAAATCCGTGATGGGCATATTGGCAGGATTTCTGATTTTGTGGGTTGGGAAGGGTAAGAAGGAATCCCACGCTCCGCTGTTTAGGGTTTCTCTTTCATTGATGTTCCTCTCCTATCTGCTGTTCGCTGGAATGCACGCCAAAATTATAGGTGTCTTGGCACTGGCTCTATACTCCCTCGGAGAGGCGATTTACTTCACCGGTTACACTCTCTTAATCAATGATGTCATTCCAAACGAGTACCGCAGTACAATAATCTCGACGAGGATGAGCGCCTCCGCTTTGGTTGGCGCCTTGTTCTACGCTCTAATTGGCAGATTGGTGAATTTTTCTGGACTCGTCGGAAGTTTTGCCCTTATGATACCTGTGTTTGCTCTCCTTGGCCTCATTTACATATGGGTTTTTAGAATGGTGAGCACTTAACTTAATATTCGGAGGCAAAGAAATGAAGCTAACCTTCACCCAGCTCCGCGAAGAAGTAAAGTACACCGCGAAGCACATTGGGCTTAACCTGATTTCCATCCCCTGGGTAACGGCGACAATCTACTGGTTGTCCGGCTGGTTTCCCGTTTCGAGCGGGACAATCGTCGGCCTATCCAGCATTTCACTCGCCATAATGTTCCCGCTCTTCTTCAGCGGGGCAGTTTTCCGGGAGAAGCTCCTGGGCATTCACGAACTCCTCCTCTCGCTTCCGTTCCCTCCCACGCGCCTCTTTATTCTCAAAACGCTTGCCGGATTCGTCATTGAAGTTATTGGAGTTCTCTTGGGAAGCTTCGTCGGACTGCTCCTTGCTTGGCACAGCGGAGTCCACGTTCCGTTGACCATCATGCTCTCCGGACTGCTGATTTCGAGGCCCCTGCTCTTCACCTTCACTTTCTTCGTGATTCTAACAACGCTTCTCTTCCAGTCCGCGTGGTTCAACGCCGTGAAGGTTGCAGTGGGTTTTGTGGCGTTCATCGTTCCCCTATACGTCCCGCGATACTTCGAAAACGTTCTGTCTTTGAAGCTCGCTCTGGTCATGTCTCTAATCCTTTCGGCGGGGATTTCTATTATTTCTATCTTAATCGTGAGGTCTCTGGGTGACGGCCTCGTAGAGAGAATGGTGCTGATGTGAGGTGGTTCCATGATAGTCTTTGAGAAAAGGCGGGGATGGAAAGAACCCCATTTGGGCTCCTGTCCAATACGGGAAAAGCCCTGGGGGTGGAAAAATGGGATTAACATGGACTCAACTTCCTGAGGAGATTAAATACACAGCGAAGCAGTTCGGATTCTACCTCATCGGGATTCCCTCTGTGGTAGCGGTTGTTTACATGTTCGCGAGCTGGACCCCCCTTCCGAGCGATGCAATCGTCGGAACGTCGAGCTTCTCCATTGCCGTCCTGATTTCCCTTTTCCTGGGTGGTTCGGTTGCCAAAGAGAAGCTCCTTGGAATCCACGAGGTGCTCCTCAGCCTTCCATTCGATCCGGTTAAGTTTATCTCCATGAGAGCCCTCGCGAGCTTCATTATTGGAATCGCGGGAATTGCAGTTGGAAGTGTCGCGGGATGGTTCATAGCCCTCCACGTGGGCACTCCAATATCATTAACAACGGTGTCCATCGGGATTCTAATCTCAGTCCCGGCGCTCTTCAGCTTCACGTTCCTCATAATCCTGATAACACTCCTCTTTCAGTCAAAGTACCTCGACGTGGCAAAGCTCATAATTTTCTTCACGGCATACTTTGGGCCCGCGTGCATTCCCAAATACTTTGGAGTTGGCTTCTCATTGGAGATTGCACTTGTGTTATCGCTCCTGATGTCCATGGGCGCACTTGCAGTCTCCTACTTGATTATTCACCCCCTCGGAGAAAGACTCGCCGAGAAAATGGTGCTCGTCTGAGGTGATTGCATGATTGTCCTCGAAAACGTAAGGAAGAGCATAGCCGGGAAGGAAGTCCTCCGCGGGATAAGCTTAACCGTAAAGCCGGGTGAGATCCACGCATACCTGGGCCACAACGGGGCAGGCAAGACAACGACCTTTCGGCTGATTCTCGGTCTTCTCGTCCCGGACTCCGGTAGGGTGGAAGTCCTCGGCGTTGATCCTCTCAAGAACCCTGAAATAAGGGGGAGGATTGGTTACCTGCCCGAGTACGACCTCCTCTACCCCAATCTCTCAGTGCGAGACAACCTCAGGCGCTACGCCCTGCTGAAGGGAGTTTATGACGAGAGGGGGCTGAGGGAGCTCCTTGAGTTTTTTGAGCTCGAAGAATACACAGACAAAAAGGTTTCCTCGCTCTCCAGTGGGACGCAGAGGAGGGTAGCAATGGCGAGGGCCTTTCTCGGAAGCCCAGAAGTCTTAATCCTCGACGAGCCCACGAGGGGCCTCGACCCGGAGTGGAGGCTTAAGTTCAAGCGGTTCCTGAAAGAGTATGCGAGGAAGAATGACGCCTCCATCGTTTTCTCGACGCACATCCTCAGCGACGTCGATGAGGTCTGCGACACCGTGACGGTAATCCACGAGGGACGGGCTCTCTTCTCCGGAAACCTTGAGGAATTCCGGAGGAGCGCACCAACGGAAGAGGCCGTCCTCGTGAATGTGGCCGATGTTGAGAGGGCCATCGCGGTTCTCCGGGAGAAGGGCTATTCCCCGGAGGTCGTGAGGGGTTACATAGCCCTGAAGAACGCCGAGCCATCGGAGATAAACGCCCTCCTTGTGAGGGCGGGCCTGAAGGTTGAGGAGGTCAAGAGAAAGGAGCCGAGCCTTGAGGAGGTCTACGCGATGCTCTACGAGGGGTGATTTGTGGTGCGTCCCTGGGAAGTCGCCCTCGGAAAGTTCCTCAAGCCCTGGGAAGAAAACGAGGTCGTTGAGGCGGCTTTGCTCACGGGAACTCGGAACCGAGAACGCCGAGGCTTTGATAACTCATGTCCTTGAGAAGATGGGCGGTTTCAACATAGATGGCTGGAGGCTGAGGACGAGGGTTTAATTTTCTCCTCAATAATTCCCAGGATGTCTTCAAGAGAGATTTCTTTTGAAGGCTGTACGTTGTCCTTGGAGCCAACGTGCTTGTGATGTGGAAACGTTTCGATGCCCCTGTGATGCGATGCGTTGTCCCATCTGATTATCAGGTTCCCGTTTCTCTGCCATTGGAAGGAGTAGTTGTACTCCTCCTCTGACACGAATTCCCTGATATGAAGAACGCTCCCATCTACCAGAACCGCCTTGATTTTCAGAAAATAAAAACTCTCCCCCTCCTTGTAGTCAAGGATTTCGTAGCTTTTGACCACCGGGCTACCATCAAGCAATTCTAACTCTCTCAGCATGTTCAATCTCCTTGAGCCTCTTTTTAAGCTCCTCAAATTTTCTGACGTAAGCCTTCCACTCGATGTAGTCGTCCCAGGCTACAAAGGACTCTTCTGAATCCTTGAGTTTCTCCTCAAACTCTCTCAGTGTCATCCCGTACTTTCTCTCAAATGCCCTGATTCTCTCTCGTATGGGGGCAAGCTCCGAAATTATCCTCAGCTTCTCATAGATTAGGAGATCCCTCTTTGACACAATGATTTCACTCATCTTCATCACACTCTTACTTCATCCTTTTCTGATAAATATCTTTCCTCGCCAGCACCCAGAACATCGCCCCGGCAATCAAAAACAGCACCAGACTTGCACCATAAGGCAACGTCGCGTGAATGCTTGCTAAAGCTCCGGCTATGGCTGGCGTAAATACGCCGAGGAGCTTCCGGTAGCTCGATATCACCGCGTGGAACTCGCTGGCCTTCTCTTTCGGGATTAACTTGAACATCCAGGAGCGGTAGAAGGGGAACCAGAGCGTGCTCCCGAAGTCACCGAGAGCATAAACAGCCAGCGCCACCCAGAAAGGCGGGGAGAGCGCCATGACCAGAGCATAGAAGGCGTTGATGAACATGCCGAGGCCGATGGCCTGGAATCCTTTCTCTTTTGGAACCCTCTCGCTGGCGTAGGTTCCTATTATCGAGGCAATGCTGGTGGCGCAGGCTATCAGCGTCACCTCGAAGACTGTCTTATGAAGCACGAAGATGACGTAGTTAATCAGCACGATTTCAGGAGCTAAGGACCAGGCGAGCGTCAGCAACGCCTCAAAGGCAAGGAGGAGCTTGAACTCACCGGCCTTGAACGTGAAGCCCTTCTGACTGATGCGCTCCTCCCTGCCGACCGAGGGCAGGAAGAACCATATGTAGGCCACCGTGACGGCCGAGAAGAGGCCGAAGAATATGAACGCCCAGCGGTAGCTCTCCGGCCCGGGATAGACGTAGCTGAGGAGGTAGCCCATAATCGGAAAAGTAATCAGTCTCGATATCTCGGGCAGACGGAGGTGCCAGGCGAAAATCTCTTCGTATTTGTCCCTCGGATAGATTACCTGCTCGTAGGCGCGGTAGAAGTGTCCAGACTATCAGGCCGGGAGCGATGAGCGTGTGGTAGAGCATGTATGCCCTGGCTTCCCTCGGAATCTCACTCCAGCGCATCTGAAGCCCCGCTCATATTACAACCGGGGTCTTTAAACGTTTCTCATACACTTGGCGTAAACCAGCACCGCTCACCCTACTCATGAAGACTGTGGGCTTGCTAAACGCACTCACCGGCTTAATTTCTTAAGAAGCTTTAAATGGAGTTCCCCAAGTTCGGATGGCGGTCAACGTGCTGAGAAAACTGCTTCCACTCACGGCGTTTTTCATAGCCCTTCTGGTGGTCTTTGCTCTATTGTTCGTCAACCAAACCCCGAACCTTCCGCCCTGCGAGGGCAACGTCACTTACACCCTCACTCCCGGTGTCAACGGCTCCCTCGGCGTCCTGATAGTCTACATGGATCCGGGCATAAGCCACGAGAGGGCGGAGGCCGTTTTTGACGCGGCGAAGGCGGCCGGTGCAAAGTGGGTGAGGATAGGCTTCATCTGGGCGTTAGCCGAGCCCTCGCCAGGGGAATACAACTTCACCGAGTTTGACTGGATAATCAACGCCGCGCTCCAGAGAAACCTCTCCGTGCTTCCCGTCGTGATGTTCACGCCTAAATGGGCCTCGGGAAAACCGGATGCGGAGGATTACTACCTCTATCCGCCGGCGAAGGGCGAATACCTCCGCGATTTCGCAAAGGCCCTGGCCATACACTACCGGGGGAAAATAACCCACTGGGAGCTCTGGAACGAGCCCGACATGAGGGGCTTCCTCAAAGACCTCGACGGAGACGGTTCGACCGCTGACGAGTACGCTGAGATGCTGGCCCACTTCTACGGCGGTATAAAAGCCGGAGACCGGGATGCAAAGGTCGTCCTCGGCGGGCTTGCGAATTCAAAGGTCGAGCCCTCCTGCGAGAAGGACTACCTCAGGAAGCTCCTGAGCGACCCGGACTTTCCAGCGGGGCAGAACTTCGATGTGGCGAACATCCACACGAACTTCCGGAGTCCTGAGGACATAATTCAGGAAATCCGGGAGACCCGGGCGATTCTGCATGAATTCGGCCTCGAAAAGCCCCTCTGGATAACGGAAACGAGCTACACCCCCGTCAAAAGGTTCCAGATTCTGCCGTGCTATCGGGGAGAGGAGGGGTTTGGCCGCTACGTGCACGATGCGCTCGTGGTAGAGTTGAACGAAGGCGCCCAGGTGGTCTTCTGGGCGGCCCTCCATGACTACGGGCCCGACAGGCCGGAGAGCGACCCATACAAGTACTCAGGGCTCTACACCTACGACCTTGAGCCGAAAAAGGCGGTGGAAGTGTTTAGAGAGTTGAGCGAGGAGCTGGGCAGATAGGGTGTTTCAATAGCCTTTCCTAACCACCTCTCAAATCAACTTCTTCCTAAACACCAGAACGTTCGGCTCCTCCGTTTCGTCCCACAGAAACAGCCCGAGCCTTTTAATGCCGGGTAGGAGAGGTTTAACACCGCTCGGGAGCATTACCTTGAACTCCTCGCTCCCCCTCTCGCGGGCCACCCACGCCATAGCAGGAAGCATCGCCTTGAGAGTTGCCAGGCCGACGTCGAGGGGCGTGAAGGTCGTCCCCTTCTTTGAGACGAGGAAGCGGAGACCGTTGAGGTCGTAGAAGTCCGCGTTTTTCCTAATCCACTCCAGCGCCTCCTCGCTTCTCTTCACGAAGCGCCAGCCGACTGGGATTGTGCCGAGCGTCAGGTCTTCCATTCCCGGCTCAATTTTTTCTGGCTCTTCCGGTTCAAAGTCCCCCACTTTGGCCCCGAAGTTGAAGAACTTGGCCTTGATGTGGAAGCCCGTTTTCTGCGCCATCGAGATGGTGTGTTTGTTAAGGAAGTCAGTCGTGAACTCAAGGGCTTCAATTTTCCTTTCCCTCGCGAGCCTCTCACCGAGTTCGAGCAGAAAGCCGTGGAGCATCTTTCCATAGCCCCTGCCCCTGTAGCCGGGGTGAACCCTGAGGCCTTCCATCCAGCCGACCTTCCCGGGGAGAAAAGTCAGCTTCGCCGTGCCGATGACCTTTCCGTCCAGCTCAAGCACGTAGAAGTTTCCATCTTCAAGCCACTCGTCGAAGACCCTCGCGAGGTAGTCCTCGCCGTCCCAGGTGAGCCTCGCTATCTCCTCGATGAACGGCCTGTCCTCAGGTCTTGCCTCGCGAATAATGGGCTCCATGATACCACCTGAGAGACTTTGAGGCCGAAGCTTAAAAGCCCTTCTGGACAATTAAACAGAAGAAGTGACTCGGTTAAGAAATTCTCCCAGAAGGAATGTGGAGAAGACTGCCAGAACTGCCATAGCGGAGGAGAGGTATGTAGCGTTTGAGCCCCTTTCCAAAAGCCATGCAAAAGCTATCTGGGAGAGGGGAATCACCAGCGTCGCGAGGGCGTCAAAGATGCCCCTGACGGTTCCGAGGCTCTCAAGGGGGATGAACTTCTGCATCAGGCTGTCGAACGAGACGTTGAGGAGCTCCCCGCCGAAGCCAAGGATGAAAACAGCCGGGAACAGCGCTATCACTGCGGGGACGCCGACGATGGGGAGTGCGATGCTCTGGAGTAGCATTCCGATTATTGGGGGCCTCCTGAGGCCGATTTCCCTCCTCTCTGCAAAAAGGGCCAAGAGCGCGACGGCAGCGAGGCTTCCAACGGTTGTGAGCGACTGCAGGAGACCGTAGATGAACTCTCCGTTACCCAGCTCCCTCAGGGAAGCAAAAACGAAGACCCTGAAGGAACTCACCGCAAAGTTGAAGATGAGCACGGAGGCAATGACTCCGAGAACGAGCCGTTTGTCAGTGATTGTCCTATTGTCCGGTTTCTCTAGCTGAATTCCCTCGCTCTTTTCTCTTCTCACCTCGACGTTCAGGTAGGGGAGGAGCGTGAGTGCCCCTATGAAAAGGAGAACCGCGTCGAGGAACATTGCCCTTATTCCGAAGCGATACGCTAAAAATCCGGCCAGCGGAAACGCCACGAGTGAGACACCGTTCCCTACAGTTGCCAGCGTCGCGTTCAGTCCCTGAAGCTCACTCTCGTCAAGGGTCATCGACGCTACCAGCGAAAACCCGTAGTAGCGGTGCAGTATGTCGAGGGCAGAGATTCCCGAGACGATGAGGTAGAACGCCCAGATGTTGGAGGACAGCGGCACGATAAGAACCGCCAGTAGGGCCTGAAGGATGAGCGCGAAGAAGGCGAGCCTCACTTTTTTGGTCGTCCTGTCGAGAGTCCTGCCGAGGAGTGGGGGGAGGAGGACCCACGGTAGGTGGGTGAAGAGCGCAAAGCCGCCGATGCTCAGTAGCGAGCCGGTGGTATCCAGCAGGCTCCAGGGTAGGGCGACGCTCTCGATGGCGTCCCCAACGATTCTAAGGGATGATGTGAGGACGTGCAAGCGGTAGAGGGCTTGTTTCATGAGAGCAAATTCTGAGAAGAGTTTAAAAGAATTATGAAGCAAATTTCATGCGGCGTTCAGGATGGAGAAGTGGGACTTCGACGGCTGGGCCGAGAGCTACGACGAGGACGTGAAAGCAGACGACTGGATACACAGGGGTTATGAGGAGGTTCTCAGGCTCGTTGCGGAGAAGGCGAAGGGCGTTGTGGTTGATATAGGCTGCGGTACCGGGAATATTCTGGAGTTTGCTAAGTGCGAAGAGTACATCGGCGTTGAGCCTTCAGCCGGCATGAGGGCGAAGTTTTTGGGGAAGCACGGCTTTGAGCCTCTGAACGGCCACTTCCTAGCAATCCCTCTGCCCGATGGGAGGGTCGACACCGTGATAACGACCTACGCGTTCCACCACGTGCCCGATGAAGAGAAGGAAGACGCGATAAAGGAGATGCTTCGGGTTCTGAAACCTGGCGGGAGAATCATAATAGCGGATGTGATGTTCGAGTCGGAGGAGGAAAAAGGCGCATCGGCGAGATGGACGGCATAACCGAGGAGATAGAGGACGAGTACTTTGCCACGGTTGATGCGCTGAGAAAAATCTGCACGAAGCTGGGGCTGGAGTGCCGGTTCCAAAGGGTCAACCGCTACGTGTGGGTTGGGGAGATGAAAAGGGCCACCTGATGGCCCATGCATTTTTCAATTAAAAGGCGTTCAAATGGCTCTGTTTCTGAAATCCACGGCATCCTTGAGCGTCCACTCCCTCACAATCCCCGGGCTGTCACGGCTCACTTTCTTCCAGAACTTCAAACACTCGCAGTCAAACATTGGCATCACCAGTTAATAGTAGTGTGCTCAAAGTAGAACTAACAACCGGTCAAAAGAGAACGGACTTCTTCTTTAGAATCTCTTTAAGAGGAACGGTTGCCCAACCTGACAGAAGGCTTCTCATGGTGAGCACGAAGATTCACGGCCTGACTTGAGATTTTAAATGAAATGGAGTGCCGAGTGGATTAGCTCACATTAACCCTAATGACTTCCCAGCTCTTCCAGCCCGTGTCAGAGGTTGCGACGATGTAAAGGTAATACGTTCCCTCGCTTTCGGGCTTTACTTTGAGTGTAAACGCCACGCTTTCTCCGGGTGTGAGGGTGGTCTCGGAGGGACTTATCTCGACTT
The DNA here is from genome assembly GCF_000769655.1 of Thermococcus eurythermalis. Lineage (NCBI taxonomy): Archaea > Methanobacteriati > Methanobacteriota > Thermococci > Thermococcales > Thermococcaceae > Thermococcus > Thermococcus eurythermalis. Next base: position 2,075,489 of record NZ_CP008887.1, on the reverse strand, counting down.
TCAGGCCTTCAACGTCCCTTAGCTTCCCTCTCATATAACTCCATGAGTCCTTAGAGACGTCGGGCCCGAGGTAAGCCTGCAGAGTTATGTGTCCAGAGTAGTGACAGGTCTCATCGTCGACGAGAAAGGCCTTTCCCTCAACGGTGCCGCTGATTTCCGCGCTCTCTCCAACGTGCAGGCTCACGTTTTCTCTCACCAGATTCAGGACGCGGGCGTTCATTTCGCCGTAGCCGGGATAGATGCATGGGGTTCCTTCATCATTTTTGTGCGAGGCTTGTAAATAAGCCACTCTCCCGGCGACTCCGCTCAGAACGATGAGCACCAGGATTAGAATCATGAGCCTTCTCATCGTTGGCGCCTCCGGCATTTTCAATTTCAATAGCGGTGTTCATAGCTTAAGGTTTTCCCAACTGCCGGGTTTGGCTTTCTGCTCACCCGTGACCGGAAAGACTAAATGATTGAGCACCCAACTATTAACCATGCCTGAAGAAGACCTAACCAGGGAAGTCCAGGAGCTCAGAAAGGCCCTCGATGCAATGAAGGCCAGCTTTGAGCTGGTCTCTCAGATGGCCCAGTCCTATCTTAGGCTCCTCAACATCTACGCCGAGTACGGGGGCCTTAGTATAGACGTTGTTATCCCGGAGATAAAGCACGACCCCATAGCGAGGGAGATAGTCAAGGTGCTTTTCGACCTCAAGAGGGCTAACGTGAGCCAGATAACCCGGGAGCTCAAGGGGAGGCGCGGAAAGGCCTCGCGGAACACGGTGCGGGCCAAGCTGGAAGAGCTGAAGGAGCTTGGCGTTGTCAGGGAAATCCCAAGTGATGACAGGGGAAAGGTCTATGCGCTCTCCCGCGACGTGGTCAAGAAGTGGTTAGATTTGATCGGAATGCCGATTAGGTTTGAGCAGGCTAAAGATTATTGAGGTGGTTGATATGGTTGACACTGAGAAGATTGAGAAAATGATGGAGGAACTCCTTGAGGAGATGAAGAACGCCAAGACTCCGGAGGAGCTCGAAGCCCTCCAGAAGAAGGTGGAGGTACTTGAAAACCTTATAGAGGCCGTCGAGGGCGACAGGGACATCGACAAGGCCGCCCAGCTGATGGACAAGATAGGCCCGATGATGGAGGACATCATCGGCCCGATAAAGGACCTCCTGGCCGAGCTCTACAACCCCGAGAAGATGGCTGCCATGGGCAAGAGCGTGGCCGACTTCTACAAGAACCTCGTGGAGACTGGGATGGACAAGGAGGCGGCCCTTGAGCTCACCAAGGAGTACATGGCCAGCATAAACGTCGCCAAGACCCTCACGGAGACCCTCGCGGGCCTAGTGAAGGGTAAGTCAAAGAACGTGCATGTGATAGATATGCCCGGTGGGTCTAAGGGGAAACCCATTGTTGATGTTGAAGGAGAGCATGAGGAACCGGAGGATGAAGAGTGAGGGTTCTGCCCTTTTTACGCTTTTTCCTCTATTACCTGCCCAGGCTTATGTTCCACATCGCAGGGCTATTCCGGATTTTCAACCGCGGGAAGAAGGCCTTCAGAAAGGCTCTAGAAAAGGAAGGCCTCCCGGATGATGTCGTTGAAGTTCTCATTGCGGAGCTCTCGCCGGACGTTGAGTGGAAGGAGCTTCTGAGGAGAAAGACATGAGCCATACTCCCCATCTAAATTACGATTTTATCCCTGCTGTTACAACCATCCTCTCATTTATGTAATTATGTAATGACTCTCCACTTTAAAGCCAGCTTTTCTTAAAGTAAACTCCACAATCCACGGAGACCAGGTGTAAAACTTGACACTAAAAGTTGTCCCGTTGTCCAAATCTACGAAAAACCTTTCTTCCAAACTTTCAATAAACTTAAAGCTCTTGTGAATAGAGATCAGCGAACCTTCTACAAAAACATCTCTGTGCCAGTTATAAAGTCCTTTTACCGTATCTGCGTATTCAACTACAAGCACTCCTCCTGGCTTTAAGACTCGGTAGGCTTCCTTAATTATTTCGTCAAACTCATAAACACTAAAATGTGGCAGGGGAGAACCAATAAAGCTACAAGATCAAAACTTTCATGCTCAAATTCCAATCTTTTGGCATCCATAAAGTAAAACTTCGCCTTTGATCTTCTTCTCTTTGCAATTTCCTTGGCTTTTTGAATTGCCTCTTCTCTAATATCTATTCCAACAATATCAAAGCCGAGTTCCTCTAATGCAAACGTCGAAATTCCTGTGCCACAGCCAACATCCGGAGCTTTTTCTCCTTTTATAGGCAAATATCCCTTAAGACTTCTTTTGGCTTTATAATCCTCTTCTCTCCAATTTCAGTAGTTGCATCCTATGTATTAGGAAGGGCTTTGTAGTACATATCAGTGCCTTCCCCAAGATATCTAAACATTTAGCCCCCATCCAGATTTTCTTTCAGCCTCTTGATTTCTTCTTCAGTTCTTCGTTTTTCTTCTAGCTTACCTACCTTATCATATACCCTAGCGAGAACTTCATATGCATTAATAATCCCGGGGATATTGTTAATGCCTTCTAGAACTTTCAAAGCTTCTTTTGCCGCGCCTTCAGCTTTTTGGATTTTCCCCATATTCAAAAGAATACTCCCTTCCAGAAGAAGCGCCCATCCGTAACCTTGTATAGCATCGAATTCCGGCACCTCCTTATATGATTCTTTGAATAGAAGTTTGGCTTTTTGGACATAAGTTAGGGCTTCTTCAAATTTCTGCTTTGTATTGAGGATTGAACTAAGAACAAGTAATACTCGTCCCTGACTTACTTTTTCTCCGGACCTAGCAGCATATTTAAGTGCCTCTCTTGCAAACTCTTCTGCATCCTCAATGTTTCCCAATGCATTTTCCACATTCGCAATTCGCATCAGACAAAATGACATAAGCTTAAATTTCTCTTCACTTTCTGGGAGCTCTTTTATTTCCCCAAGCACTTCCATGTATTTTTCTCTTGCTTTCAAAAGGTCTCCCTTGACTTCAATAGACCACAAGATGTTTTCAATACGTTTTAAAATATCATTAGCCTTGTTCATTATCTATCATCTCCTCTTACTATCACGTCTTGTTTTTCCTTTTTTGGATACTCCCTCCTTTCAGGACAGGGAGGACGTTGGTTCAAAGGTGTGGTCGGAGATTTGAAGATAGCTCATCTTAACAGCTTGTGCATAGAAATTTTAAATATTTTATCCTCTTAAACTTTAATTTTTTGTCTTTTAAAAAATAGTGTTCCAAACAAGACGGAGTCACTCTTACCAAGCTCCTCTAAAACCTACGGAATTATTATATCTTCCTTTAACTCCCTTTAAAATAATAAAATTAAAATAATAAATAAGGGTACATATTAAACCAAATAAATAAAAGCCAAATAGACTACACTTACCCCCGTGCCTTACACGTCTTTTTCATTTGGGACCAGCACTCGTGGAAGCTTTGGGGGAGTTACACACTGATTTCAATCCCCGCCACATCTCTGACTATCTCTCTGAACCTTTCGAAGTCCACGCTCTCAGCTTCAACGAGCCTTTTCAGAATCTCATAGAAGGTATCTCCAGCCTGCCAGTGGAGCCCGTAGAGAACAGCGCGCCCCTGGTGTAAGAAAGCTCCCAGAGACCGAGCCTCCCCCACTCAGAGGGCTTAAGCCTCTCCGTGTAGGGGAACCTTTTGATAACGGCCTTGTAGCTCCATTTTCAGATGCTTCTTCATTTGTTGAATTCAATCTGCAACCAGCATGCTATTATTTTTTTGCTTACTATTTTTAATGGTGCATAAAATTTACATAGAAAAAGTTTTTAAATGGTTTTGTGGATAGAATATTGCAAAAACTCCGGGAGTGATAAGATGGCGACTTTCGCTTTGTGGTGGTTTAGGTGGAACGGTTCAAACTATGAGTCGAGGATGAGGGTTGGGGACAGAGAAGCAACAGTGCTGGACTTTAAAGACAGAGGTTTTGACTACATAATAGCCTTGGATGGTGAGGGAGGGGCTTCAAACTACAGTGACAGCCCTAGTTATGATAACGGCTATACAGACGGCCAGGAACTCGCTATGTGGCTCACTTTTAAGCTTAACGGAATTCCCTACTATGTTACGATCCCCTTCTACGAATCTCACTCCACGAGTAATCCAAGAGGCGACCCTCGGGGAGAGTTCAACAATTCTTACTGGCATGGCTGGATTGATGGAGTTTTGAGTGTCGTGGACTCAAACAGAAAGGGATTCTACTGGAGTCTTGAGAGTGTGCTACAAACAACTACTGGATATGGTGCAGGTAAAGTGAGTGTAGGCTTTATTAAGGGATTATCTCAATATGTCCGGGGGCACGGTCTTAAACTGCTCTGGATACCTGCACTCGGAGGACGAACTGTGGATTATTTAAGGAGAAAATCAAGTTTGGGGGATAATCCTAGTTATAGCATTCGGCAATACTTCGATTATATCTTCTGCCAGCCAAATTATTATCAAAATTCAAGAATGGCCCCAACGAATACACCCTATGATTATAGTTCCCTTAAAGACATTGTAGATTGGATATATGAAGGACAAATGTACATGGAGATGGAGGTGGATAGAACAGTCTTGGGAATAAATTGCGGTGGTAACGAAGATTGTCCTGAGGGCATGAGATGCAATGCTGGTGTTTGTTGGGAGAACTGTAGGTCATCAGACCCAGATGTTGCCATTGGCTATGCTGGAGATTACCTGCAAGCGCAAAAGGACGTTTTGGGAGGCAAGTTTTACCATAGGGCTTATTACTTCAGCACGGACTTGAGGGTTATTGACGAGATGGAGAACTATTGCCAGAACAGCTTGGGGGATCGCTATGTCTAAGTTTGGGTATGTTTTCGTTGCCTTTTTAATCTTCTCATCCTTGGCGAGCTTTGCTTCAGCTGGCATTGTTTATCAAGTCGGATTTGGAGACGGATTTTCTGTGCATACCGAAGTTTATAGTGACGGGGACAATGCTTTTATTGTCATCACTTACGGGACAATGATGTGGCCTGCACATTTGGGGCCTGTTTGTGAGGGTTTCTGGGACTACCCTCTCGAAGAAAAGCCATTTAAATGCTACCTCCAACTCCTCATCCCTTATTATAGCACATTCTATTTTGATGGGAGAAATCTTTACCTTGTGGATCCTTTCCTGAAAAATTCCTCGGAAGCTCTAGATATTTTGTCCCATCCTCTCTTTTACCATCAGAACGATTCGTGGGTTATGGTCTTTTTTGAACAGAAAACACAGTCCTCTCGTGTGTGGCGCTTTGATGGAAACTGCATTGATTATTTAGGAGTGGGAAATTACACAGGAGAACAGAGAAGCCCAACAACTGCACCCGTTAAGGGAGTGCTAAAAAATAATACCGTGATTTTCTCCAATGGTTCACGAACATATGTTATTCCCGTTAAAGAGTTAGAACCTTATTTTGATGCCAACTTTACGATGAAGTACTTAGAGGGTGTGTTCCTTGATAGTGGGGTCATATTTTATCCTGCAGTCTATCGGGGGATTTGGAACATCACCCCAGGACAGCATGATTACAGCAAGGTGGTTCTTTTTGGAGAAGATGAGGGGGAAGCCAAACTCCTAAACACATCGAGTTTGAAGCCATTTCCCGTGTTCTTCTATGATGGAAAGAATCTGAAAATTTTTTACATTTTCAAAATTACTGGAGATGGGGCATTAGAAGTTTTTGTGGAGGAGAACTTCTTTACTCATTGGCCGGAATGCAGAAAGAAAGGAATCTGCGGGCCAGCTTTTATTGTACTGTCATCTCTGATGATTTTGGCTCTCAAGGAGGGTTTTAGACATAAATAAGGTTTTTTTGAAGGTTTTTAATTACTGTTGTTTCAAAACAAACTTAATCCAGTGGTTTTCAGATACTACGTTTTGTATTTCGATGGGAATGAGGAGCCTCCTCGTGGTCATGGCCGTTCACTGGCTCGGCAACCTGATCCCCGAGCTTTACGTTAAATGCGAGAAGGCGAGAAAGGCCATAACGACAGCTGTGGGACTTTCTCTTCTCTCTCCAGTGGTCTTTTGGGACGTAACTGAGGGCTTCATTAAGTATCTCCGCGATGCTTTTTCACCCTCTGGGCTCCTGTGGGGCATAGTTATCGGCGTTGCCATGCTGGTTGCAGTCTACGCGGGAGTTATGTGGTTAAAAGGAAAAACGGGAGATAACCATCTCCCTCTCCTTAACCCCAAACGCCATATTCTCTGCCAGCACCTCGACCCAGCCGTCCTCCCAGAGCTCCTTTACTTCCGGCTCTCCTCCCCTGGAAACTTTGACCACGACGGCCTTCCCTTCAAGCTCGCCACCGACGATGAGCCACTCGCCAACGGGCAGGAGCGAGGTCGCGCTCCCCTCGCCGAGCAGAACGTCCCGCCCGCCAATCTGAACCCAGAAGTTTTCCCCGCAGTAGCCGGCCAGGACGAGTTCTCCGTTCCAGAGGCAGGCCGTCAGCGCTATCCCCTCCGCAAGGGCTTCTTCCCCACGAAGCTCGCCGTTCTCGTCGAAGTCAAAGGCTCTGACCTCCCAGCGTCCATCTTTGACGCTCCCGATGAGCTTTAGACCGCTCCCCGATGGAAGAAGAGCCGTGAAAACCCCATCCTCCCAGCTCCCGAAGTCCCTCAGCCAGAGGAGCTCGCCTTCCGGGGAGACCTTTCCCATGAAGAAGCCCCTGTTTCCTGGCCTCCCTGTTTCGTCCGCTATGATGATTCCATCCCCCGCGGGCAGTATTGAGTGAACCGCCCCGTTGCTTCTAACGTCGAGCTTCAGCTCCCAGAGAACGTTTAAGTTCCCATCAAGTCTCGCGAGGTATGCCTTCCAGCCCTCGCCGCCGTCTGGCGTTGCGGTTCCCTCGACAGACCCGCCGATGAGGTAGCCGTCACCGAGATCGAGCGCGCTGTGGCCTTCCCAGTCGTTCTCCCCTGCAAGAAAGCGGGTCTCTGATATCTCTCCATTTTTCAACCTGGCGAGCATTATCCTGTAGTTCTTCCCGTCGTGGACGATTCCAACGAGCAGGTCGCCGGCTAAGGCAGTGGGGACGGTTTCAGTGCCGAAGGAGTAAGTTCTCATAACCTCAGCCTCCTGAGGGCTTCTCTGAGCGGGGGCTCGGGAATTAAATACCTCCCCGTTTCGGTCTCTTCAATGAAGCCAGCATCCTTCAGGCGCCTCAGGGCCCTCTTAAAGCTCGATTCACTGAAAGAGCTCCCCATTTTTTGGGCAACTTCAAACGTGCTTTCCATAAGCTCGGAGTACCTCAGCCCTATGGGAGATCCAACTGCCAGTGCCAGGAGGAGGTAATAGTAAGTGTGGGAGCTGTAGACCGTCAGGAACTTTCTAACGTCGCTCTTCCAGAGGCTCACCGCCTTTTCATACACCCTTGAAAGGGCCTCTGAGTGGCTGAGTCCCCTCCATCTGAGGTGGCCGTACATGGCAACGAAACCAGGAACGTTCGATAGACTCAGGGAGACTTCCCTAACCTCGCCCTCCTCAATGTCTATGTGCTTCCTGAGGTATTCCTCGGTTGTCTTAGAATCCCACCTGCTGATGGATATTTCGTTGAAAAACCTCGAAAATCCAGCCTCTTCCGCCTCCGGGTTGAGATAGTTCGAGAGGATTCCGGGCATTGAACCTGTCAAAACGAGGCTTATATTATCGTAGGAGTTCATGATGAGCTGGAAGACCCCTCTGAAGTCAAGGCCCCTGAGAAAAGCCAGGGTCTGGGCTTCATCGAAGATTATCGCCCCGTGGTCACACCGCCCGTGGAGTTCCCTGAGAAGGTTGAGAAGCTCCCTTGAATACTCCGATGTCGTTACCCTTTCCCTCCATCCTTCGATTATTTTGAGATTTATGCGAAAACCGGCTTTCTCACTGAAAGCCAGCAGGTTCGACTTCGTAACGACGAGCTGGGAAACGTTTATCGCTCTTTGCCCCATGAACGGGCTGAGGTCGTAGTACAGGTAGCAGATTTTGTTTTTGTTTTCGTTCAGGGCTATGTTCAGGAGGCTGGTCTTTCCTACCCTTCTCGGCCCGAGTAAGACTATGGGTTCACCTTCAAGGATGAGGGACTCTAGTTCCTCCAACGCTTTTTTATGGCTTTCTCCAAAGAGTTCTGTCCTCCTACTCAGCGTTCTGAGCTTGAACGGATTTCGACCCCGAACCATGGTTCACCCCTGAGCCTAACTTTACTCTTGGAAGTATTTAAATGTTCTCCCGCTTAGTCCCGACGGTCACGACGCTGAACGTGCCCCTGTAATGCGTTTTCACGTCGAAACCGGCCTTTCTCAGAACGAACTCGACTATCCACGGAGCCCAGACGTTGATTCTGGTCCTGAAGAGGTAGCCCTTCTCGAAGTTCACGAAGAGCCTATCCACCGTTCCTGTGAGAGTGTCAAGTCCAACGTGAAACGATGTGAATGGCTCCTCTACGAGCACCTCGCGGTAGTTCTCGTGAAGCAGCCTAACCCAGTCGGCGTACTCGATGACCAGAACTCCTCCCCGCTTCAAAACGCAGAAGGCCTCTCCCACGGCGGAGTCAAAGTCGTAGACGCTCATGTGGGGCAGAGGGTTACCGAGAAAAGCCACGAGGTCGAAGCTCTCATCCGGAAAATCGAGGTTCCTAGCGTCCATTACATTGAACTCGGCTTTATGCCCGAGCTCCCGGGCGATTTCCTTGGCTTTCTTTACGAGCTCCTCCTGCGTGTCTATTCCTACAACCTCAAAGCCCAGCCCCTCGAGGGCGAGGGTTGAGATTCCCATGCCGCACCCGACGTCGAGGGCCTTCCCGCCAAGTCGAGGAAGAACGTCCCTGAGGAGTTCCTTCATCCGTTCGAGTCTCTTCCGCCCGGTTTCACTCCTCGGGTCGTAGAGCCAGAGTTTTTCCTCGTAGGTCGGCTCGAAGGTCACCCCGAGGTTCCGGAACATGTTATCACCGTATTTACAACTCCGAATTGTTTTTAAGGATTATCCCTGATTTAGAATTCAGGTGTTGGAAGTGGACGCTTCAAGGGTAGTTGAGCTCGCGCTGTCCCTCGGCGCGGAGTACGCCGAAGTGAGAGAGGAGCGGTTGATTAGAACTGAAATCACGGGCTCGGACGAGATAAGCGTCTCCGCTCGCTCTACGGGCGGGTTCGGGGTTAGGGTTCTCGCCGGCGGTTCATGGGGCTTTGTATCGGTGAACTCTCCCAAGGATCTGGAATGGGCCGTTGAAAAGGCGGTGAAGCTCGCGCAGGTCAGCAAAGGAAACGTAAAGCTCGCCGATGTAAAACCTGCCCGAGACCACGTGAGGAGTGGTATGAGGGTAAAACCCCCGGAAGTGCCGCCCGATGAGAAGGTCGAAGCCGTCAAAGAACTCCTAAACGCACTCCCGGAGGCCTCAAGGAAGGCCGTAAAATACTCGGACTTCTCGGGCATTAAGCGGCTCATCACGAGCGAAGGCACCGAAATCGAGTGGGAGTTATCCGGGATTTCGCTTGAGGCCAATCTGGCGGTTTCTTCCAGCGGCCGGAGTTCGTGGCTCTTTGGCCTCACGGGTTCGGTCGAGAGGGGATTCGAAGCCTTTGACGATATGAGGGAAAGGGTTCTCACCGAAATCCAGGGTCAGATGAAGTGCTTCCTCCACGGAAAGAGGCCCAGGCTCCGGGACGTCCCGGTTCTCCTCTCACCATACTTTGCCGGCATGATTGCCCACGAGGCTTTGGGTCACCTCGCCGAGGCAGACGAACTGCCGAACACGCCCTTAGCGGAAAAGCTCGGCGAGAGGATTGCGCCGGAGTTCGTGGGCCTGAGCGACGGGAACGTTTGTGACGGCCACGGAAACGACCTCTACGACGATGAGGGGGTTCCAGTTAAGAAGGTCGAAATCCTGAAGGACGGGGTTTTCAACGAGCCCCTCGTGGACAGGGAGCGGGCTTTTCTGCTTGGAGTGGCGCCCAACGGGCACGCACGGGCGCAGAGCTATGCCTTCGAGCCTATGATTCGGATGCGGAACACTTACTTCGAACCCGGCGACTGGACGTTCGAGGAACTGCTCGAGGAGGTCAAGCTCGGTTACTACCTCGTGAGCGCCGGACCGGGGCAGACGGGCCTCGACTCGTCCTTTACTGCTGGTGTCATGGAGGGCTACGTCATCAGGAACGGTGAGATTGCCGAGCCGATATTAGGAGCGACCGCCAGCGGAAGGGCCCTCGATGCCCTCTCCGGAATCCGGGGGATGGGGAAGGAACTCGACTTCGAGAACTCCTACTGCGGGAAGGGGCAGATCGTCAGGGTGAGTATGGGAGGGCCGCACGTTCTCTTTGAGAGGGGAATAAGGGTGGTGTGAATGGAGCGTGAAGTCTACCGGCTAAGGGAGAAACGCATCGGGGTTTCCCTTGAGAGGAACCTTAGGCCCTTCGCAAGGGTTAGGGAGTTCACAGCCGTTAGGCTCGTCGAGAACGGACGGCTTGGCTCGGCACTCGCCGAAGGTGGCAACGAGGCGGAAGCTTTACGGCTTGCCCGCGAAACACTCCGCTTTTCCAGAGAAGAGGACTACGAGCTTCCATCTGGATGCAGGACCCGCTGGAACAGGACGTTTGAGGCCGATGTAGAGGACATCGCCGGCGAGCTCTCCGCGCTAGCTGACGAACTTGGGGAGAAGGACATTTCCCTATCCGGGACTGTGGAGTTAATAACCCGGCGCTTCTCGGTTGAAAGCACAGCGGGAGCAGACGTTGATGGTGCATACTCCCTGATGAAGGTCGAGCTTGAAATCGGGGGGAGAGTGCCCTTCCAGATTTCGGCGGGTTCGGCTTCCTGGGCCGGGCTAAAATCACTCGTAGAGCAGTATCTTGGCCTCGTTGGTGCCCCTAGAGAGGTAAAACCTCCCAAAGGGAGCGTTGAGGCGGTGATGGCTCCGGTCTCGCTCTATCCGCTCTTACTAGGGCCGGTTCTCTGGAAGTTCAGGGGGAGCACGGCGGTGAAGGCGCCGGGAATGGAGGCGATGGAAGGAGAGGCTCTTGCCTCACCACTCGTAACAATCGTGGATGACCCCCGCGATGAAGGCTCGCTCCGCTACGTGAAGGCAGACGACGAAGGAGTCAAAGCGGGGAGGAACGTTCTAATTGATGCGGGCGTTGCAAGGGGTCTGCTCTGGGACAGCTACACCGCTTGGAAGGCGGGGATGGAGAGCACCGGGAACGGAATACGAATCGGTGAGCGAATCTTCGACGGTCCCCATAACCTAACTCTTGCGCCTGGGAACGAGACACTGGAAGAGCTGATTTCCGGGGTCGAAAGGGGATTTCTGGTACTTGGCATCAGGGGGGCAAACACCCTCGACCCCACCACCGGCGACTTCTCGGTCGTTGTAACGCCGGCCCTCGTCATCGAGCGGGGCGAGGTCAAGGGTTTTTCACGTTTTGAGCTCAGAGGAAACGTATGGGGGCTTCTTAAAAACACCACCGGCGTTGGAAGGGAACTAACGAGGGTATGCTTCGACGAGGGATTTTCCATCTCCCTTCCCTTCCTTAGGACAGAGGTGGTGGTATGAGGGACTCCCTGGCGGTTCTCGCGGTTCTTTTCCTCATCGCCCTTTTCTTCCTGCCAGCTTACTACATCGGGCCGTTTTACCTCCTCCTCGTTGTCATCTACCTCCTCGCGCTCTACGCCGTGGAAAGGAGGGGCCCCAAAAGGGTTGAATCGGTCATCGATGTGGCGTTCTTCCTCACGTTGATGTGTCTCCTCATGAAGAAGTTTGGGGAACCCCTGTGGCAGGGGCTCGCGCTCGGGCTGCTTCTCCTCGGGCTCGAAGCTGCAAAGGGTTTGTGGAGGAGACGCTACCGGGATAAAAGTCTGGACAAGCCGGGGGTGAGACCGTGAAAGTCATAGAGACCTTTTATTCCAGGGCCCTTGATGCCTTCAGGGAATTTGGCGGAACCGATGAAGAGCTGATGTGGCTGGTCGGTTCGAGACTGGCCCTGTTTCCGTCACACGGGGAAGAAATACGGCTGAGGCTTAGGGTTATGGAAGAAATCGTAAAACGAGCGAAGGGAAAAATCCTCGACGTTGGCTCCGGTTCAGGGTTGCTCGCCCTAGCGCTCTCCGAGAAGGGAACCGTCATCGGAGTCGAAAAGAGGGCTGACTTCTTTCCCTTCCTTCGGGAGCTTGAGAACGAGCGGCTGAAGTTCATGCAGGGCGACTTCCTCAGGGACGATGTTGGCGGGGACTTTGACGTTGTCGTTTTCTCCTACATCCTCCACGACCTCAAACCGGAACCGTTTCTCAGAAGGGCCGTGGAAGTTTTATCGCCGGGCGGTAGGATAATAGTCGGTGACTTTGACCTCAACGGTCTGAAGGAGAGGCTCAAAGAGTCAGCCAAGCTCCATAGGTTGGCTGTTGAGGAGGAGCTGGTACTTGGGCGTGCTTCAAGCCACGGAAAGGTGTGTGAGGCTTTCCTGCTTGTCTTTGGGAGGGTAGAAAAATGAAGGTCGCCCTAATCCCTATGCACGTTGAGGCTGGAAACTTCGAGGCCAACTGGAGGGAGTTCGAGAAGCGCTTTAACGAGGCCTTGAAGCACGAACCGGACTTCCTCGTCTTCCCGGAGTACTGTCTGACGGGCTTTGAGGAGTGGGACTTCAGCGGGGCGGGACTCTACGGTGAAATTGTGAAGAGGGTTAGCGCACTCGCCCGAGAGGCGGGCGTTTACGTCGTCTTCGGCCTCCTTGAGCCCTACAAGAACTGTGTCTACAACTCCGCCCTGCTCATCGGCCGGAACGGTGGGGTTCTCCTCAAGCACCGCAAGTTCCAGGAGCCGATGAAGTTCTGCACCGGCAACACGGTGAGAACGGCCAGAACGGAGTTCGGGAAGGCCGCGATAATCATCTGCGGCGACCTCTACAACAAGCGCATAGCCAAGTGGGTGCGGAGGAAGAGGCCGGACTTCCTCTTCGTGCCCATGGAATACTCCCCGGATTACGGTGAGCCGAACGAAGAAGACGTCGCGGCCATGGCCGAGAGGGTCGGGCTCCTTGGAGCGGGGGCCTTCATAGCCAACAGCCACCCGCCCGGGGGTGCGTGGGCCTTCGACTCCGATGGAAAGCTTCTGGCGTCATCAAGGGGTGATGAGATTCTGGTTGTGGATGTCTGACGAAACCCTATAAACCTCAAACGTTAAACTTCTGATGGGACGAGGTGGTAGAATGTGGCGCTCGGCGAAGTTCATAGATAATAACGTCGCCTTTTCGAGGATGCCGACGGTGGGTGAAATAGGTGAGGTGGCTAAGAGCTTCGATGCGGTTGTTGTCCTCGTGGAGGAGTTTGAGCTGCCCTACAGCCTGGACGAGTGGAAAAAGCGGGGCGTTGAGGTCCTCCACAGCCCTGTCAGGGACTTCTCTGCCCCGTCTGTAGAACAGCTCCTTGAAATCCTCCGCTGGATAGAGGGGAAAGTGACGGAAGGCAAGAAGGTTCTAATCCACTGCATGGGCGGGCTCGGAAGGAGCGGGACGGTTGCCGTTGCCTGGGTGATGTACTCCAAGAGGCTCCCCCTAAGGGAAGCCCTAAAAAGGGTTCGTGGGGTACGGCCCGGTGCGGTTGAGGTCTGGGACCAGATGGAAGTCTTGAAAGAGCTGGAAAGGCTCCTCAGAAGCCGTTGAAGCTCACCACCTCTTCGAGCCTTCTCCTCTCGTACTTCGGCTTCGGGTCTGCGGGATAGCCAACCGGCAGTATCGTCTGGAGCTTGTAGTCCTTTGGTGCGTTCAACAGCTCCTCGATTTTCGGATTCGGAGGGGTGTAGGTTACCGTTCCGAGGCCGAGCTCTTCGAGTGCAAGAAGCAGGTAGCCGACGGCTATCCACGTTGATTGGAGCCAGTACGGGGCCTTTGTGTGTCCGAAGACGAGGATCAGATACGGGGCCTCGCTGAGAAAGGGCTTCTCGGGCTTAAAGCCCTTGGTGTTAAGCCAGGCCATCAGGTCGCCCTTCGTCTTTGAGTAGAACTTCTCCTCTTCGCTCTCGCAGAGCTCCCGTATCTTCCCCTTCAGCCAGTCGTCGTCGATGATTACGAACTTCCAGGGCTGGGCGTTCATGCCGCTCGGCGCTTCCTTGGCGACCTTGATTGCCTTTAGGATATCCTCCTTCGGGGGCCTCTCCGGAAGAAACTTTCTGACCGTCTTCCTCCGCTTCGCCAGCTCAAGGACGCGCATGAGACCACCGGTTTAAATAGGCGGGGGAGGTTTTAGGGGTTTTGGCCCCTCTAACGCCGCGGACAAACGTGTTTGCAGGGTTGTAATGTTTTTTTGTAGAGTGTACAATTTACTATTTACAATAGAAAAACTTTTAAGGTTCTTCATGTATCTTATGGTGACAACACTTAGGAGGTGTTAGCTTGAGGTGGAGGCCTTTAGCGGCCTTACTATTCGGCCTGTTAATCCTCGGCCTGACCGTCAGCGGTGCGAGTGCGACTGCGAACCTTGTGAACAACAGCACGGTAAACGATACAGTAAAGGTTCCGCAGAATTTCAGCGTAGAGAGAAAGCAGGGAAACAACATCAAACCGCAATTTGCGTGGATTCCAATTGGCATTATAATACTCGACCAGGCCGCTCACTGGTTCCTTGAGCACTATGTTTCGCCAAAAGTTGCGGCAGTCTACGATGCAGTCACGATGTTCATCGACCCCGAGAAGATTGCAGAGAAACTTGGAATCAAGGGAGCAGAACTCGGAATTAAAGTGATCAGCCGCAATAAAGTGCTAATCGGTCTGTTCAAGGACAACAAAGTTGTCAAGGAAATCACGTACGCCTCTAAAGAGGCGGCTGAATGGGTGGCGAACAAGCTCGGGAAGGAGTACATCTCAAAGATAGTCGAAAAATACGTGGTCAAGAGTGGGGGATTGAAGAAGGGAGAAGACTTCGACAACGTGGTAGGAGCAATGCAGGGGCTTGAGAGTCTCGGCATTAGAAGTGTAATATTGCAGAGAGATTATAATTCAAAAAGGCTGGGACGTTAAGAAGCTCGAAAGGGTCATCAGTGACATAAAGGGTGTTCCAGGTGGAGACAGACTCTTCACAAATGTCAAAAAAGGCATTCGGAAAGGTTTTCAAGACGGTGAGTTCAAGCTGGAACTGGTAGATTTAGGTCCCCTCTACGAGGCTGAGGTGGTCAGTCATCTCAAGAGGAGTGGGTGGACGATAAGGGAAGTCGAGAAGAACGTTTACAAACCCAATGGGCAACAGCTCACAGAGATTGACATAATCGCCGAAAAGAACGGGAGGACGGTTTATATCGAGTGCAAGAGGAGCTTTGGTGATATAAAGCCCAAGCAGATATTGACACAGGCGGAGTATGCTAAGAGTAAGGGTGTCAGGAAAATTTACATGTACTACTCAGAGGATGTCTTCAGTCCGGGACAGCACTACAGGGTCATGGAAGCTATACGAAATGCGAAGTCCAAGTTTGGAGTGGACGTTGAGCTGGTTCAGTTGACTTCGGAGTTTAATTAAACCTTTCCCCATATTTTTTGAACCGCAGGGGGTGGTCGTGTGGGGGATTGTAAGAGCATCGTTGCGGTGTTCGATAAACCATGGGAGGAAGTGTTGAAGAGGCTTAAGGAGGAGTTCGAGTACACTGACGAGAAGCGGTACGAGGGCGATGAGGGGAATAAGGAGTGGTTCAAGTTTTATGATACGAGGGGATTCCGGCTGGTGGAAGTTGGGGACATTGATTATGGAATGAAGACCACGCGGGAGTGGGGAGGAAGGTTAATAGCCCTGGCCAGCGTTGAAATGTACTCGAGGGGAAGCATAACACTCATCCAGATTGAGGTGTGGACGAGTGGGTTTGATTTTGTCCAGAGTTCCGAACTGATGAAGTTCCTCAAGAAACTGGCGAGGACAGGGGCAGTTCTCATTTGCGGTTACGTCTACGGGCATGAAAAGCTTAGGGACGTGTTCGGTGACTACAACCAGTTCCTCCTGTACGAGCGGTTGGCTGAGATAGTGAGGAGGAAAAGGCTCGAAGTCCTCCCCTCGGACTTAACCGTTATCAGGGAAGACATTCTTGGGCTGGAGGATGGTCTCTACGAGCTGGTCGGCGAGCCCGGCTTGTACGTTTTTGTCAGGGACCTGGGCGTGGAGGGATACAAAGTGCTCCTCACAGTTGGGGAGGGGTTATTGGACGATGACCTTTACAGGGAAGTGCTCGAGTATGGGGACTGGTTCAGCTCAAAAATCACCAGTCTCGTCTTCAAACCCATCGGCCGGAAGGTCGAGAACGAACCCCTACTCAAAAGGGCCGAAGAGTTCTTCCAGGCACAGGTGGGAGAATATGGGCGTTGACCACTACGTTTATTTCTTCTTTGACAAGATGCTGGACGAAGTTGTCAATATCCTCAATAAGCTCGGCAGGGTAACCTTTAAACCCGTTGACTGGGAGTTTGAGGAGAAGATAAGGCAGTGGCTCGTCCGGGAGTGGTACAGGTACAGGATACGAGTACCGGAGCCGGTGAGGGTCTACTCCGGGGTGCTCTTCCCAAACCATCGAATCAAAACGGTTGAAGGAAAGGAAATAGGAGACATGGACTTCTCGATTTATCGGGTCGGCTGGCTTTCGGTCCTTGAGCTTCACCCAAACCCGAGGAGCTGGTGGTGGGACGCCTACAGCCACGAGGTGATTGCATTCCTGAGGCAGTTTTTCAAATGGGACGTCCTCCTGATTGCCGGCCTGAACGACTGGACGGACCTCCGAGAGGCACTCGGGCTCGACAATATGGAACTCTTCGTTGCCCGGCTCGCAGAGTGGACTGCCCTCAGGAGCCTGCCCGTTGTTCCTTCCTCCCTCACGCTGGCAAAAGAGGGCCTTCTGGACATCGGCTACGGCCTCTACAGGCTATTCCTCCCGGAGAAGGAGCGCTACGGTTACATCCTCGTGGAGCCGTTCAACGGCTACACCGCCGCATGGGTTGCCGGAGCCGTGGACTTCCGCGACCCAGAAGAGGTCTGCGACGCCTTTGGTGAGGGGATGGAGCTCGCACTCGATTTAACAGGGGCCTCTTTACTTCCGCTGAGGGAGCTTGAGCCCGTCCATGATGATGAGTTGGTTTCCCTCGTCAGGAAAACCTTCCGCGCCCACGTTGTCGGGAACTACGACCTTCTACCCTGTGGAGAAAGATGGTGGGAAAGATGACGCGCTCCAGTCTAAGGACGGCGGGACTGTGACGGGCTACGAGGTCAATGAGGAAAGGATAATTCCCGCCGGAGACCCTATCGGGACAACTTCCATGACAGCGATAGCCTTTCTCGGATTTTCGGGGGATGGCTAAACGTAGAACACCATGCCGTCGTAGGCCACTAGTACTTTGTTTTTCCACTTCTTCCTCACGTACTCGGTCAGCTGGAGGAAGGGCAGGTTTTTGTGGGAGATGTGGCTGAGAACTGTCCTCTCGGCGAGCTTGAGGCCAATTTCCGCGGCCTCGTCCACGTTGTTATGATAGGGGTCGTTAACGCCCGGGGGATAAGTCGCGTCGACTATCGCCAGCCTTAAGGGTGCCTTTTCCTCAAGGAGCTTCCACGTCTCTTCAGGGAGGCCCTTGGTGTCGTAGAGCAGGGCGACACTCTTTCCGTCCTCCTCGATGAGGTAGCCTAGGGTCTCGACTTGGTGGTTCAGGTGGAGCGCCGTGATTTTAAGGGTGTCTATTTCAACGGTGTCGCCCGGCTTTATCGTCTTCGGGCGGAGGTTCTTGGGCTCGTTTAGAATCAGCGCGTCAGCTTGGCCCTCCGGCGCGTAGAGCGGCGTTTCCAGCGCCATCCAGCGGAGCTTGTAGAGGCCGTAGATGTGGTCGTGGTGCCAGTGGGTCAGGAAAATCGCTTCAAGCGGGACTTGGAGAGCATCCCTTATGTCCGTCCCGACGTCGAAGAGGACGGCTTTCTTGTTCTCCGTGATTACGGCCACCGTTGAAGGCAGCCTTCGGGCGAAGCCAAACTTCCTCGCCTCGTTGCAGGTCTGGCAGGTGCAGAGGTGCGCCGGGATTCCCTCGCTTCCCCCTGTGCCTATGAAGTAGACTATCAAGCCCACCACCTATTTTATGGCTGTGAAATAGTCCCCTTAT
This sequence comes from Thermococcus eurythermalis, assembly GCF_000769655.1. Lineage (NCBI taxonomy): Archaea > Methanobacteriati > Methanobacteriota > Thermococci > Thermococcales > Thermococcaceae > Thermococcus > Thermococcus eurythermalis. The sequence goes on along the minus strand of NZ_CP008887.1, from coordinate 2,057,403 downwards.
AAGGGTTGTCTCCAACTTCGGAACATGAAGTTCATCGCCGACATGATGCTCGGCCGGCTCGCGAGGTGGCTCAGGCTCTACGGCTACGACACGCTCTACGGCGTTGAGGACGACGACGAGATAATCGAAATTGCCAGGCGAGAAGGCAGGGTAATCCTCACCCGCGATTCCGGACTCGCCGAGAGGGCGAGAAAGTTCGGCCTCAATGTAATCCTGCTGGGCTCGAACTCCCTTGAGGGGCAGGTGAGAGAGCTCAAGCGCTTCGGCGTTGAGTTCCAGGAGCTTTTTCCACCGAACGCCCGCTGTCCAAAGTGCAACGGGTCTATACGGCCCGTTTCGAAGGAAGAAGTTAAGGACAGAGTTCCCTCGAAGGTTTACGAGAGCTACGACGAGTTCTACGTCTGCGAGGACTGCGGCCAGGTTTACTGGCCCGGGAGACAGTGGAGGGAGATGCTGAAAATCGACGAAAGGCTGAGGAGAGTTTAAAAACCTCCGCTCCAACCCCTGTTGGTGAGCCGATGAAGTGGAAAGACTGGGAGCCTTTCTACCTCCGCATCGCCAGGGAGATGGGCTACTCCATCGAGAAAGACCGCGAGGCCGCGCGGGTGCTGAGGGCCCTCCTTCTTGAGGGAGATGAGTACATCTTAAAAGACGAGCTGGCCTCGGTTGTCGAAAAAAAGGCGTATGTATTCGGCGCCGGGCCGAGCCTTGAGGTAGCCCTTAAAGAGCACGACTTCTCTGACGGGACGCTTATAGCGGCCGACGGGGCGACCTCGGCCCTCCTCGAAACCGGGCTCGTGCCGGACATAATAGTGACGGACCTCGACGGCCGGGTTCCGGACATAAAGATTGCTAATGACCGGGGCGCTTTTCTGGTAGTCCACGCCCACGGGGACAACATTGACAAGCTGACCGCCTACTTGCCTTTATTCTCCAGAATTCTTGGCACGACCCAGACGGAGCCCCTGGACGTCGTCTACAACTTCGGGGGCTTTACCGACGGGGACAGGGCCGCTTTTCTGGCCGAGGAGCTGGGGGCGAGGGAGATAGTTCTGGTGGGGTTCGACTTTGGCGAAATTGTTGGCAGGTGGAGCAAGCCATCGCTGAGGGAGCACTCGCCCGTGTGGGAGACCAAGCGGAAGAAGTTCGAGTTTGCAAGGGAGCTCCTTGAATGGCTGGAGAAAAACGGGAGGGCGAGGGTTGAGTACCTGACCCTCAAAAGGGAGAAAGAATTAATCAGGCCAACTCCTTGAGCTTTCTGACCTTTCCGCCCTTTATCTCCACGTAGCCGAGCCTCTTGAGGAGCTTGAGCGTCTCCTCAAACGAACTGCGCGAGTAGTTTATCACGAGAGTTCCCTTCGGGGTTGGCACGACTATGGGTGCGGCCCTGAGGAAGCCTTTTATGAGCTCTTCCTCCGGGACTTTCCTGTCACCGAGCGCCTTCAGGATTTCCTCTGCCACTATTGCCCTGCCGACGAGGGCAAAGTAGACCTTCAGCAGGTAGTCCTCGGGGAAGTACTTGCTGGCCACCTTTCCAAGGGCATTGACCTTTGCTATGTTCAGCTCAAGGATCTCGAACTCGTGCTCCGTGACGAGATCCACAAAGGCAAACTGCTTGGCCTTCTCCTCGACCTTTCCCGGGTCGTGGACGAGGTTGAACGGGAACTTGAACTCGAAGCGGAGCTCCTCTATGTTGGTCCCCTCTTTGAGCTTGACATTGGTACCATCGTACTCTATCGCCCCGTTGCGGTAGAGCTGGTCGAGAAGCTCAGCCGCCCAAAGGCCCTCCTTGAGCAGTTCGTCCGCCTTTTCCCCCGCCTTCAGGTGCTCAAGGACGTGGTTGAGGCTCTCCCTGAATGAGAGGAAGCCTTCCTTGATGGCCTCTACGTCCGCACCCTCAAGGCTTTCAATCTTCTCTTCAATCTCCTTCAGCGTCCCCTCGATGGCGTACCCCACAAAGGCCTCGTAGCCCTCCCTGGAGCGGACTTCGAAGCGGACTCCCTCTTTTCTGAGCTCCTCAATGAGCGCACGCTTGACGGCTTCGTTTTTCGTGACGAGCCTCATGCTACCACCTGAGGGGGAAAACGGTTGGCGCTTATAGGCTTTGTGGAGAAAAGGAAAAGAGAGGCGGGTGGTGGTGTGTCCAGATGGATATCACTTATAGTGATACTGGGGGGCAAGGTTAATAGTTAATAAACTTTTCTGCACGTTTTTGTTCGTTGGTGCTCACACAGATGTGGCCGAGAAAGTATTAAAAACTTGGGGTATAGCAACGGCGGGGGATGAGTATGAGCGAGAAACAGTACCTCCTTGACAAGACGCTTGAGCGCTGGAAGGGCAAGATGGTTGCGGTGGGCATTGGAAGTGAGACCAGCTTTTCGGGAGTCCTTGAGGACTTCGACGAGGAGGTAATCCTTCTCAGGGAAGTTACCGACTACGCGGGCAACAGGGCCAAAGAGCTGATAGTCAAGATAGACGACCTCAACTGGATAACCCTGCTGTGAGGTGAGAAAATGAAGGCCGTTGCCTTCGTTGGCTTCAAGAAGAGCGGGAAGACGACGACGGTTGAAGCGGTTGCGAGGGTTCTCAAAGAGCGTGGCTACCGCGTTGCGATAGCCAAGAGCATGCACGCGGACTTTGACAGGGAAGGGAGTGACACCTGGAGGTTCTCAAAGGTCGCCGATGAGGTCGTAGTCAGGGCGCACGACACCGACGCGGTGCTCTTCAAGGCCAAGGACATAAACGCGCTCTTCTCAATGGTATCGGCGGATTTCCTCCTGCTGGAGGGCTTTAAGTCAGCCCGGCACGTCCCCAAGGTAATTTGTGCGAGGAGCGAAGCCGATGTTAGGGAGCTCAACGACGGCCTCGCCATAGCGGTGAGCGGGGTTATAGCTTCAACCGGCGTGGAGGAAGTTGATGGCCTCCCGGTTATTGATGCGACGAAGGAGCCAGAGAGGCTCGCAGACCTCGTCGAGAAAAGGGCCTTCATGCTCCCCAACATAGACTGCGGCCTCTGCGGCTTCAACTGCGCCGAGATGGCCAGACTTATCGTCAAGGGTGAAAAGACCCCCAACGACTGCGTCGTCCTGAGTTCGAAGCCAAAGGTCACCGTCAAGATAGACGGCCAGGTCCTCCCGATGAAGGACTGGGTGCAGGAGCTGGTAGAGAAGACGATAAAGGGTATGCTCTCGGCGATGAAGGGCTACCGCGAGGGCAGGAGGATAGAGATAGTTATTAGGGGAGATTAATCGAGTCCCTCTGTGTGAGTGCCTCAAGTCTTAGTTTTCTGAATTCCTCGTTCGTTCCTCCCTCGCCGAAGGTTCCCCTTCGGACTGTCTTGGCGAGTGCCTTTATACCCTCTCTGGCGTCATTAGCTTCATCTACGATTTTGACCTCCTCCACCTCTCCTTCTCTTAGAACCCATGCCCCAGCTTCCCCTTCCGGCGTGATGATGAGCCAGGGGACCCGCCAGTTCTTCATCCCCTCCACGTCCCTCTCGCTGGGCACGGGGGGATAGTGGGGGTGCGAGTGAAAAATCCCGACGACATCAAGATCCCTCCTCTCGGCCTCGTCGAGAACCTTCACCATTTCCTCAGGCTCCATCTCAAAGGCTTCCGGAGAGTTGAGCCTGTTCTTTACCGTCCTTACTTCCAGAACCCTAAAGGTATCGCCTTCCCTTCTACCTAAGAGAAACCCGCACACTTCAACGTCAGAACGCCGTGCGTTCTCAATGAGCATTTTGATAATTCCACACCTTATGATGAGCCTCATGTGACAAATCTGACCCAACAAAATTTATAAAGTTTGGCAATATGTCAAACACCGCGGTGATGGTATGAAGTGGGCCCTCACCCTCCACGGTGGAGAGGAGAGCGGAAAGACAATCGTGTTTGAGGCCGAAACAGCTGATGAGGCAAGGCTGATAGCCGTGCAGGAGCTCAGGCGGAAGGACGCCATGGTCTACGAGCTTGAGAAGCTTGAGTGACTCCCTTTCTCATTCTTCATCGCCCCCAGGTGGGCACACGTCTGTTCTCGTGTCCAGTAGTGGGCTATAATACGCTATTCTGCCCACAATTTTCTGTGCTTTGGTGTACTATTCTGTCCAATAATGTTTTTAAAGCCCTCACGGCTGTCTTTTCACCACTGGTGATATACGGGGTGATGGCCCATGCTCGTGAGGATTGTCTACTACATGAACAACACCCTTCCGAAGGAAAAAATAGTCGTCACAAACGACATCAAGAAGGCGGAAAGAATAGCGCAGGAAGAAATGACAAAGCTCAGGGCAAGGGGCTATGAGCTTGAGTGGGTAGCCTGAGCAACTGGCTCAGCCCTCTCCCTCAATTTCTATGACTTTGACGTGTATCGGCAGTTCCTTCAGCTCACTTGCGACCCTCTCAGCGGCCCTGTTTGAGCGGGCGAGCATTACGAAGGCTACGTCCCCTTTGTATCTGGCCTCGGTGAAGCTTATTATGTCTCCCCTCGCTATGCCGTAGCCTATCGCCTTTCTGACCTCGTCCTCGTACTTCGCCACGAACTTTTCAGGTATGCTCAGAAGCACTCCATAAATCATCTCCGTCACCTCCGAGAAAAAGAGAAATTTCAAAGGGACAAGCGCCCCCAGGCTCTGCCTTCACCCTCTGGCCTGTTTGAACTGCTCCTGTATCTTCCTGTAGTACTCCATCGTCTCCTTGCTCACCGACGGCCCGATCTTCTTGAGGGCCTCCTCGAAGTCCTTCATGGTGACCTTGACCTTCCTCCTGATTTCGTCGGCCTTCATTCCAGGCCTGATGATGCCCTCCTGGAGCGCCCTCCTCATGGCGAGCATCGCGGCCTCTCTGACCACCGCCTCGATGTCGGCACCGGTGTAGCCCTCGGTTCTCTTGGCGAGCTCCTCGAGGTTGACATCCTCAGCCAGCGGAACCTTCCTGGTGTGCACCTTGAATATCTCCAGCCTGGCCTTCTCGTCGGGTGCCGGCACGAGTATGAGCCTGTCGAACCTTCCTGGCCTGAGCAGGGCCGGGTCGATGATGTCCGGCCTGTTTGTTGCGGCTATGACGACCACGCCGCTGTTCTCCTGGATTCCGTCCATTTCGGTGAGTAACTGGTTGATGAGCCTGTCGGTGACGCGGTTCACGTCGGTGCCCCTGCGCGGTGCGATGGCGTCAATCTCGTCGATGAATATCACCGTCGGAGCCGCCTGCCTGGCCTTCCTGAATATCTCCCTGATGTTCTTCTCGCTCTCACCGACCCACTTGCTGAGCACCTCTGGACCCTTGATGGCTATGAAGTTGGCCTCGCTCTCGTTCGCCACCGCCTTCGCGAGGAGCGTTTTACCAGTTCCGGGCGGGCCGTAGAGCAGGATTCCCTTTGGTGGGGTTATGCCGAGTCCCATAAAGGCCTCCGGGTACTTGAGTGGCCACTCGACGGCTTCTCTGAGCTCCTGCTTGACGTCTTCTAATCCACCTATGTCGTCCCAGCGGACGTTCGGAACCTCGAGGAGGACCTCCCTGAGTGCCGACGGCTCGACCATCTTGAGCGCCTCGTAGAAGTCCCTCCTCGTCACTTTCAGCTCTTCAAGGACCTCCCTCGGTATGTGCTCGGCCTCGAAGTCAATCTTGCCCTCCTTGATGAGCCTCCTGAGCGCCGCCATAGCGGCCTCTCTCGCAAGGGCGGCGAGGTCAGCACCGACGAAGCCGTGGGTGACCTCGGCCAGCTCCTCCAGCAGGGCATCGATGAGCCTCGCCTTGACCTCGTCGTAGAGCCTCTCGTCGAACTCCCTGAGGGCCCTCTTTATCTCCTCCTCGTCCTTCGCCTTCTCTACCTTCTCGATGGCTCCCTCTATAACGCTCCTGAAGCGCTCGTCACCGCGGAGCTTCTCCAGTATCTCAATTACCTTGTCCTTCCTGAAGTCGGGCTCAATTGGCATTCCTCTGGTGTGTATCTGGAGTATCTCCTTTCTACCCTGCTTGTCGGGAACGCCGACTTCAATCTCCCTGTCAAACCTTCCTGGCCTCCTGAGGGCAGGGTCTATGGCGTCAGGCCTGTTGGTGGCACCGATGACGATGACCTTGCCCCTGCTCTTGAGGCCGTCCATGAGCGTGAGGAGCTGTGAAACAACCCTCTTCTCGACCTCACCGTGGGTCTCTTCCCTCTTCGGGGCAATGCTGTCAATCTCATCGATGAAGATTATCGCCGGCGCGTTCTCTTCGGCCTCCTTGAAGACCTCTCTAAGTCTCTCCTCGCTCTCACCGTAGTACTTGCTCATTATCTCGGGGCCGTTGATGGCTATGAAGTGGGCGTTGGCCTCGTTAGCGACGGCCTTCGCTAAGAGAGTCTTACCGGTTCCGGGCGGACCGTAGAGGAGCACTCCCTTGGGCGGCTCGATGCCGAGCTTCTCGAATATCTCCGGGTGCTTGAGCGGGAGCTCAATCATCTCCCTGACCTTCTGGATGACGTCCTTTAGGCCACCTATGTCCTCGTAGGTGACACCGAGCGTGGCCGTCTTGGCGACCTCCTTAACGGGCTTCTCGCTGATCTGGAAGTCAGTGAACTCGGTTATCTGGACGATTCCAGCTGGAGTAGTCGCGGTGACGACGAAGGTGAGCTCCTGACCGAGGATGCCGACCTTGATGTAGTCTCCCCTGACTACCGGCCTGCCGACGAGCCTGCTGTGGAGCCACTCGACGAAGTCGCGGCCAAAGCGGATTGGTTCGGTCGGGGCTACTATGACCTTCCTTGCCTCCTTGACCTCGGCCCTCCTCACAGTGACCTCGTCACCAAGCCCGACGCCGGCGTTCTTCCTGATGGTTCCGTCCATTCTGATGATTCCGAGTCCCTCGTCCTCAGGGTAGGCGGGCCAGACGACGGCGGCGGTGTTCTTGGTTCCGATAATCTCGACTATGTCTCCTGACTGGACGCCGAGCTCGCGCATTGCCTTCCTATCAATTCTCACAATTCCCCTTCCAACGTCCCTCTGATAAGCGGACGCGACCTTAAGCTTGATTTCCTTCCTCTCGCTCATATACACCACCTCCGTTTTGTGAGCGATGATTGTTAGAGTTTTATTTTATCGGGAATTGCCGAGTCATTTATCGGGGGTTGTAGGGGGCGGAGCCCCCTCCGGTGTTAAAGTTAAAGCGGGGTGTGGGGCGAAGCCCCACTACGGGGGTTTGATGGTAGAGGAAGATAAGGGGGTGTCCCCCTTGTCTTCCCTCTCACTCAATCTTGACCTCGAAGCCCTCTCCCTCGGCCTTCTTCGGGGCCTTCTTGGGGAGCTCGATTTCGAGGACGCCGTTGTTGTACCTTGCCTTTGCCTTCTCGGGAACGACCTCCTCAGGAAGCCTGATGACCCTCCTGTAGCCGCTGTAGTAGCGCTCGATCCTCACTGCGCCCTCCTTTTCGAGCTCCTTCTCGCGCCTTATCTGGGCCTCGATGTAAACGGTGTCCTCTGTAACGCGGAGCTTGATGTCCTCCTTCCTGACTCCGGGGAGCTCGACGGTGATGATGAACCTGTCACCGCGGTCGAAGATGTCCACGAAGGGCTCGCGCCAGGTCTCGCTGATGCTGACGCTCTCCCCGGGCTCGCGGTAGCTCCAGAGCCTTGGACCGCGCATGAAGTCGCGGAATATGGCGTCAATCTCCTCCTGTATTTCCCTCATTATGTCGAAGGGGTCCCAGTAGCGGTCCCTCCTCCAGACCATCGGCACCACCCCCAATGGTCTTTGTTTTTGGTTACTAGTAGTTACTAAAAAGGAATCCTTTATAAACTTTTCGATTTTAGTCCCCATATGTTACTAAATATCCATCTGTGCATCGGGGGTCACGGGTTCAGAATCGTAGCCAAGTCCCCTCAAAATACCCGCAAACTCCCTTGCGAAGCCGTAAACGGTGAACACCCTCTCGGGTCTTACCTTCTCCACTATCCTGATCAGCTCCCAGAAGTCGGCGTGGTTGCTGAGCCTCAGCCTCCCAAAGCCCGAAACGGTCAGTTCCCAGGGGGATAGAGAGTTTTCAACCCTGGGCGAGCGGTAGGGGCGCAGGACGACCTCTCCGTCCCTCTCCACGTTGCGGAACCTGACGCCGAACTTTGAGTACACCCTGGCGACCTTGAGCATCTCCCGCGAGGGCTTAACCGTTATCCCGTGGACGTCGAGTATCTTCATGACCTCCTGGGCCTTTCCCATCTGGTTGACGTAGAGGGCGGGCCTCTTCCCCCTGTCGAGCGCTTCCTCTACGAAGGCTATCAGTTTTTTCTCCGTTTCCCTCGGCGTGGGGAACGTAAAGTGTGGAACTCCAAAGGTTGCCTCGATTATCAGGAAGTCCGCCCTAGGAAAACGGCTCTTCTCGGCGGTTCTAAGCTTGAACCACTTGGTGTCCCCGGTGTAGAAGAGTGTGCCGTTTTCGAGCCAGAGCTTTATTCCGGCCGAACCGAGCATGTGGCCTGCTGGGTAGAGCCTGGCCTTGAAGTCGCCAATGTAGAAGGTCTTCCCGAACCTGACCTCGCGGTAGAACCCGCCCTTCCTGAGGTGGCTGAGGAACTTGGTCGCCCTGGTCGCGAAGATGAGCTCCCCGCTAACGAAGTGGTCGCTGTGGGCGTGGCTCTGGAAGGTAAGCCTTGCCGAGCTGTCGAGGCCGATACCTTTGACGAGCATCACAAAAACTTGGGGGTGAGGCTTAAAGCTTTAGACCCTGTTGAGCATGCCCATCAGGGGGTAGTAGACGTCGTCAAGGCTCTCCCCCTTCTCCACGGGGAACTTGAACGTCACGATTCTACCAGAGACCTCGAAGGACGGTCCCTCGGGCTTCCCGGGAACGAGCTTTATCTCAACGACCTCCAGCATATCAAGTCCCTTGAGCTCGGCCTTTCCGATAAGGGTTCCCTCGAAGGCCCCGCGCGAAAAGGCTTCCTCCAGCCTGGGCCTCAGCCCGGTTACCCATTTGGAGCTGGCCCTCCTTGTCACGGTCTGCACGCCACCACCTCCGCAAAGTTTTCGGTTTCTTATTTAGGACTTCCTGATTTATTAGGATTTTTGCTCTAATTTGGAACAATGTTCAAAACAATGCCCTTCTCTACTCGAAGTTCTGTCAGGTTTTCGAACCGCTCAAACTGGACTTTTTATCCAATGACAAAGGCGACCTTTCGCTATGTAAAAGGTTTTTATAGTTCCACCGCCCAACCCTAAGCGGTGGTTGGTATGACCTTCGATAAGGAGAAGCTCTCCAAGATTCGCGAGGAGGAAAAGCGCTGGGAAGAAACTACAGTCACGAAGTTCCTCCAGAAGGCCCCCGAGAGAAAGGAAAAGTTCATGACGGACGACGGTTTTGAAATCAAGCGCCTTTACACCCCCGCAGACCTTGGCGAGGACTGGGACTACCTTGAGAAGCTCGGCTTCCCCGGAGAGTACCCGTTCACCCGTGGCGTTTACGCGACCATGTACCGCGGCCGCTTCTGGACCATGAGGCAGTACGCCGGTTATGCAACAGCGGAGGAGAGCAACAAGCGCTACAAGTACCTCCTTGAGCAGGGCCAGACGGGTTTAAGCGTTGCCTTCGACCTTCCGACCCAGCTCGGTTACGACTCCAACCACCCGATGGCCGAGGGCGAGGTCGGAAAGGTCGGTGTGGCAATCGACTCCCTCTGGGATATGAGGATTCTCTTCGACGGAATCCCGCTCGACAGGGTCTCAACGAGCATGACCATCAACTCGACTGCGGCCAACCTCCTGGCTATGTACATACTCGTTGCCGAGGAGCAGGGAGTCCCCCAGGAGAAGCTCCGCGGTACGGTTCAGAACGATATCCTCAAGGAGTACATAGCGAGGGGAACCTACATCTTCCCGCCGCAGCCGAGCATGAGGCTCACCACTGACATCATCATGTACTGTGCCGAGAACGTTCCCAAGTGGAACCCGATAAGCATAAGCGGCTACCACATCCGTGAGGCCGGTGCCAACGCCGTCCAGGAAGTCGCTTTCACCCTTGCCGACGGTATAGAGTACGTCAAGGCAGTCATAGAGAGGGGCATGGACGTTGACAAGTTCGCTCCGAGGCTGAGCTTCTTCTTCAACGCCCACAACAACTTCCTTGAGGAGATAGCCAAGTTCAGGGCCGCGAGAAGGCTCTGGGCCTACATAATGAAGGAGTGGTTCAACGCCAAGAACCCGCGCTCCATGATGCTCCGCTTCCACACTCAAACAGCTGGTTCAACCCTCACGGCACAACAGCCCGAGAACAACATAATCCGCGTCGCCATTCAGGCGCTCGCGGCCGTCCTCGGTGGAACGCAGAGCCTCCACACAAACTCCTACGACGAAGCGCTGAGCCTTCCGACCGAGAAGAGCGTCAGGATAGCCCTCAGGACACAGCAGATTATCGCCTACGAGAGCGGTGTCGCTGACACCGTTGACCCGCTCGGCGGAGCCTACTACATCGAGTGGCTCACCGACCACATCTACGAAGAAGCTTTGAAGTACATCGAGAAAATTCAGAAGATGGGCGGCATGATGCGCGCCATCGAGCGCGGTTACATCCAGAAGGAGATTGCCGAGAGTGCCTACAAATACCAGAAGGAGATCGAGGAAGGAAAGAGGATAATCGTCGGCGTCAACAAGTTCCAGACCGACGAGCCCATCGAGGTCGAAATCCTCAAGGTCGACCCGAGCATCAGGGAGAAGCAGATTGAGAGGCTCAAGAAGCTCCGCTCGGAGAGGGACAACAAGAAGGTCGAGGAGACCCTTGACAAGCTCCGGAACGCGGCCGAGAACGAGGACGAGAACCTCATGCCGTACATCATCGAGGCGCACAGGCACCTCGCAACGCTCGGTGAGGTCACCGACGTCCTCAGAGAGGTCTGGGGTGAGTACCGCGCTCCGCTCGTCTTCTGATGCCTTCTCTCTTTTTGATTCTCCTCTGGTGGCTTATAACTCCATGGGAATGCTTTTAAATCGTTGAGATTATGGTATTAACGGACAAAACGTCATTAGGGTGTCCCCTTATGGAGCTCATCAGGACTGAAAAGTTAACAAAGTTTTTCGGAAAGCGCAACGTGGTGTACAACCTCGATTTAAGGGTTCCGGAGGGTGTTGTTTACGGCTTCCTCGGGCCGAACGGAGCGGGCAAAACGACTACTATCAAAATGCTCACGGGGGCGCTGAGGCCCACCTACGGCGAGATTGAGATTTTCGGGATGAACATGCCGAGGGAAAGAGTGGAGATAATGAAGAGGGTCGGCTACATGCCCGAGAAGCCCATCGCTTACGAGAACATGACAATCTTCGAGTTCCTAACCTACATGGGGCGCCTCTCCGGAATGAAGAAAGAAGAAGCCAGGGAGAGGGCGAAGGAACTGATGGCGTACGTCGGTGTGGGGAGGATAGCGCTCAACAAGATGAAGGAGCTTTCGAGCGGGCAGAAGCAGAGGGTCATGTTCGCAATGGCGCTCATGCCCGACCCAGAGCTTTTAATCCTAGACGAGCCGACCGCAAACCTCGACCCCCTCGGCAGGATAGAGTTCATCGGCAGGGTTGTTGAGCTCTCCAAGAAGGGCAAGACGATTTTCGTGAGCTCTCACATAGTCAGCGAGATAGAGAAGATGTGCAACTACGTGGGGATAATCAACCAGGGCCGGATGATAGCCCAGGGGAAGATAAGCGACCTGACGCAGATAGAGGAAAACGAGTACGATGTGGTGACCTCCGATAACGACAGGGCGATGGAGTTTCTGCGCGAGAAGCCCTACATCCGGGAGGCGTGGGAGGAGGACAATGTCATCAGGGTCATCGTGGAGCCGAAGTTCCTCGACGAGTTCTTCCTGGCGTTCCCGAAGTACCTCAGCTCGAACGGGATAAGGCTCAAACTCTTCAAGCCCCACACGAGCCCCCTCGAAAGAATCCTCATGGAGAAGTTCAGCCTGGAGGTGGAAGGGTGATAGGCGTCCTCTACTCAAGCGAGGTCTCGAGGATACTTAGGGCGAGGCGGTTCAAGGTCATGCTCGCTGCCATGCTCCTGCCCGTGGTGGTCTACTTCTTCACCCACGAGGAGATAACGGAGTATGGAGCAAAGGCCCTTGAGCGGTCCTTTCAGATAGTCACCTCCGAGTTCATGGTGAACTTCTGGCTCGGCGTTATCGGCCAGCTCGTGGCCATAATCCTCATGAGCGACCTCCTCGCGAGCGAGATAGACAGGGGCACCATAAGGCTTCTCCTAACGAAGCCCATACGAAAGAGCGAGATAGTCTTCGGTAAGTTTTTAGCCGGAATGACCGGCATAGCGGTACTCTTTGGAGTCCCGTATCTTGTCCTCCAGATATACGGGGTTCTGCTCTACAAGGCGGGCCTTGAAGGCTTTAGGGCGACTTTCGATGAGGCACTCTACGCCCTCGGCGTTACACTCCTGCTCCTCGGGGCGCTGGGTGCGCTGGCTGTGCTCCTGTCGGTGGTCGTCTCGCGCCCCCTCTACGCTTCACTCTCGGCCTTCGCCCTAGTCTTCGTTGCGCAGTTCATACTGCCCCAGCTGCCGTTCTTTGACAACCCGGAGCGCTTCACGCTCAACTACCAGGTGGGGGTGCTCCTCAAGAGCCACTTCACTCTCCACGCCGGCCTCGATGCCTACAAGGGCGAGCCCAGAATGACGGCGCTGTTCTTCATAGGGAGCATAATCGCGGCCCTGCTCTTCACACTGCTGGGCATCTACCGCAAGGAGTACCCTGACTGAGGTGATGGCGATGAGAAAAGTCCTGATACCTCTAATCCTCCTCATCTTTGCTGGAAACGTCCTCGCGTATCCGGTCGAGCTTGGGCTCGACGAGGTTCTGCTCGTTGACGACAGCGTTGTCACCTTCGACCCCTCCCCCTCGGGAGACAGGATATACCTGCGCGTTGAGGGCCCCACAGGGTCAAACTCAAGCGTGCTTGGCTTTGGGGAGAGCCTCTTTTTCAACGGGGTTAACTACACAGTCGGGCGCTTCGACCCGACCACTAAGAAGCTCGTCCTCCACCTCAGCGGGAACTATTCGAGGCTGGAGATAGTCAAGAAAGAGGACTTTTCGGTGAGGGTTGTTGAGTCATTTGACACGTACACAAGGCTCAGCGTGAGGTGGGACGGCTACTACGGCATAAACGACACGCTTAGGGTGTATTCAAACGGCCTCCTCGTGAAGGAGCTCTCCGTGAGCCTTAAACGGGGGGACGAGGTGAGCTTTAAGGTTAAAACCCCTCCTTCCGGCATTTTGGTGCTGTCCATTGGGGAGCTCACCAAGAACGTTGTCATTGAGGATATTGAAAAGCAGGTTGAGATAACCTCCATAAGGCGTGATGAGAAACTGCACGTAACGCTCCTCAACCACGGAGATGATGTTAACGCGACCGTTATGCTCACGGCCGGAGGGCTCACCCTGGAGAAAAAGGAGGTTCACCTCGAAAGGGGCGAGCAAAAGGAGGTAACCTTTGATAGAAACCCCCTTCAGGGTGCGGTGGTCGTTGATTACGGTGCCGTTGCCCAGGAGACCTTCTACTTCCAGCCACCCGATATCTCGCTCGTCTCGTACTCCTTCGACGGGGAAACGCTGAGAATAAGACTCAAAAACGACGGCGGCCACTTCCACGGAAAGGTCAGCGTCATGAGCAACTCGGTTATTGTCGGCTCGCCCCTCTACCTCGACATCAGCCTCCGCGAGGGCGAGGAGAGGGAGGTGGCCTTCAACCTGACCGAGGATGTGGATTACGCCACCGTCGTTATCTCCTCGGCCGATTTCACGACAAGCGTGCCCCTCATGCTCGAAAGGGGCCTGGGCGTGCGGTTCGTCAACGACTACGCGAGAACATACCTCGGCGGGTCTGCTACATACAGCCTTGTGGTCACGGGAAAAGGAAGGGTAGAGCTCGGTGTTGCCGGACTGCCGGATTCGGTTAGGTACGCCTTCTATTACGGCCAGAACGAGGTCAGGACCCTCAACGTTGAAGGGAGCGTCCAGCTGACCCTCGTCGTCTCGCTGCCGAGCTTCCCCTCGGGCTTCCGCGTGGAGGCCCCGCTGAAGTTCAACGCCACGGTAAACGGCGAGGGCTATTCACTCACGCTGGAGGTCAGCGGGGCGGGGAGGCTCCCGGTTTACGGGGACAACTGGCTCGCCAAGAGCAACTTCACGTCTGAGGTTCACTACTTAGGACTCCCCTACCACGTGGTCTGGCGCGACGTGACGCCCCCTTACATCTTCGAAAACGTCACCGGGGAAAAGATAGCCTTTCTCTACGGGCGCTACGTCCGCCAGGGGGAGGACTTGAAGCTCCACGTCCTCAGCCCCTACGGTGATATACTCCACACTTCTTCATCTCCAGAGGGGAGGCCCGACTTCGTTATCTTCAACGAGAGCGAGTTCATGCTCATGGTTGAAGGAAAGGGCTTCTTTGACTCGGTCCTGCTCGTTGCGCGCTACATGGAGGAACCGGAGAACGTCACGCTTGAGCTGGAGAGGAAACCCTTCGGTGAGGGGCTTGAGGTGGTAATAATCAACGCCACCTCCCTCCGCGGAAAGAAACTGACTATAAAAGCCAGCGGCAAAAACCTGGAGCTAAAAGCCTACCACTTCACGCTCAACAGCGAGAGGGAGGACTTCGACCCCCTCGGAACCGGGAAGGCGGTCTTTACTGTGAAAGGCGACAACGTCTCAGGGACGATGGCCGTCAGGAGCGACGAGGACTTCGTGGCGGTAGTCGTCAGGGGCGAGGGGCGCGCTGACCTGTCTTTCGAGGTCGGCGGAACGGGTGTAAGCGCCTCTGAAGTCACGACGCGCTGGCCCTACCTGGCCGTTCTGGGGCTCGGACTTCTCCTCGTCCTGGCCGTCTTCCTTGAAAAGAGGCTGGGGTGAGTGGGCGGTTTGCCTATCTTAATTTTTTGTGGACAACTTGAGTGGCAGGAGGCGCAGGACAGGTTACCGGGAAGAGCCTGGGACTGGGACATTGTATTGTCTCCGCTTGTCTTCTGATGTCCGTCTCGACCTCTTTATTTTTGGAAAGAATCTGTTGGAATTCGACTTTTTAATACTCATGCTTCATCAACATCTTTCGAAAAACCTTCGGGTAGGACTGTGCTCGTCCGACCTGAATGGAAGGGTTTTTAAACCGTTGCTTTGAGCGTCCCTTGGTGATGAGGGTGAAGTTCAAAGGCAAGGCGTTCGGAAACGTCGTGAGAATTGAGTTCGATATACTCACCCTTGGCGAGCTTAAGATTGATGACCTGAGAGACTTTGACGTTGATTCCCTCAAGATTGAGCTCAAGCCGACTTCATCTGGTATAAAGATTATCGCCATATGGGAGGGGCCGGTTGAGGAGGCCGGTGAAGGCATAAAGAAGGCCCTTGAGGAGAGCTACAAGCTCCGCGAGAGGATACTCAACAGGATAAGGAGCAAGACCGAGGCGATACGCTCTACGATGCTCCAGCTAGGGTTCAAGGAGAGCGTCGAGGGCTACGGTAGCGCCCTCAGGTTCGTCAAGAAGGTCGGCCCCTACGAGATTGTGGTTGTCGCATCGACTACTGACGACGTCGTCCGCGTCGAGGTCTACGGCAACGAGGGCAAAGTCCTCAGCCCGGAGCTCGAGAGCATCTTCGAGGACGTCGAGGTCGAGGAGCTTGAAATCTACGACTTCGACGACGGCAAGGAAGAGAGGCTCGTCATAAACCTCGAGATACCGCGCAACGAGGACAAGCCCGAGAGAAAGATAGTGGAAGCAATAAAGATGATAGAGAACATGCTCATGGCGTAGTCACTTGTACTTGTTCTCCAGCTGGAGCTGTTTGAGCTTCGCCGTCAGGCCCCTCATCGGGGCCCTGTCCTGGCTTATTATTTTTCCGGTTCTCGTGTCAATCCTGGCGTAGTAGAAGTAATCCTTTCCTGCCACCTTTATGTGGATGTAGTTCTGGTCTTTGTAGTGGGTAAGCTTCTCGGTTCTTAGCTCCGTTTCGCCGTAGACCTTCCTTATGTGCTCGTGGAAGCTGTTCTCAAGCGCAACCTCCGTGAAGAGGACGTCCTCCTCCTTGACCTCTCCAGTTACCCTGTCGAGCACGAGCTTCCCGACTTTAGTCCCTCCCTGGAACTCCGCAACCCAGTCATCTTCAAGCTTCAGCGACCTGAGCTCGGCGGTCTCGTCTATCTCTTTTATCCTTTTCACGGCAATCTCGCGCGCTACGTCCTCGCGCAGAACCCTCTCCGTTTCCTCAATCATCTTGCCGTCCTTGGTGACCTTGATTTTCACGGCATGCCTGTCGTTCTCCGCGGTGATGTTGTATGAGGCCTCGTTCTCCTTCACGTCCCTGACGTTGAAGTCCGGGTACTTCTCTTTTACAAGCTCCACGGCCTTTTCGGGCGTTATCTCGACCGCGTAGTCCAGGACGTCCCTCGTCGCACCGTCAATCTTCACTACCGCTTTTCCGCCTTCTCCCTCAAGGTCAAGCTCCAGGAACTTGTGCTCTATGACCCTGCTTTCCGTCACCTTCAGGCCTTTCAGCGGGAAGTTCTCCTCTATGACCCTCTTCGCGTTCTCGAGGGCTTCTTCGGGCGATGGGAGCCTCCTGACCTCCTTGAGCTCGCCGTTTTCGAGGTTTACCTCGACGACCGCTACCCCGTCCTCCAGCCTGACGTCGGCGACCGCGACCTTCTTGCCCTTTTCAAGGCTGAGGACTTCGCCATCGGGGTAAGTCCCCTGGAGGAGCTCCTTTAGGGCCTCATCTGTCATAGTTGTCTCCGCGAGCAGGATTTTTCCGGTGTATGCGTTGAACTTGAACGTGAACGTGAACCGCTTCGTTTTCCCGGTTATCTTTACCTTCCCGTCCTTCTCCGAGAACTCAATTGTCTCTGGCTCTTCTCCAATGCGCTTTTTCACGATTTCCTGCACCTTTTCCCTGAAGAACTCCTCGGGCAGGGGCTCAATCTCGAACTCGACGTCGCCGGTTATCGGGTTTACTCTCGCTTTGCCCTCGTTTTTCCCGACCTGGAGCTCGACTTCGACTGTCTCTGGGATATACACCTTTTTTCTGTCCTGTATCCTGACCTGGCCCTCGGGGACGCCGAGCTCTCTTGCGAGCCTCTCTTTGAGTATCACAACCGCCTCGCTGGGGCTTATCTTGTTGATGACTTCCCGCTCGGTGGCCTTTATCACGGCGCTGTCGTTGAGGAGGGCCTTCTTGACCTGGGTGGAGAGCTCGCTGGATGACGCCTTTGGAACGATTTCCTCCTTCGAGAACACCACAGCCCTGTCGCGTTCGTTCTTTTCCTCAACGCTCCAGGAGAGGATGTATGCACCCGTGAGGGAAACTTTCATGGACTTTATCTTCATCTCGTCGGGTTTTATCGGGTACCGGCCGCTGGCCTTCTTGGAGATTAACCTCATTACCTCTTCCGGCGAGAAGTCGTGGAGCAGTGGTGCATCAAGCTCGAACTCGTTGAGGGGGCTTTTTTCTTCCTTTTCCTCATCTGTCTTCTCCTCTATCTCAGGGGCCTCAATGCCGTAGTTCAGGAACGTCTGGGCAAGCTTCTCGGCGTCCCACATCACTATCCTTCCGCGGTACTCCCTTGCCACCGTGGTTCTTGCGTCCTTTGTAAAGCCTATCGGGGCGATTAAAATTCCCCTGTCGGCCTTGTACTTGTCAAGAAGGTCGCCAAAGACGCTTATGTCCTTGGACGAGGCGAGCGAGTCAGTGTGGATTTTTATAACGAGCTTTTCCATCCCCGCTATCGGGTCGTCCCTTATTGCAACGATATCTATTCCCCACCGGTTTTGGTCGCTGACGCGCTCGTAGTTCTTAAACCCCATCCTCCCAAGGGCCTCTATGATGTAATCGATGAGCGTCTCGCGGGGGAGCTTTCTCGCGAGCTCAGGTGTCCACTTCATGCCGTCCACCTTCCGAGGGAATGTTTTCACTTCCCCTTAAGAACTTACTTGAGCCCGATTATTCACTGAGAGTGTCCAAATAAGCTTTATTAATGGCCATATTTAACACTTTCCCGGTGATGGAATGTTCAGGCTCACCGATTTCAACTTTCACGGAAAAACCGTGTTTCTGAGGGCTGACCTGAACTCCCCGGTGGAGGACGGGCGGATTACGAGCGACGCGCGCTTCAGGGCAGTTCTGCCGACGGTTAGGCACCTCGTCGAGGACGGGGCAAAGGTGGTCGTCGGCACCCACCAGAGCAGGCCCTACAAGGGCGACTACATAACCACCGAGCAGCACGCTCAGATTCTCGGTGAGCTCCTCGGCCAGGAGGTTGAATACGTCGAGGACATCTTTGGGAAGCTTGCGAGGGACAGAATAAAGTCCCTGGAACCGGGCGAAGTCCTTATGCTCGAAAACCTCCGCTTCTCAGCCGAGGA
This sequence comes from Thermococcus eurythermalis, assembly GCF_000769655.1. Classification (NCBI taxonomy): domain Archaea; kingdom Methanobacteriati; phylum Methanobacteriota; class Thermococci; order Thermococcales; family Thermococcaceae; genus Thermococcus; species Thermococcus eurythermalis. The sequence goes on along the minus strand of NZ_CP008887.1, from coordinate 2,039,040 downwards.
AGTCTTCTACAAGCCGCTTGAAGAGTGCGAGAAAACGTTTTTCGTGAGGAAGCTCGCCCCGGTAATCGATTACGTTGTCAACGACGCCTTCGCCGCCGCCCACAGGAGCCAGCCCTCGCTCGTGGGGTTCGCGAGACTGAAGCCTATGGTGATGGGCTATTTGATGGAGAACGAGGTCACGGCCCTGAGCAGTGCCTACGAGAGCGACGAGAGGCCGAGGGTCTACGTCCTTGGGGGTTCAAAAGTTGACGACTCGCTGAGGGTCGCCGAGAACGTCTTGAAGAAGGGGAAGACCGACCTCATTCTCACTGGCGGCCTCGTGGGCCAGGTCTTCACGCTCGCCAAGGGCTTCAACCTCGGCGATGCTAACATCGAGTTCATGGGGCGAAAGGGTCTGCTTGACCTCGTGGACTGGGCCGAAAAAATTCTCGACGAGTTCTACCCCTACGTGAGAACCCCTGTGGACTTTGCCGTTGACCGGGACGGGAAGAGGATGGAGGTTGACCTCCTCAGCGATGAGAAGTGGCTCTTTGACCGCTACCCAATTCTCGACATCGGCTCCAGGACGGTGGAGAAGTACCGTGAAATCCTTCTGGGGGCGAAAATTATAGTCGCCAACGGGCCGATGGGCGTCTTCGAGCGCGAAGAGTTTGCCGTAGGAACTGTCGGCGTTTTTAGGGCGATAGGCGAGAGCCCTGCCTTCAGCGTCGTGGGAGGGGGCCACTCGATAGCGAGCATCTACCGCTACGGTATAACGGGCATAAGCCACGTATCCACCGGCGGCGGTGCGATGCTGAGCTTCTTCGCGGGCGAGAAGCTCCCTGTTCTTGAGGCGTTCAGAATAAGCTATGAGACCTTCAAAGATAGAGTAAAAGAAGAGAAAGCTCAATGATGCCTTTCTCGCGGGATTTTCTGATTTTTTCGCTTCTCTGTCCTTTATCCAATTGTGGCCCTCTCGAACTCGACCATCGCCAGCCCGACGAGTATGGCAGCCAAAACGGCAAGCACGCCGAGGTCGACCCCAAGAGAGAACCTTGCCACGCTCGCCCCCACAAGGAAGTGCCTCGCCCCGTCCACCGCGTATGTGAGCGGGTTCACGTAGGCGAGCGCCTTCATCCACCCCGGCATTGTCTCTATTGGATAGATTGCGCCGCTCAGGAAGGTCAGCGGGAGCATTAGAACCATCATTATCATCTGGAAGCCCTCCATGCTCTCCATCCTCAGGGCGAGGCTGACGCCGAAGCCGGAGAAGGCCATAGCTAGGAGAAAGCCCACCCCAAGCGCCGGGAGGAAGCCGCTGAGCTTCAGGTTCTCCGCGAGGAGGAAGGTTAGCGCGAGGATTATGGCGCCCTGCGTGAGCGTGACGAGTGAGTCCCCGATTATGCGCCCCAAGATGGTCTCCTTCCTCGACGCCGGTGCTACAAGAACCTCCTTGAGGAAGCCGAACTGCTTGTCCCAGATGACGCTTACTCCCGCAACGAAGCTCTGGTTGAAGACGGTCATAGCGAAGATACCCGGGGCCAGGAACGTGAGGTAGTCAACGCCCCCAAAGACCGTCCTCGCCATGGGGTTGTCGAAGACCTTGCTCCAGCCCATTCCGAAGAAGACGAGCCAGAGGAGAGGGTTGATTATCATGCCCGCGACCCTCGACTTCGCCCTTGTGAACCTTTTCAGCTGCCTGTATGCCATAGTGGTAAGCGCCTCCATGCCGTCACCTCCTCATCCTCATTCTCACGAAGGCAGCCATCGGGTTCTCAGCGCCCTCGTCCCTTATCTCCCTCCCCGTCAGGTGGAGGAGGACGTCGTTGAGCGTCGGCCTGTGGTACGTCACTTCAAGGATTTTGATGCCCTTCTCAGCGACCAGCTCGAAGAGCCTCGGGAGGGCCTCCGCGGCGTTCTCGACTTCTAAAGCTACCCTACCGTCCGCGAGGATTTTGCACTCCCTTATGAACTCGGCCTTGATGCACCTCAGCTCTTCGGGGGCTTCGAGCTTGAGGTAAATCACATCGTTGCCCACGAGCTTTTTCAGCTCCTCCGCCGTCCCCTCGGCGATTATTTTCCCGTGGTCTATTATCGCTATCCTGTCCGCTAACTGCTCCGCCTCGTCCATGTAGTGCGTCGTGAGGAAGATGGTCATGTTGTGCTCCTCCTTCATCGCCTTTATGTAGTCCCAGATGTGCGCCCTCGTCTGCGGGTCGAGGCCTATCGTCGGCTCGTCGAGGAAAAGCACCTCCGGCTCGTGGAGGAGGGAGCGCGCTATCTCAAGCCTCCTCTGCATACCGCCCGAGAACGTTTTGACGGGCTTATCTTTGAACTCCCATAACTCAACGAACTTGAGGAGGTGCTCTATCTTCTCTTTCAGCTCGCTTCCCTTCAGCCCGTATATCCTCCCGTGGATGAGCATGTTCTCGTAGGCGGTCAGCTCCCTGTCGAGGCTCGGGTCCTGAAACACGATGCCTATCCGCTTCCTCACTTCCACCGGCTCCTCGACGATGTCGTGGCCCGCAACTACCGCCCTGCCTGAGGTCGGCCTCAGCAGAGTGGTGAGCATGTGAACCGTGGTGGTCTTTCCGGCTCCGTTCGGCCCGAGGAAGGCGAATATCTCGCCCCGCTTCACCTTGAATGATACTCCCTTGACTGCCTCAAAGTCCCCATACCTCTTCACGAGGTTCTCAACGAGGATTGCCTCACTCATTTCCATCCCCTCTGGGTATTTCGCCGAGGAGAATCAGCCTGACCCTCTTCGTGAACTCGGAGAACTCCCTCGCGAGCGCGGTTTTCTGCTCGTCGCTCAGCCTGTCAAGCGAGAGGAAGACCTCCTTAAGAAGTGCCGCGAGCTCCTTTCCACCGAGCCTCGCGAACTCCCTGAAGAGGGCCGCCATGCGGAGTACCTCTTCCAGCTCCTCCGCGTGTTCTTCAAGGTACTGTTTGCCCCTCTCCGTCGCCCGGTAAAGGCGTTTGTCCCTCTTTCCTTCGCCGACGGTCTCTATCAAACCACTGCGCTTTAGAGATGAGAGTATCGGGTAAATCGTTCCGGGGCTGGGGTGGGGTATGCCGTAAGAGCGCTCCAGCTCGGCCATTATGCCGTAGCCGTGCATCGGCTTCTCCGACAGTATCTTGAGGACGAGGAGTTTGAGGTGTCCCTTATACTTCGGCCTCTCCAAATTCACCACCAATATATCGAGCGATATATCAGCTTAAAAGGGTTGCGGTGGGAAGGCTTAATTACTCTGCCCGAGAAAGGGAACTGGGTGGTAAGATGAGGGTGGTTCTAAAGCCCCTCTTCGAGGCCGAGCTTCCTCCTGACTTCAGCGAGGTCATAAAAAACAAGCTCATGGGAAAGGAAGTCCGCACGGGCGAGGAAATAGGTATTGAGATACTTGGAAAACCGCTACGCTTCAAGGTCGTTCTGGCCGAGCCGTCACCGCTGGAAGTTGGAAAGGAAACGAGAGTAGAGTTCTCTCACGGTGAGATTGAGGTTCTCGATTTTGAGTTTGATGAGCCGGTGAAAGAAGTACTCCCCTTCGAGAAGGGGTTCGTCGTCGTGCTCAACAAGGAGGTTCTGATTCTGAACCACGACGGGCAAAAAGTTTATAGCAATGAGTTCGAGGAGCTTAACGAAGTTAGGGCTTCCAAAGGGGCAGTGGTGATAGTCCATGACAAAAACAAGCTCAGGCTCGTTAAGCCTTGAGGGCTTCACTTTCAAGGAGAGCTTGGAGGAAAAGAGGAAGAGGGCAGAGAAAATAGTTGAAATCCTCATGAAGACCCACCCGAGGGAGAAGCTCCTCATAGGTGACCCCTACAGGACGCTGATCCACTGCATAATATCCCAGAGGATGCGCGACGAGGTGACATACAAGGTCTGGGAAAAGCTCTTTGAGAAGTATAAGGACATCAAGACGATAGCCAGCACGCCGGTTGAAGAGATGCAGGCATTCCTCCGGGAGAACGGCGTCGGCCTCTGGAAGACGAAGGGCGAGTGGATTGTCAAGGCCTCCCGGATAATCCTTGAGAAGTATGGCGGAAAGGTTCCGGACGAGGTAAACGAGCTGATGAAGCTCCCCGGCATCGGGAGGAAGTGTGCCAACATTGTCTTGGCTTACGGTTTCGGCAGGCAGGCTATTCCAGTAGATACTCACGTGAACAGGATAAGCAAGCGCCTCGGCCTCGCTCCGCCGAGGGTTCCCCCGGAGAAAGTCGAGGAGTACCTGATGGAGCTGATTCCGAAGGACAGGTGGATTTACGTTAACCACGCGATGGTCGACCACGGAAGAACAATATGCAAACCTATAAGACCTAAATGTAACGAGTGCCCGCTGGGGGAGCTCTGCCCCTATGCGAAGGGGCTGGTGACAGATGAGGATATAAAGGGGAAGGCTTAGGGCTCGCACTCGTAGGGGCAGTCCTCAAACCCATACAGGCGGTAAACGGCAGGTATCTCTATTCTGAGCTTTCTTTTCTCCGACCTGAAGGGGCCAGTCCTCACGAGGTACTCAACTTCTATTCTAAACCTCACCTTTGCCTCGATAGTGGCTCCGTCATTTTTCCTATCGATGTCGAGTGGGATAATGGGCGTTAGCTCGAGGGGCTCTCCCCACGCTGGTCTCAGGGCCTTGGCCCGGATTGCCTGCCATACTTCGAGGCCCGGCACGCGAGCTTCAGTGACCTCAAAATTGCCGTCCGGAGTTTTGAAGTACATGACTCCTTCCTGGTTGGGAAATATCGGGTCAACGGAAACCTCACTCAGGTTCTCCACCACGAAGAGGACTTCCCTTATTGCGACCGAATCGTTAACCGGTCGAAGGTACAGACGAAAGCGGCCTGTTATCATGAAATAGTTGCACCCAACGTTTCTCATGCCCTCCGGGGAGTAGGACATCCTTATGAAAACGTCGCTCTGGTTTTTGAAAGAGTAGACGCCGAGGAGCTTCCAGTGTCCCATAATGCAGGAGAGGTCGCTTGCGTTGACATCGAAAGTCCAGGGGCCTAACGTGCTTTCATTTGTCTGTCCCGGGAAGGAGACAGTCCTCTCATGGAGCCAAGATGCCGAATAGGCAAGAAGCACCGCGATTAGTATCCCGTACAGGAATGCTTTATCTCTCCGAGTTGGCATCAAACTAAGAACATTCAAAAGGATAAAAAGTTTTCGAGCGGCAGGAGTCAGTTCTCCTCTTCCTCAACTTCTTCCCCGGCGAGCTTCCTGAGCTTGTCAAGGTCGGGACTTACCGCTATGAGCACGTCGCCCTCCTCTATGACGTCGTCCTTGCCCGGGTTGTAGATGTACCTGCTCCCGCGCTTTATGGCAAGGATGCGCGTCCCTATCTTGCTCGGGAGCTTGAGCTGCTTGAGGCTCTTTCCGATGAGGACTGAGCCCGGCCGGACGGTTACCCTGCCGAGTTCTTCCTCGGTGTCCTCCATAATCTTCTGGATTATCGGGTGGGGTTCGATATCGCGGAGGATTATGTCTGCTATGGCGTAGGCCGCATCGCTGATGCGCTCGTTGATGTCGGCCAGGTCTATTATGCTGAGAAGACTCTCGGGGTCCTCCTCGGTCTTCGCCGCGCGGAGGGCGAGCTTCTTGACCTTGAGAGTTAAATCGTCCATCTTCTCTTCAAGGAGGTATACCTCCTCCGCTATGTCCTCGCTGTTGTAGAGAACCGATGAAAACGCGAGGTCTACCATGAGCGCCGATACGTCCTTCATCTCAACCAGGCAGTTCCTGATTTCGTCGAGCTCACTCATTCCGCATCACCTTAAGGATTCCACGCGCTATCTCCTTCAGGTAGTCGAGGGCCGTCCTCGTGCCCCTGCCGATGATTATGTCTCCGGGCATGATTTTGGTGTCCTCGTCAGGGTCGAATATCCAGCGCTTGCCCCTCCTTATGGCCGACACCCAGACGCCGGTGTTCGTGGCCAGGTCGAGCTCTTCGAGGGTCTTGCCGACGAGGATTGAGTCAGGGGACACTTCAACCTTGCCTATTGTCTCCTCGCTCTCAAGGATGACGTCCCTTACCACTGGGTGGAGCTTCTCCTCAAGAACCATCTTGGCGAGGTCTGCCGCGGCGTTGGATATCTCGTCTATTGCCCTCCCCATCTGCAGAATAGCCGTTATCTGCTCGGCCTCTTTTGGACTTCTTGCCGCGAGGACTGCCTTGACCATCAGGTGGTAGTTGAGCAGGTCGAGGTATTCCTCAAGCTCAAGGACCTCCTCAGCTATCTCCTTTTCCTGGAACAGGAGGGAGGAATACGCGAGGTCAACCATGAGCTCCGCGGTGTTTTTCATTTCTATGAAGATGTCCTTAACGTTATTCGGAACGTCTATCTCGTCCCATTCTTCCACTCCTCTCTCACCGAAGGGGGAAGGGGGAAAACTCTTATTTAGTTTTCGCAAAAGAAAAAGGTTTAATACCAAAGACGCCAACGCCTTGGGGGGTGAAATGATGGAGAGTGATACCAGTGATCGGCAGGGAAGTCGGAAGAGAGCTGGGAAAGAAAGTCAGAGAAGCCTATCGGGTTACGCTACCGTCTCTGCTAACCTCTGAGGTGTTTGGGCTCTTCGGGGGCACTTTTCTGGGTAAGTACTTTGAGTCGATAAGAACCCAGCTCCCCGGTCTCCTTGTGGTTCTGCCGGGCATAATGGGGCTTCGCGGGAACGTTTTCGGGTCAATGGCGTCCCGCTTCTCCACGATGCTCTACCTCGGTGAGCTCAGCCCGTCGGTCAGGGACAGGAAAGTCCTCAAGGAGATAGTCCTAAGGATGCTCCTCTCCCTAATCCCTGTCTTTCTGCTCTGGGCGGTCGGTGTGCTGACCGGCATCAAGAAGAACGCCTTCGAAGTCCTGTTAATCGTGATAACCTCCACGATACTCGTCTCGTTTATCCTCGGGTACTTCACTTCCGCGGTTACAATCCTCTCCTTCCGCAGGGGCATCGACCCGGACAGCGTTGCGGCCCCCCTCGTGGCCTCGATGGGGGACTTCCTCACAGTTCCGTCGCTGGTTCTCTTCATCCTCCTCATCGAGCGCTCGCCCGAGGGGTTCAGGGCCTTCAACTACGCCACGATTGCGCTCTTCCTGTTCGTGACTGCCCTCAGCAGGGTGCGGCTCAAAGAGCTCGCCGAGCTCAAACAGGTGTTCGTAACGGTGACTGCTTTAGCGCTCCTCTCAACGGTATCCGGCTCGCTCCTCGCCAGGTTCAGCGGGATAATCCAGGCCTCGGTCATACTGGGCTTCATCTACCCCGCTATCTTAAGCTCGTTCGGAAACTACGGTTCAATAGTGGCGGCAAAAACCTCGACGAAGCTCCACCTCGGTGAGATTGAGGGCTTTATCTGCCCCAAGGCGTTCACTGATATCCTGGCCCTCTTCACCACGACCCCCGTTGTCGGTGCCGTGAAGCTCCTAATAGGTATAGCACTTGTGGGCCTGACAACAGGTATGGGGGTTCCCGGCTCCGTGTGGGTAATAGCCCTCACTTACCCGTTCATGGCGCTCTTCATAATGCTCTACTCGTACTCCCTCTCCTACCTGCTGTTCCGCCATAACATTGACCCCGACAGCGTGGCGATTCCTCTCATCTCGAACAACAGCGACATATTTGGAACCCTCTACGTCGTATTAATGGCCAAGCTGATGGTGGGAGCATGATAGGGCTTTCCATGACATCTTACAATGGGAGAACGCCTGGGGACTTCGAAAGGTGGCTTGGGAACGTTGAAAGCCTCGGCTTTGACTTCGTGGAGCTCGTGAGCGAGTGGCCGAACTTCTTCACGAGAGAGACCTGGAAATCTTACGCGGACGTCCTTGATAGCTTCAGGCTCAAGGTTACACTCCACGCTCCCTTCAGCGACGTGAACATCGGCTCTCTAAACGAGAGAATCAGGGGGGCTTCCCTTGAAGTCCTGAGGGAGGCTCTGGAGGTTGCATCTCACTTGAATGCCCTCGTTGTAACCGTTCACCCCGGCCACTGCTCCCCCGCGAGCAGGAGATTCCACGACGACTACAACCGGGTTCACAAGGCCTCTCTACGGGAACTGGAGCGCTGTTCTGAGGAGTTTGGAATTAAGGTAGGCGTCGAGAACATGCCAAGGTTTCCAATCCTTGACGCCCAGACACCGGAGAGGCTGAGCGAGTTGCTCGAAGGAACCCGGCTGGGAGTTACCCTCGATGTCGGCCACCTCAACACGGTCGGCTTCCCGTTTGAGCGGTTCTTTGAGTTGCTGGGCAAAAGGATAGTCCACGCCCACCTGCACGACAACAACGGCGGGAGGGACGAACACCTCCCTCTGGGTGCCGGCACGGTTCCCTGGCGGGAAGTTCTTTCCCGTATCGGGGACGTTACGATGGCCCTTGAGGTATCGAGCCTTGACGATGCGCGCGCTAGTCTGGCCTTTCTCAGGGACATTGGTGAACTTTGAAGTCCATTAAAGCTCGTTTTTACAAAACGCAACCCTTTTATACATCTCAGGGAAACTTTAACTGAAATTAAGATTTCTGGAGGGACAGCGATGGTGGAAAAAATAGTTGAAGAACTCAGGCCGTTTTTCGACCCGAAGGCTGTTGCTATCATCGGTGCAACGAACAAGAAGGGAAAGGTCGGCAACGTCATTTTTGAGAACTTCAAAACGAACAAGGAGCGCGGGATTTTCAAGGGCAATATCTACCCGGTGAACCCCAAGCTCGACGAGATTGACGGCTACAAGGTCTATCACAGCGTCGAGGAGCTCCCGGACGACACCGAGCTGGCGGTCATATCTATCCCAGCCCCCTTCGTGCCGGACACGATGAGGCAGATAGCGAAGAAGGGCATCAAGGCGGTTATCATCATTACGGGCGGTTTTGGTGAGCTCGGTGAGGAAGGCAAGAAGATGGAGCGCGAAATCCTTGAGATAGCCAGGGAGAACGGAATAAGGGTCATCGGCCCGAACTGTGTCGGTGTTTACGTCCCCGACACCGGTGTTGACACGGTCTTCCTGCCAGAGGAGAAAATGGACAGGCCGAAGAGCGGGCCCATAGCGTTCGTCAGCCAGAGCGGTGCCTTTGCCGCTGCGATGCTCGACTGGGCGGCCGGCGCTGGCATAGGAATAGGAAAGATGGTCAGCTACGGCAACAAGCTCGACGTTGATGATGCGGACCTTATGGAGTACTTCATCCACGATGAGGGCATAAACGTCGTCACCTTCTACATTGAGGGTGTGAAGGACGGAAGGAAGTTCATGGAGGCCGCGAAGAAGATAACCAAGGTCAAGCCGGTCATTGCTCTCAAGAGCGGAAGGAGCGAGTACGGAGCAAAGGCGGCATCCTCTCACACCGGTTCTCTTGCCGGTGCCGATACAATCTACGACGCCGTCTTCAAGCAGACCGGAATCATACGTGCCGAGGACTTCGAGCACATGTTCGACCTCGCCAAGGCCTTCGCCGCCCTCAAGGACAAGCTCCCGAAGGGCGACAGAATAGGAATAATCACCGACGGCGGTGGTGCTGGAGTTATGGCTAGTGATGCCGTCGCAAGGTTCGGCCTCAAGATGGCCGACCTCAGCGAGGAGACCCTCAGGTACCTGAAGGAGAACTTCCCGCCGCACGCCGTGGCAGGAAACCCGACTGACGTCGTAGGCGACACCGACGCCGAGAGGTACAGGATAGCCATTGAGGGCTTCGTGAACGACCCGAACGTCGACGCGATAGTCGTCATAGTCCTCTTCCAGGTTCCGCTCCTTGAGGAGGAAAAGATAATCGAAATCCTTGCAGAGTACCAGAAGAAGAGCGACAAGCCTATTGTTGCCGTTGCAATGGGTGGTGAGAAGACCGAGCGCTACGCCAGAATGCTCGAAGAGAGGGGCGTTCCCGTTTATCCGACCCCCGAGAGGGGAGTTAGGGCCATGGCAGGCCTTGTTAAGTACGCTGAATATCTGAGAAAGGGGGCGTGACCCCCTTAATTTTTCGGGTGGTGGTACCATGAAGGAGGAAGCCCTTAAAGTTATTGAGTCCGTCCTGTCCCAGGGCAGGACGGCTATGGTTGAGTACGAGGCAAAGCAGGTTCTTAAAGCCTACGGCCTCCCCGTCCCAGAGGAAAAGCTCGCCAAGACCCTTGACGAGGCACTCAAGTACGCCGAGGAAATCGGCTACCCCGTTGCCCTGAAGCTGATGTCGCCCCAAATCCTCCACAAGAGCGACGCGAAAGTTGTACTTCTCAACATCAAGAGCCCGGAGGAGCTCAAGCAGAAGTGGGAGGAGATACACGAGAACGCGCGCAGGTACCGCCCGGACGCGGAAATCCTCGGTGTTCTCGTTGCCCCGATGCTGAAGCCAGGCAGGGAGATTATCATCGGTGTTACCGAAGACCCGCAGTTCGGCCACGCTATAATGTTCGGTCTCGGAGGAATCTTCGTCGAAGTCCTCAAGGACGTCACCTTCCGCATAATCCCGATAACCGAGCGCGACGCCAGGAAGATGGTTCGGGAGATAAAGGGCTACCCGATTCTGGCCGGCGCCCGCGGTGAAGAACCAGCGGACATAGACGCAATAGTCAGCATGCTCCTCAAGGTCAGCGAGCTTGTTGACGACCTCAGGGACTACATCAAGGAGATGGACCTCAACCCGGTCTTCGTCTACGAGAAGGGCAAGGGCGCCGTTGTCGTCGACGCCAGGATAATCCTCAAGGAGCCGAAGAAGGAAAACTGAAGCAGTTCCTCGGAACTGACTGCTAATCGGCGCCTTTTGTTTTTCACTGTTTTCTGCAATTTTAGTGCTCTTGTGGCAATGACCTTTTGTGACCAATTCTTTGTCTCCACTAGCCGTTGGGCCCGATAAAGCTACCCTCCAACCCTGTCCGCCCTATAATCGTACGGGATTATGGCATTAACATCTCTGCCGTTACTGTAGCCGCCTATTATGTACACGCGCTTTCCGTCCCAAACGGCGGGGGCCTGAGCAACGCCGAATGGGAGCTCACTCTTCATTTTCTCCACTAAACCCTTCTCTGGAACGAATTTGAAGATCTCCCTGCTGAAGTCGTCCCACGTGAGGAAGCCGCCGAATATGAAAATGCCCTCCTCCGTGGCCACAGCACTGCGGGCATAGTACTCCGTGGGCAGGGTTGTGTTGAACCACCTAAACGAGAGTGAACGGGGGTCAAACACTGCAATTTTATCCCGGAAGACCAGATAGCCGAGGCCCTTATACCACACCGCCGAGTAGAGACATGTCCCGGGGTTGCCGAATCCCTCCGGATACGTGACGTTTAACTTTTCAAACCTCCCCGTTTCCGGCTCAAACCTGTAAACGAACTTTTCCTCCGACCTGTCAGGTTGTATGAAGAGATAACCATATCTCCCGTCCCACAGGGCCGCTTTGCCAGAATTTGGGTAAGGTATTGAAGCGTTCAAAAGCCTGAGCTGATTCGTGTCCGGACTGTATGAATACACATCGGGCGTTTGATACGCGGTTCCTTCATTTTCAGTCCCTCCGAAAATCAGGATTTCCTTTCCAGTCCAAACGGCAGTGTCGCCGGGAACTGGCATATCTCCGATTGGGATCCTCAAAGCGACCTCTTTCTTATCCCCTGAGATTCTGTAAATCCGGAACTCATAGGCATCTTCTTCCTCCACGAAAAGAACTGCCCCAACGATAATTTCTTTCCCAGTCCACACTGCAAAGCGCACGTTGAGAGAAACGCTGTCATCTATTTTTTGGGCTTCTTTGAGAGTGCCATTCTCCGAAAACCCGATAACCGCGATGCCAACCAGAATGACGGCCAGAACTGGAAGAACTAGGAGAGACTTCTTCATTCTTCGTCCTCCTGGCTACCGCTGTTTGTTATCTATTGGACAATTTACCCTTATAAACATGTCCCTATTGAAAGGAGGAATTTTCTGATGCCTTCCCGACACCTGCAAAGGCCCGGAAATTCAAAACGGCCGGTTTGTTCGTTGTTGTGGTTTAAGGTGTGCTCCAGATACTGCAGGGGGCGTTTAATCAACGTCTTCGGTCTCTTCTTCGCCCGCAACTTCCTTGATGTACCCCATGATGTCGTGCAGTATGAAGAAGCTCACTGCGGCATCGACGGCAGAGAATACGTTGCCTGCCATCAGGAACAGCAATGCAAAGAAGAACTCCGCCGCGGCGTAGATGAGGGCGACCTTTATCGCGGTTCTGTTCTCGAGTCCAACGCCGTAGGCGAGCAGAAGGCTCAGGAGGGCGAATGTCAGGTAAACGGGCGAGCTCAGGGCGTAGGCGTAGTACAGGAGCATTATTCCGTTGACCGAAAGAAGGAGAGTGGCGAGGGCAAGTCTCTTCATGTTATCCCCAGGTAGCCCTCAAAGGCCTCGACGTATTTAAACCCATCGTCTGGGAATATGAGGACGTAGGTCTTCTCGCCGAGCTCTTCCGCGAGCTTCTCGTACGCCCTGAACACTGCCCCCGAGCTGAGGCCTATGAGAAGGCCGTCCCTTCTGGCGACGCGGATTGCCCCCTCTATGGCCTCGTTCCTCGTTATTTCCACCACGCGGTCTATCTCTGTCTGGAAGTACCACTTGGGCTTCGTTTCCAGCCTCTTGATTCCCGGTATCTTCTCTCCCTTCGCTGGGACAACGCCGATGACCTCCGTGTCGTAGCGCTCCTTCAGGTAGCTCGCTATGCCCGCTATGTGGCCCGAAGTCCCTATGCCCGCTATCAGCACGTCCGGCTTCTTGCCTATGCTCCTCAGCTGTTCCTCGATTTCTCTGGCCGTGGAGCGGTAGTGCGCCTCAAAGTTATCGTCGTTTTCGTACTGGTTGAGGTTCACCGCACCGGCTTTTCTGGCCTCCTTCTGCACAAAGCGCACCATGGTCTGGTCTATCGTCTCGAAGTCCGTCCTGACGACCTCTGCACCGAGAACCTTTAAGAGAACCTGCGTGGCCCTCGGGGTCGGCTTTGGCAGGTATGCTCTGAACCTGATGCCAAAAACGTTGCTCAGGGCCGCCATGGCGATTCCGACGTTGCCGGAGGTCGCCTCAAAAAGGGCGGTGTCGTTGATCTCCCCGCGCTCCCTGGCCTTCGTAAGCATGTTAAAAACGGTTCTGTCCTTTATGCTCCTGCTGAACGGGTTAAAGAACTCTAACTTGGCAAAAGACATCCCCCCGCTCGGCCGAGAGCCTGACCAGGGGGGTCGGCTTGTACTTCTCGAACAGTTCGAGAGTGCCCTTAAACACGTTCATTGCCGTCACCGGAAAGGAATCCGGAGAAGGCCTTAAAAACTTTCCTAGAGCGTACAGTTGGGGACAAAATTGGGTAATCAAAGAACGCCTTCCCTAATCAGCGCTTCCTTTATCTTCTCGAACTCGCCGAGGGAGCCTCTGACTATCGGGTACTTCGGCACGAAGGGGCACGGCTCTTCAGGCTCGATGCTTATCTCGAAAGTTCCTATCTCCTTCGCTATTCTCACTATCTCTTCCTTGTCGAGGCCTATCAGCGGCCGCAGAATCGGTAAATCGCTGGCGGTGCTTATCACGAGAAGGTTGTCGAGGGTCTGGCTTGCAACCTGGCCGAGGCTGTCGCCCGTGATTAATGCCCTCGCCCCGATTTCGTGTCCTATCCTGCAGGCCTTCCTTATCATCGTCCACTTGCAGAAGAGGCACGTCCACTTCCCTTTTCCTATCTCCGCCAGTTTCGAGAAGACTGGGGCCTGCTCCTCATAGGCATCAACGATTACAGGCTCGTTCAGCTTTCCGTACTTGTTAAGGACTTCGTAGAGCTCCCGGACTTTGGACTCCTTTTTGTCGCTCTGCCTGAAGTGCACGGGGGTCACTTCAACGCCCTTCGTGAGCATCAAATAAATCGCGACCGGTGAGTCTATGCCTGAGCTGAGCAGTGCAACGGCTTTCATGGTTGGGAGAAGGAAAGGGCCGTATATGAAGCTTTCCTCAACTTAGAGTTTGAAACCGTTCTGGTTACCCGCTACTTTTGGACATGCGAGACCATCGTAGCGGATAACCTTCCCCACTCCCATCTTCATTGTGGGGCTTTCGGGGGGAACGGGGACTCCCCACATCTTCGGGAGTTTCAGCAGTCTCCATTCGGGCTTACAAAACTCCCACATACCGGAGACTACCACATCACTGAAAACTACCCCACAAGGCTATAATAAAAATTACGGAAAACAAAAGCCAGCAAATGTCCCGCTTGTTGTTATCTATGGAACAGCCCTGAGCTGGAGCAGGCCGATGTAGACGAACCACGCCAGTATCGTTGCCGCACCGATGAGCTCCGGAATCGCGATCCCTTTAAACACCTTGGCTTTAACGAGGTAGACCATCAGGACAAATGTCACGACTGCCAAGGCGCTCCAGATGTAGCCGGCGGAAACTCCTCTTCTGGCGAGCTTTATTCCGACGAGCGCTATATCGGCTAAAGCGAGGACGTAAAACAGAATTGCTGAAGGGCTGTGATAGGGGAGCTCCTCCGGAAACACTCCAACGAGGAAGAGGAAGACCGTTGCGAGGGGCATGAGATAGGAAAGCCCGTTCTTGACTGCGACTACAGAAGGAATCATTACAATTGCCGCGAAAACCATCAAGAAACCGTTGAAGAGCCAGCGGTTGGGGTTGTGGAGCGAACCCATGTCGCTCAGGGCGTTGTCTGTGAAGGAAAACCATGGGTTGGCGTGGACGACTATGCTCAGGCCTATTATGAAAATAACTGGTAGGGAAAGGGCGACGTAGGCCCCAAGGCGCCCGAATTCCATGCCACCACCTCAGCACTCCCTCTTCTTCGGCTCTTCTCCAAAGACTGCCCTGTAGAGCTTCTTGAACTCCTCCCATGAGCCCCTTATCACAGGGTGCTTCGGGATGAATGGAATCTCGTCCTCTGGGAGGGTGGAGAGCTCGAAGGTGCCTATCCTCTTGGCTATGCCCACTATTTCCTCCTTGTCGAGGCCTATGAGCGGTCTGTAAATCGGCAGGTCGCTCGCCTGGCTGACGATGTACATGTTTTCAAGGGTCTGTGAAGCTACCTGGCCGAGGGAGTCGCCCATGACGATGCCCTTCGCCCCGAACTCTTTAGCTAACTTGTCGGCGTGCTTTACCATCATGAACTTGCAGAATATGCAGGTGTATTTCTCCTTCTTCATCTCGCGGAGCTTTTCAAGGATTTTCTCCCTCTCCTTCGGCTTGACGACTATCAGCTCGGCCTTCCCGCCGTAGTGGTACTTCTTCAGCTGGTTCCAGATTTTGCGCACCTTTTCAAGGGTCTTCTCGCCCATGTAGATGTGGACGGGAACTACCTCCACACCGCGCTTCATCATTAGGAAAGCGGCCACGGGCGAGTCTATGCCGCCGCTGAGGAGCGCAACAACTTTGCCCTGAGTGCCAATGGGGAGCCCTCCCCAGGCGCGGATTTTGTCAACGAAAATGTAGGCTTTCCCTTCCATCAGCTCGACGCCGACCTCGATGTCGTAGTCCTGCAGGTCTACCTCGCTCTCCTCGTTCTCAAGGATGTACTCTCCGACCTTCGCCTGGAGCTCCGGACTCTTCAGGGGGAACTCCTTGGTGATTCTCCTCGCGGTGACGCGGAACTTCGGCTTTTCAAGGCGGAGTTCCCTCTTTTTTCTCCTGAAGAGCTTGAGGGCAGTCTTGTTGATTTTTTCGAGGTCGGCATCAACTTCCATCGCCGGTGAGAGCGAGACTATTCCAAAGACGCGCGTGAGGACTTCAACGGCCTCCTTGGCCTTGTTCGTCCTTACGAGGACTCTGCCGTGCTTTGTCTCGACCTTCTTGAACTCAATTCCCTCGCTAACGAGGGCCTCGCGGATGTTGTTCATGAGGATGTTCTCAAACCATCTCCTCGTCTGCCTGGACTTAGTTCCTATCTCGCCGTATCTTACGATGACAACGTTCATTCAATCACCCCACCGCTGGGAACTTAACAACAATCTCAATGTACTTCTGGATGACCGTGTAGAGGATGGGGGACATTATGTAGGACGACAGCAGGATTAACTCGTTCATTTCAAAGATGTGCCTCGCCAGCTCTTTGGCCCTCGGGGTCGCGTCCATGATGGCCCTCATGTACCTGACCTTCCAGCGCTGGTTAATCACGATGAACCCCACGAGGAAGATAACCCCTAACAGGCCCCACATTTTCCCGAAGGCCAGCATGAGGAACAGCGTTGACGTCATCACGAGCCAGCCGCCGATGAGACCGAGCAGGATTACAAACTCTATCATACCTATCGTCCCTGGTTCAGACAAAGGGAATAAAAAAGTTTAGATGGATAACTGAATTTGGATTAAATAAACTTGGTGACGTCCTCGACGCCCTTCTTCCTTTTCGATGGCCTGGGCTCGTCCCTGGGGTAGCCCACCGGAATGACCCCAACGAGGTAGTGGTTCTTGTCGAGGCCCGCAAGCTCACGCACCTTCTCCTCTATGCCCCTGAAGTTCGTGACGCCTATGTAGACCGTCCCAAGGCCGAGCTCAACTGCCTTGAGCATGAGGTTCTGAATGGCAATCGCGGCGCTCTCGACGCTCCAGATGAACTCAGGCTCGTCGTACTCCGCCCCCTTGAGGAAGCGGATGCGTTTGTCAATGAAAACGGCTATGTAAACCGGTGCCTTGTACATACCCATCTCGTAGATGCGCTTCTTGAGCTTCTCTATCTTGTCTTCCGGAAGGTTCACGGCGCGGTAGTACTGAACCATGCCCTCTCCTATCAGGTCGTATATCTTTTCCCTCGCGTCTTCGCTCACGAAGACCACGAACTTCCAGTTCTCAAGCCCGCTCGCGGTCGGGGCCCTTATAGCGGCCTCGATGAGCTTTTTGATGTCTTCCTCCGGTATGGGCTTCTCCAAAAAGTAGCGCACGGAACTCCTCTTCATGATGGCATCATCAAGCTCCATGTTTTCACCCCTTAATCTCTTCACATGGGTTATTTGTTAATCCTTTCCCAAACCAAAGGTTTAATAGAGCCCAAATAGAAACCTCTAAGGGTGAAACCATGTACGGATGGAGAGGAAGGCTCGGCCTTATAGTTCCCTCCTCAAACACGACGATGGAGATGGAGCTTCACGATTACCTGCCCGAGGGCGTTTCGCTCCACACAACGAGGATTTCGCTGAAGAACGTCACGGAAGAGGAGCTTGTAAAGATGAACACACTGGCCGTTGAGGGGGCCAAGCTCCTCCGCGATGCCGGTGTCGAGCTGATTCTCTACGGGTGCACGAGCGGCTCGCTGATCGGCGGAAAGGACTACGAGAAAAAGCTTGAGATGGAGATAGAGGAGGAAGTGAACGTCCCGGTAATAAGCACCAGCACCGCCGTGATAGAGGCCCTCAAGATGCTCGATGCAAGGGAGATAATAGTCATAACCCCCTACACCGACGAGATTAACGTGAGGGAGAAGGAGTTCCTCGAGGCCAACGACTTCACGGTTCTCGACATCAGGGGCCTCGGCATTGAGGACAACCAGGACATAGGCAAACTTGAGCCATATTCCGCCTACCGCCTCGCCAAGGCGAGCTTCATGGACGAAGCGGAGGCGATTTTCATCAGCTGCACCAACTGGAGGACTTTTGAAATCATCGAGGCCCTCGAAAACGACCTCGGTGTCCCCGTTGTCACGAGCAACCAGGCTTCTCTGTGGCTTGCCCTCCGGGAAATGGACGTTATGGAGCGCATTCCTGGCCTTGGGAGACTCTTCACAGAGTACTGACTCGTTTTTCCCTGCTCTTTGTTTTTGCTCCGGGACGAAACCCTTTTAAGATTTCGACTCTTTTACTCACGGAGGGTGATACATTATGATAGGGCTTCTCGACGAGGCAAGGGAGCTGTCAATCTTCACAGCTTACAACACGAACGTTGACGCGATAGTCTATCTCAACGGCGAGATAGTCCAGAGGCTCATTGACGAGTTCGGGGCTGATGCAGTCAAGAGGAGAATGGAAGAGTACCCGAGGGAGATAAACGAGCCGCTGGACTTCGTCGCGAGGCTCGTTCACGCCCTCAAGACCGGCAAGCCGATGGCCGTCCCGCTTGTGAACGAAGAGCTCCAGGCCTGGTTCGACTCCCACTTCAAGTACGATGTGGAGAGGATGGGCGGCCAGGCGGGAATAATAGCCAACCTCCTT
The DNA here is from genome assembly GCF_000769655.1 of Thermococcus eurythermalis. NCBI lineage: Archaea > Methanobacteriati > Methanobacteriota > Thermococci > Thermococcales > Thermococcaceae > Thermococcus > Thermococcus eurythermalis. Next base: position 2,020,946 of record NZ_CP008887.1, on the reverse strand, counting down.
GCCAACCTCGACTTCAGGAAGGTAATCGTTTACACTCCTCACCTCGCCAAGAGGCAGGCCGAGATGTTTGTGAACAAGCCTAATCTGTTCTACCCCGTCGTCGAGGACGGGAAGCTCGTTCTGAAGCACCCCCGCGAGGCCTACCGCGAGAACGACCCGATTAAGGTGAACCGCATCTTCGAGTTCCGCGCCGGGACGACCTTTAAACTGGGCAACGAGACGATTACCGTCCCTTACTCGGGCCGTTTCATCGTATCGGCCCGCTTCGAGAGCATAAGGATTTACACCGAGCCAGAGCTCAAGCCGTTTTTGCCTGAGATTGGCCTGGGGGTTGACGGTGCAATCCTCTCCGGCTACCAGGGCATAAGGCCCCGCTATTCCGACGGAAAGGACGCGAACTACTACTTCCGCGAGGCCAAGAAGGACATAATGCTCCTCAAGCGTGAGAAGGACGTCAAGGTGCACCTTGAGTTCGCTTCAATACAGAACCGCGAGCTCAGAAAGAAGGTCATCTACAACCTCTTCCCGCTCGTGGACAGCGTCGGCATGGACGAGTCCGAGATAGCCTACGTCCTTAACGCCCTCGGCTACTCCAAGCTCGCCGAGAGGATATTCACCTACAACCGCATCGAGGACACCGTCATGGGTGGAAAAATCCTCATAGACGAGATGAACCTTGAAGTGCTTCAAATCCACACGATTTACTACCTCATGTACATCACCCACGCGGACAACCCGCTGAGCGAGGAGGAGCTGAGGCAGAGCCTTGAGCTCGGAACAACCCTAGCCGCTGCGAGGGCATCTCTCGGAGACATTCGCTCGCCGGAGGACTTCAAGGTCGGCCTGAGCGTCCCCTACAACGAGCGCGGCGAGTACGTCAAGCTCCGCTTTGAGGAGGCCAAGAGGCGCCTGAGGACAAGGGAGTACAAGGTCGTGATAATCCCCACGAGGCTCGTCAGCAACCCGGTCTCGACCGTGGGGCTGGGAGATACCATCTCAACGGGAGCGTTCACGAGCTACCTTGCCCTTCTCAGGAGGAAGGGGGCGCTTTGAACACTCGAATCTTTTTTATTTTGACCTGCCAATTGGTACGGTATAGTGTACCAAACATTTTTAAAGGTTGGTACGGTATAGTGTACCATGCGGTCTGATGACGTTAAACGCTATATTCGCCTCTTTCATGAGAGAGACCTTCCGGAAGTTTTGAAGCGGGAGCGGGAGGTTTCCTTGAACCCTGGGAAAGCTACGGTAATAATTGGCCCTAGGCGCTCGGGGAAAACTTATCTCCTCTATTCGCTGGTCGGCGAAGAGCGGGAACGCTATGTGTACCTAAACTTCGAGAATCCCCTTCTGTTCGGGATAACCGGCAGAGACTTCCCAGGGGTTGTAGATGCTTACTTTGACCTCTATCCAGAGAACGTTGGAAAAGAAGTCTTCTTCCTTCTCGACGAAATTCAGAACGTCCCTGACTGGGAGATAGGCGTGCGGTATCTCCTTGATGAGGGATTCATGGTTGCCGTTACCGGCTCTTCTTCCAAGCTCCTCTCAAGGGAGGTTGCCACCCAGCTAAGGGGGCGTGGAATTTCCTACACTCTCCTTCCGCTCTCGTTCCGGGAGTTCCTCCAGTTTAAGGGAGTTGAGCTTAAACGGCACGACGTCTATGGCAGAAAGGTTCACAGGATAAAGGAGCTCTTGGGGGAGTATCTGCGGTACGGCGCCTTTCCTGAGGTAGTTTTGCTCGACGATAAGGTCAGAATCCTTGAAGAGTACTTCTCTGTGATGATAACAAAGGATGTTGTAGAGCGGCACGGAATACGGAACGTGGCCCTAATTGAGGCCCTTGTTAAGCTTCTGCTATCGAACTACGCGAAATACACTTCCTACAGCTCAATCCACCGCTTCCTCCAGTCGGAGTTCGGGACATCTAAAACAACCGCCCTTGAATACCTCAGGGCACTTGAAGACTCTTTCTTTGTCTTCTTCCTTCCGAAGTTTGCCCGTTCCGAAAAGGAATCTATCAGGGCCCCCAAAAAGGTATACCTTATTGACACCGGCTTTGCCCTCTTTTCAAGAAAAGACCCTGCGCGAGATATGGAAAATGCCGTCTTTCTTGAACTTCTTAGAAGAAAGCACTACCAGAACCCGCTCCTCAACATCTGCTACTACGGTGGCTCCGGTGAAAAAGAAGTTGATTTCGTTGTGTCAGAATCAGGGAAAGTCGTGGAGCTTATTCAGGTAACCCTAAGCCTCAGTGATGCCGAAGAAAGAGAGCTATCCTCCCTTACCGAGGCAGGCAGGAACCTCGGCTGTAAGAACCTCACAGTGGTGACTCTCGATGAAGAAGAAACCATTGAAAGGGATAACCTTAGGATAAACGTTGTTCCCCTCTGGAAGTTCCTGCTGGGACTCACTCCACCAGCCCTTCCATGAGCCTTGCCTTCTCCTGCGCCTTCTTGAGGTGTTCGACTGTAACTTTTGTGTAAATCTGCGTCGTTGAGAGGTTTGAGTGTCCCAGCAGCTCCTGAATTGCCCTTATGTCCACCCCGCGCTCGAGCATGTGCGTTGCGAAGCTGTGACGTAGCTTATGCGGTGTGACCTCCACCCCGGCTTTTTCCCCATATTTCCTCAGTAGGTACCAGACGGTCTTTGGTGAGAGCCGGTCTTTGTTCTTTCTCCGCTCCTCGACGAGGAGGTACTCGCTCGAATCGGAGCGCGTTTCGAGGTACGAGCGGATTTCCTTAGCCAGAAACTCGGGAATGGGCACGACTCTGTCCTTTGCTCCCTTTCCACCGCGGACGACGATGATGCCCCTGTCGAGGTCTATATCTCCTTTCTTCAGGTTGCAGAGCTCGCTGACTCGGAGGCCTGCGCCGTAGAGGAGGAGAACGATGAGCCTGTCCCTCTTCCGGGTCGGCGGGATAACGGAGAGCAGTCGCTTGACTTCCTCGCGGGTTAGGGCCTTCGGCAGGCTCCTCGGCACTTTTGGGGGCTTGAGCTTTTCGGCTTCATCATCGTATCCCTCAAAGCGGAAGTAGGCCCTCAAAGCCTGGACGACGAGGTTCAGGCTCCTGTTTGAGTATCCCTCGCGCCTCAGCCTTGCCAAGAAGCGGAGGGCGGAGCGCGCGTTGATGGCTCCACCCCACTCAAGGTATCGCCTGACGTAGTAGGAGTACATCCTAACCGTGTTCGGGCTCTTGCCCTCCAGGTCGAGGTATGTCTCGAACTCTTCAAGGACTTCGGTGCTCATCGCTCAGCCCTTAGAGCAGTTCGTCTGGCTTTAATCCGGCGTCTATGATTTCAAAGTCTTCCCCGGATTCGGGTTTTTCACCTTCTTTTTTCTGCTCTCCAGTATTGGCGGGGTTTTCGGCCTTTGACTCTATGTCCTCTTTTATGGCGAGGCTTAGGTAAACGGTCTTCATGAGCTCCTCCACGAGCTCCTGCTCCTCTGCGAAGACGTATCCCTGGCCGACGACCACTTTTCCGGCAAGGCCGAGCTTTTCAACCGCTATTGCGAGAACCCTCTCGTCCGGGACGGGCTCAGCCGGGAACAGGTTGGTCCAGGCGTCCTCGATCTTGACGGGCTTGCTCTTCTTGCCGAGGAGCTCCTTCAGCCCCTCGTTCTCGTTCCTAATCCTGGTGTATTCGGAGTGGAGCTCCTCGTACTTCTTCCTGAGCTCTTCGTGCTCCTTGTAAAGGCTCTCATACTCGTTCGCAAGCTGGTCGTACTTCCCCTTCACGTCAAGGAGCTGTTTTCTGAGCTCCATGTACTCAGGGAGAACCTGCAGGCTCTTCAGTCCTGCCCTGACGAGGGTGTTCTTGAGCTCCTTCCTGACGAGCTCGACATCAACGTGCTCTAGGTCGTGGCCCAGGGGGAGCTTCATCCTCTCGATGTGCCCGACCATTTCGCCGAGCTCGTTGAAGAGCCTCTCGGCCAGCTCCCTTCCAACGCGGTCGGCGTCGGTGGCTATGATGAGCAGGTCTGCACCGGCCGCGGCGCTCTTGGCTATCTCCACGTTGGTTGTCGGAATTATCGCGGAAATCGTTATGTTGTACTCGCTTCCCAAGGCCAAACCTTGGAGGGCTTTGCTTACAACTTCAACGTCGCTCGCTCCTTCCACAAGAATCCTAACGTCAACTATGGCCATTCCCATCACCTCACGGGGTCGTTACCCCTCTGGAAATACGGCAAGGCCTTTAAAAATCCTCTCTAAGCTTGACCTCAAGGCTCGGCCTCTCAAGAATCACCCTGCCGTCCGGCAGGAGTGAGATGCTCAGCGCGTGCACTTCAACACCCGTTTTTCTGGCTTCAGCCAGGAGGCGCGCTATCTCCGGGTCTCCCTTCTCGTAGGGGCTGAACTTCTCAACGCCCGGCATAGCGCCGATGAAGAATATCATTGCCCTCTTTCCGGAGCGGGCCAGTTCGATGAGCTCCCTTATGTGCCTCTGTCCCCTGACGCTCGGGCAGTCTGGATACATTGCGTATTCGCCCTTATCCCCACCGCGCAGGACGGCGCTCTTCATCTCTGCGTAGATTTCACCGCTCGGGCACTCAAGGAGGTAGTCGAGGCGTGAGTTCCCAACGCGGACTTCCTTCCTCTTTATCCTGCAGTCTCTCAGCCAAGGTACAAGGTTCAGCTCAACGGCCCTCTCAAACGCCCTTGCCTGGGTTCGGGTGTCTATTATTGCTCCCTTTCCGTTGAGGTCTTCAAAGGCTACAAGAACGAAATCGGTCTTCCCACCGTTCTTAGGCGTGCAGAAGGCCTTCCTTCCAGGAATCATAAATTCCTCCAGCCGTCCCGTGTTGGTAACTAGCGCCTTTCTAACATCACCGCCCACTTCCACCAGCGCCACGAAGCGGTTGAGCCTCTCTATGAACCTGCAGGGGACTACGTTAAGCTTAAGCAGCTCCATAATGGGAACGGTCCCCTGAAGGCTAAAAACCTTTGGGAGGAGACCTAAAACCTTAAATATTCCAGCCATGAGCATTTAGATGAAAATCTTAACGAAAGAGGTGGTTGTGATGGTGGACTTTGAACTGCTCAAGAAGATTGTTGAGGCCCCTGGTGTTTCCGGCTACGAGTTCCTCGGCGTCAGGGACGTTGTAATCGAGGCTTTCAAGCCCTACGTCGACGAGATTAAGGTTGACAAGCTCGGCAACGTTATAGCACACAAGAAGGGTAAGGGCCCGAAGGTCATGCTCGCGGGGCACATGGACCAGATTGGCCTCATGGTGACCCACATCGAGAAGAACGGCTTCCTCCGCGTTGCGCCCGTTGGAGGTGTTGACCCGAGGACGCTCATCGCCCAGCGCTTCAAGGTCTGGGTCGGCCCGAACGAGTTCATCTACGGTGTCGGTGGAAGCGTCCCGCCACACATCCAGAAGCCAGAGGAGAGGAGCAAGGCTCCAACCTGGGAGCAGGTATTCATAGACATAGGCGCCGAGAGCAAGGAAGAGGCCGAGGAGATGGGCGTAAAGATAGGCACCGTCATCACCTGGGACGGAAGGCTTGAGAGGCTCGGAAAGCACAGGCTCGTCAGCATAGCCCACGACGACAGGATAGCGGTTTACATCCTCGTCGAGGCCGCGAGACAGTTGGCCGAGACTGACGCAGATGTCTACTTCGTCGCGACCGTTCAGGAGGAGGTCGGCCTCCGCGGTGCAAAGGTTTCAGCGTTCGGCATTGACCCCGACTATGGCTTCGCCCTCGACGTTACCATCGCCGCCGACGTTCCGGGAACGCCGGAGCACAAGCAGATAACCCAGCTCGGAAAGGGCGTCGCGATTAAGATAATGGACCGCTCCGTCATCTGCCACCCGACCATAGTTAGGTGGATGGAGGAGCTTGCCAAGAAGCACGAGATTCCGTACCAGTGGGACATCCTTACCGGTGGAGGAACGGACGCAGGAGCCATACACCTCAACAAGGCCGGCGTCCCAAGCGGAGGAATAAGCATCCCGGCGCGCTACATTCACTCCAACACGGAGGTCGTTGACGAGCGCGACGTCGATGCCGCGGTCAAGCTGACCGTCAAGGTTCTTGAAGAGATTCCGGAGCTCAAGCTCTGATTTTCACCTCTTTTCTTCCGCCAACTTTAAAAATGGATTTTGGATATTCTACAGGTAGCGGACGCCCAAAGGTGTCCAGCGATGGAATCAAGAGTGGCAGAGATGCCCTTCTCAGCGGACTGGGAAGCCGTGAAGTGGGTTGTATCACGATCGGGGGAGCTCTTCTTGTCACTGCCATTCGAGGCGGAGATTTCGGGGGAAGAACCCTTCGATGTCAGGATACACCTGAGAAAACGGCTGTTCAGCTTTGAGTTCCGGGGAAAGATGAACATTGCCTTCGCCGATTCGACTGCCACCTACATAATGAAGGGCACGAAGGGACTCCTCATCCTCTCGATCTCTGCTGGGGAGGGCAGGCTTGTGTCAAGGGCCTCTGCCGACCTCGTCGAGCGCTTTCTCGGCCGGAAGCTTGAGGAGCTTGCAAAGGGGTTTGGGCTGTCCATCTGCCGCTTCTCTGAGAGCTACCGGAGAATCGTTGGAAAAATCCTTCCAACGGGGAAGGGGGAGTTCTACGTGCGGGACTTGGCCTCTGAGGATCTCCCCCACCTCCTCAGATACCTCCGCTTCAGCCTTGGAAACGGGAGTTTTTCCCTCGCGGGACGTGGAGAGGGCGAGGAGTTCAGGATAACCGTCGAGAACGACGTGGTTAAAAACCTCGAGCACGAGAGCTCGGGTGGAAGCGCGATAGTCGAGGTTAATAAGCCCCTGCTTGACGTCGGTGAGGAGGACTTCTCAGGCCTCGAGCTCGGGGGAGAGTACTTCCTCAGTGTTCTCCGTCGGTGACTTCTTCTCAAGCTTCCACATCTCGTAGAGCAGAAAAGCCAGCCCCATTGCGATTCCCCCCAGGGCAAAGGGCCACTTCTCTGGCAGTGGGAGCCCCCTGTGCCACTTGTGGAGCAGGTAGTTCTGGTAGAGGAACAGGTAGCCAAGCCACGCTACAATCAGGGCTTCGATGCCGTATTCGACCAGCTTCTTCTCTCGCTCCTCCATCTCCACCACGGGAAAGGTTAAAAGTGGCCCGTTAAAAACTCTTCCCATGCAACCAGACCTCCAGTACTTTCCCTACGACACCCTCAGGCCCAATCAGGCGGAGTTCATTGAGCTCGTGCGCGAAACTGCCGAGAGGGGAGAGAACGCCATAATCGAGGCACCTACCGGCTTCGGTAAGACAGTGAGCGTTCTGGCGGGAGTTCTTCCAATAGCCAAAGAGCTCGGCCTCAAGGTTCTCTACTTGGCCCGAACGCACAGGCAGATGGACCGCGTTATAGAGGAACTCAAGGCGATAAACAGGAAGGCAAGGGTTTCCGGGGTTGAGCTCAGGAGCAGGAAGGAGCTGTGCCTCCACAACTACCTCACCCAGTTCACGAGCGACGCCTACACCGCCATGGTCGTCTGCAAGAACCTGAAGAAGCTTGGAAAGTGCCCCTTCTACGAGAACGAGAAGAAGAAAAAGGCCGAGTTCAACGAGCTTATCAACTTCTTCCTCGAGAGTCCGTCCCACCCCTCTGAAATCCTGAGCTACGCGGAGACGCTCGAGCTCTGCCCCTACGACCTCACGAAAAAAATAGCCGAGAAGGCGGACGTCATCGTTGCCAGCTACCTCTACGCGATAAGCCCCAGCATAAGGGAGAGCCTGATAAGCTCGCTCGGCGTGGATTACTCAGACCTGATAATCGTCTTCGACGAGGCCCACAATTTGCCGGACCAGGCCATCTCGGCTTTGAGCGACAGGCTGAGCATACACACCCTCAACAGGGCCATCAAGGAGGCCGACGAGTACAGGGAGAACGAGATAGCCAACTTCCTGAGCATACTCGGCAGGGGCCTTGAGTTGCTCTTCCGTGAGAAGCTCGCCGACAGGGAAATCCAGGAAACGCCGATTCAGCCAGAGCTGGTCTTCGTTCACCTGATGAGAACACTCGGGATAAGCGAGCGCTGGCTCGTCAAAACGCTGAACGAGATGGTCTCAATCGGCGAGGCAATTAGGGAAGACCGAATCGAGAAGGGCAAGCCGCCGAGGAGCTACATCGGCCGCGTCGGCGAGTTTCTGCTCCTATGGTTCTCGCTCATCGGCAGGGACGACTACCTCTTCCTGCTCAGCAGGGAGAAGGGTTTGAGCCTTGAGCTAGTTGCCCTTGACCCGTCGAAAGCTCTAACCTTCCTGCGTGACGTCCACAGCGCCTTCTTCATTTCCGGAACCCTTACGCCCCTCGAGGCCTTCAGGGACGTCATGGGCATCGAGAATGCCAGGCTGAAGAAGTTTCCGAGGATGGTGAAGCGTGAAAACGCGCAGGTTCTGGTCGCCAAAGACGTCTCGACGCGCGGTGAGGAGCGCTCGCTCCAGGTCTACAGGAAGATGGTGGACTACATAGTTGAGGCGGTCAAGCTAATCCCCAAGAACGTCGGCGTGTTTACGGCCTCGTATGAGGTTCTCCAGGGCCTTCTCTCGGCCAACCTTGAGGTTAGACTTGAGGGAACCGGAAAGGCCGTCTTCATCGAGAGGCAGGGAGTAAGCTCGGCCGAGAACGACGCGATGGTGGCGAGCTTTAAGGCCCACGCAAAGGGCAACGGGGCGGTTCTGCTCGGTGTCATGGGTGGGAGGAACAGTGAGGGACAGGATTACTCTGGCGACGAGATGAACGGGGTCATCCTGGTCGGGATTCCATACGCGAGGCCAACTCCGCGCGTTCAGGCCCAGATAAGGTACTTCGAGTGGAAGTTTCCTGGGAAGGGCCGTTACTACGGCTACTACCTCCCCGCTCACAGGAAACTGGTTCAGGCGGCAGGAAGGGTTCACCGCTCGGCGGAGGAGAAGGGCTCGATAATAATCCTCGACTACCGCGTTCTCTGGAGGAACGTCAGGAAGGACTTTCCGGACTGGATGGTGGAAACCATGAGGCCCGTTGACCTGGCGAGGATGAGGCTTTACTTGAAACGCTTCTGGCTCAGCGGACTGTGAACTCCTTTTCAACTCTAACCTTGGCCCCGTTCACGTAGGCCACCTTGACGACCTTGTATCTCCCTGGCGTGAGCTCCACCGGTAACTTTTGCTCTATCGTTTCACCGGGGATTAGGACGATTTTGCGGTTTAGAAACACTATCCCTGGGTCAAGCCTCTGCCAGAAACCGACGTACTCGTAGAGCTCAATCTCGTTGTCCGTCTCGACCTTGAAGGTGTTTGGGTTCGTTATCCAGACGACGAGTTCTCCCTTCCGGGGCTTGACGTCGATGTCGAGCTCGACCTCCGGTGGTGCGCCGACGTTTATGATCCCAACCCTGTCCTTGGAGGGAACTTTTACTATCTTCATCAAGCCGATTTTGGCGTTTTTCCAGAAAAACTTTCCGGTTGCGGGGTGTTTTGGCTGGTTTCGATATCTGGGTGTGCTCGGGAAGGCTTTTTTATCCAAACGGGAAACTTGCTCAAATTGAACTTTCAAGAATGAGCTGTCAACTTTGATGAAACCTTTGCTTGGCAACAAACTTTTGAGAAAAGTTTAATCTGTTTGATCTAAAGAATTCCCTTTCGTATCAACGGGTAAAAGTCAGTCGTGCACTAATTGGTTTGGCAGTTCTCAAGTGAGTTTAACCTCAAAAATCCACTTTCAAGCACTTTCAAACTTACTCTGGCGCCCTCCGGGCGCCTTCTCATAGTGAAATACTTGCAAAAGAGCAAATCCAATAGAAACTCACTCTAAAATTCTAAAATTTAGCAATTCAAAAGGCACTTAATCTTCCGCCAGCGCTGAAACTTTGCCCGGCAAAGTTTCATCAAAGTTTGTGATTCCTTTTGAAGGAGCTACGGGTTTTGATGAAACTTTTCGCCAGAAAAGTTTCTTATGGTGCCGGGGCGGGGCTTTGAACCCCGGACCTCTCGGTTTCTCAGGCTCCCCCGAAGGGGAGCGGCCCTATGAGCCGAGCGCTCTGACCAGGCTAAGCTACCCCGGCACGACCCGAGCGCTCGACCTATACCTTTCGGTGGGCGTTTTTAAATCTTTCGCTGGTGGTTGCCTAATAGTAGTCGTACGTGTAGGCCCAGGTGAGCCTTCTCTTTATGGCCTTTCCGTAGTAGTAGCCCATCAGGATGCCCACTACCATGCCGCCGAAGTGGGCTATGGCGTTGACCCTTGGCAGGATGCTGTTGACGAGGAAGAGCACGAAGGCGTTCAAGAGGGCCAGTTGCATGTTCCCGCCAATGACGCCGGTTATTGCTATCAGCGTCCCCGCGATACCGAACAGCGCCCCGCTGGCACCTGCGCTGACGAGGTTGGGTGGCGTGAGGAACAGTGTTAGCAGGTTTCCAGTCAGGCCCGAGACAATGTAAACGATCACGACCCGCTTGGGTCCAATGAGTCTTTCGAGCTGGCTGCCCAGTGAGAGTAGGAAATAGGCGTTGAAGAGGACGTGGATTATGTTGACGTGGACGAACATCGCCGTGAACGGCTGCCACCATGCCCCGAGGTGAAGAACGGCGTAGTTCCACTGACCTAGTGTAGCCAGGACGTCCCCACTAATCCAGAAAGGATTTTTACTCATAACTGCCTCCACTGCATAGACCGCGACGTTTATCAGGAAGAGGGTAAATGTCGCCCGCCCGTAGCGGTGGAGGTAGTGCTCAAGGCTCATTCTCCAGCGCCTCCAGGATTATTCTGAGTATTCTCTCGTTTGCGGCGGCTATAACGTTCGTGTTCACCTCTGCGCTCAGCTCAAGCTCAAGGGGCTTGCCACCTTCGTCCGTCACGATGCCCCCAGCTTCCCTCACGAGCATTACTCCGGCGGCTATGTCCGTCGGCCTCACGTAGTTTCTGATGTCAAAGACGCCGTCGAGAGAGCCTTTGGCCGTGTAGGCCATCTCCACCGCTATTGCTCCCAGGACTCGGACTCTCTTGACCTTATTTACCAGCCCAAGGGCCCTACCGCGCGTGTAGAAGCTTATCGCTTCCTTTCCTGGTTGGGGGTCGCTGACGTGGATTGGTCTTCCGTTAAGGTACGCCCCCTTTCTTGGAATCGCTTCGTAGAATGCTTTTGGGAAGAACTCGTAGATCGCCCCATAGACGGGCTCCTTTTCCTTGAAGACCGCAAAGCTGAACGCGAATATCGGAATGCCGACTGAGAAGTTGTAGGAGCCGTCCAGGGGGTCAACTACCACTGTGTAGTCGCTCCCGTTGTCAATCTCGCCGACTTCTTCGCTCACTATGTTAACGCTGAGGGGCTTGAGGTGCCTTATGATGATGTCTTCCGCAACCCTGTCTATGTACTTGGTCACGTCACCGCTCACGTTGGTTCCTACGTTTTCACCCGCTTTTTTCGTGCCGAACAGCGGCATTATTGTCTTCTCCAAGTCCTTTGCCATAGTAAATGCGATTTCGTTCCAGGCAAACTCCATACGTATCACCCCAGGAGAGTTATGAGCACGTTCCTCGTCCCGGGCCCGAACCCGAGAATGAAGACTGTCAGCTTGACGAAGTTAATAAGCTCGGGGTCTTCGTCAGTCATAAATTTATCGAGGACGTAAACGACGATGGTTATTACGGCGAGCTTCTCCAGGTACATAACGGCGGGCGTTCCAAGCAGGTTCATCAAGGTCCTCGCGAGGACGTGCTGTTCCCAGAACCCGAAGAACTGGATTCCAACAAACGTGGTTGTTGCGTCGTAGAAGTGGGTGTAGAAGAGAGTCCTGTTTTTCCTAACTAGCTCAAGCTTCTTTGAAAGGGCCCATATAACGGCCTCGGAGACGAGGAGGGCTGGGAGGAAGTACTTGAAGTATTCCCACCTAACCGAGACCCTGTTCCAGTTGATCACCATTATGAAGAGCAGTCCCGCGACGAGCACCCACCCGAAGTCGCGGTAGATTGGGTAGAGCTTCTCATCGGGCCCGAGGTGCCTCCAGACAGTCAGGAGGGACGCTATGGCAAAGCCCGCTATGACGAAATAACCACCGGGGCTGACTGTTAGGTACGTCCTCGGGAGCAGGCCTATGTCCGTTATGCTCCTCATCAGCGGGCCAAGGATTATGTAGGGCATGAGGGCGACGAAGAAGCGCTCGTCAACTTTTATACCCATTCTCTTGAGCATCTTGTGGAGGAGCAGGACGGCGATGCCGAGGATTATGGAATAGACGAGCGTGTTCACGGCGTTGTAGCCCTGATTGTACTTTATTGGGTCAATGAAATAGCGCTGAAAAAACTCTTCAAGGCCCATTCGACCACCAAAGACGGTACTTCCGATAGCCTTAAAGCTTTTCCGTGAGGAAGCCCCAGAGCGGAACGAAGCGGATTCCATCTTTCTCGTCTCTGTAGTCCCACGTTATCACAGTCAGGTTCTTCACGCCCAGTTTTCTGCCGGCAGACTTCAGGGCCTCGACTTCCCTCGACCTTACGTCTCCAGAGTCCAGCGCGTATGTGACTTGAATCAGCTCGACGGGCTGGCCTCTCTTAGTTATCACGAAGTCAACCTCCCTGTGGTTCTTGTAGTGGTAAACCTCCGCTTCCCGTCTCTTCAGTTCGAGGAACACCGCGAGTTCCATGAGCCTGCCAGTGTCCGGTGTGAACGAGAAGAGCCGTGAAAAGCCGGCATCAACCGGGTAAACCTTTGGAATTGAAAGCTCCGAGGTTTTTAGGGAGTAGCTGAACTTCTTCACCAAAAAGACGCTCATGGAATCCTCAAGGTAACTGAGGTACTCGTAGAGAACTCCCTTGCTGACCTTTATTCCCTGGGACTTGAGGGCGTTGTAGAAGGCATGAACGCTGAACTCCTTGGCGAAGGAGCGCATCAGCGAGCGGAGGAGGAGCTTCATCACGTGGAGGTTTCTAACGCCGTAGCGCTCCACGACGTCCTTGTAGAGAACCATGTCAAGGTACTCTTCGAGGAGCTTCTCCCTAATCGTCTCGTTATCCTCAAGAACGACCCTTGGAAAGCCTCCCCACTCGAGGTACTCCCTGAGGAGGGCCTTAAGCTCGGCCTCCCGCTTTGAGCTCAGAGGTCGTCTCATGTGGTATCCCCTCGCCCTCAGGAATTCCCGAAACGAGAAGGGGAGCATAGTGTAGGTCAGCGTTCTTCCCCTCAGCCTTGAGGCTATCTCCATAGAGAGGAGCTTTGAGGAGGAGCCGGTTACGAAAACTGAATACCCCTCGTCGTGGAGATACCTGACCATTCGTTCCCAGTCCTTGACAGCTTGAACTTCGTCGAGAAAGATGTAAACCGGCTCGCCAAAGGCCTCACGATGGAGTTTAAGAACGTCCATGATGTCCTTTGGCTCGAATCCCTCAAAGATGGGATGCTCGAAGTCTATGTAGAGAACGTCCTCGCGCGGAAGTTCTTTAATGAGCTGGTAGAAGTAGAAGGTCTTCCCGCTCCGCCGCGGCCCGATTAGGGTTATGATTTGCTCGCTCTTTAGGGGAACTCTCAATTCACGCTCAACGGTTTCTGGGAGCTTCTTCTCTTGGAAGTCCGCCAGGTACTGGAGGGTTAAATCTTTGTCAATCATAGTCTTTTATGAGAGGAAATATTATTTAAATATTTCCCTATTTAAAAGACCAAAATTGAACCCCTTGAGTTAAGCCATGCTGGCTCTCCAAAGAACCCAGGAAGTCTCCGGACTTTTTAAGGTCGCCATAGACGGTCCTTCCGATAGCCTTAAAGCTTTTCCTTCCGAGAGGTTAGGGGTGGGAGAATGAAAGGATTGCACCTAATGCAGCTTCCCCGCGAGGTTCTGCTCGGCGAGAACCTAAAGGGCGAGGTCGTAAACGTTGCGAGACGGCTCGGCCTTGGGGAGAGGGCTCTAATCCTGTACGGGCCTAAAACAAAGGAGATAGCTGGCAAAGACGTTGAGAACAACCTTAAATCGGAGTATGAAGTTGTTTCGCTCACTGTTAAAAAGGGCGCGACGATGGAGGAAGTCGAGAAGACTACCGGCGTGATAAGGGACGAGAGTATTGACTGGGTCATCGCTGTTGGGGGCGGGAGCATAATAGACGTCGCCAAGCTCGCTTCTTTTAAAACGGGAATTCCTTTCATAAGCTTTCCCACAACGGCGTCTCACGACGGCATAGCGAGCGCAAACGCTTCAATAAGGGACTTGGGCACGAAAACTTCGGTTAAGGCGGTGCCCCCAATAGCCGTCATAGCAGATGTCAAGGTCATAAAAACGGCACCCTACCGCTACCTCGCGGCTGGAGTTGGGGACACAATAAGCAACCTGACTGCCGTTAGGGACTGGCAGCTGGCCCACAGGATAAAAGGGGAATACTACAGCGAGTACGCGGCCTCGCTGAGCCTCATGAGCGCCAAGATGGTTATGAAAAACGCCGACATAATCAGACTCGGCAACGAGGAGAGCGTGAGGAAGGTCATAAAGGCCCTAATCTCGACGGGCGTTGCGATGAGCATTGCCGGCTCTTCACGGCCCGCGAGCGGTGCGGAACACCTCTTCAGCCACGCGCTCGACATGCTCCTCGACAAACCAGCCCTACACGGCGAGCAGACCGGACTGGGTACCATCATAATGGCATACCTCCACGGCATGAAGTGGGAGCGCGTTAGGGAAACCTTAAAGAGGGTTGGCGCCCCAACTACTGCATATGAGCTTGGGATTGACCCAGAGATTGTTATCGAGGCCCTCACGATTGCCCACACGATAAGGCCCGAGCGCTACACAATCCTTGGGAAGGACGGCCTTACCCGCGAGGCGGCCGAGAAAGCCGCTAAAATCACGGGGGTTATCTGACTATCATTCCTCATAACTTCAGGAGGTGTTTGAGATGGCCATAATCACGTTAGTCGGTGAAAAGCTTGCGAAACCGGGTGTTGAGTTCATATTCTATGGACCTGCCGAGCCATGCAAAACCTGCAAGCTGGCAGGGGTGTGCGTCGGAAACCTCGAACCTGGCAGGAGGTACAAGATTCTGCGCGTGAGGAGCATGCCGTCACACTCCTGCCCACTGCATGAAGGCAAGGTTCGCGTCGTGGAAGTGGTCGAGCCGAGCATTGAAGTTGCCATAGAGCCGAGGCTTGCCATAGTGGGCTCCATAGTCCAGCTGAAGTTCGAAGATTGCAGCGACCCGGAAAAGAAGGAGCTCTTCAGGCCAGAGGGACTCTTCGAGGGCGACCAGGTGAAGATAATTGAGATAACCGGAGAAGTCGAGTGCGACGGAAAGACGTACAAGGTCGCAAAGGTAATGAGAAAGAAGGACTAACCGACGAAGACTATTTCTTCCTCTTCTCCGATTTTCATCCGGTACGCCCTCATTTTTCCCTCAAGGAGGAGCCTTATCGCCTCGAGCGTTTTCTCTTTCCTCAGCAGTTCTTTCCTGGCTTCTTCGACGCTGACTTCCCTGAAGCGCACCCTGAAACCGGGCCTGAGCTGGGCAAGTCTGTGGCGGTGTGCGCTTATCACGACCCCGATTTTGGAGTAGCCGCCGGTGGTCTGGGCGTCGCGCATCATCACGATTGGCTTTCCGTTGGGGGGAACTTGAACGGAGCCGGGGACGAGCGGACTCGTAACGATTCCCGCACCCTTCTCGGAGTGCTCTATTGTCTTCCCATCGAGGCGGTAGCCCATCCTGTCCGATTCAGGCGTCACAGTGTAGGCCTCGCTCAGGAAAGTGCTCACGCCCTCCTCCGTGAAGTGCTCCAGGTCTGGGCCAAGGATGACGCCCACCGTTATCTCCTGGGCGGAATAGTCCGGCCTCAGCTCTTCTGGAAGGCGCTTCCCTTCTCTGCCCGTCAGTATCGCGTAGCCGAGGTTCAGGACATCGCCAGCTTTTAGTGGCCTTCCAAGGCCCGCCTTGGCATACGTTGAGCAGCTCCCGAGGAGGGGCTTGCACTTTATTCCTCCGGCGAAGGCGATGTAGCCGTAGAGCCCGCTCCTCAGCGCCCCGACTTCGAGTATATCCCCCCTCTTCGCCCAGTGGCTTGTCCAGGGTTCAACTGGAACGCCGTTTAGCCTGACCTCCACATCCCCCGCAATGGCAAAGACTGCTGAGGCGTTGAACCTGATTGTCGGCCCCATCAGGAGGAACTCCAGGAGGGG
Organism: Thermococcus eurythermalis; assembly: GCF_000769655.1. Taxonomy (NCBI): domain Archaea; kingdom Methanobacteriati; phylum Methanobacteriota; class Thermococci; order Thermococcales; family Thermococcaceae; genus Thermococcus; species Thermococcus eurythermalis. The sequence goes on along the minus strand of NZ_CP008887.1, from coordinate 2,004,852 downwards.
AGCGTCTCCAGAATTGCCGACGAGGTAGTTGGCTATTCTGGCCGAGTAGTCGTCCATGTAACCAGAAGTGGGAACTCCGAGCTTTCTATAGCCCTTCCTGCCGGAGTCCTGGATGGTGAGGAGTGAAGGGACGCTGATGAGCTCAATCATTTTCATTCCCCCATTCGGCCCTGTAGAGCTCGTCGAACTCTTCCTTATCAATCGGCACGAACTTTACCCTGTCTCCCGGTCTGAGCAGTGTTGGTGGCTCTCTTGGGGGGTTGAAGAGCCTTAGGGGAGTCCTACCTATAATCCTCCACCCTCCAGGGCTTTCTAGGGGATAGATGCCGGTCTGCTTCCCTGCTATCCCTACAGAGCCGGCCGGAACCTTCAGGCGGGGCTTCTCAAGGCGGGGCGTCGCTACCCTCTCGTCCATTCCTCCCAGGTAGGCAAAGCCTGGCAGGAATCCGAGGAAATAGACGCGGTAGATGGGTTTTGAGTGGATTTCAATGACCTCTTCAGGAGTCAGGCCGTTGTACTGGGCCACGAACTCCAGGTCGGGGCCGTATTCGCCCCCGTAGAGAACCGGGATTTCTACGAGTCTCCCCCCGACTCTCTCTGCCCGCACATCGAGTCCTTCTACCGCGCGCTTGACTCCCTCAAAGTCAATGAGCTTGGGATCATAGATTACCGCGAGGGAAGAATAGGCTGGAACAACCTCGACGAGCCACTCGAAGCCGGCCCCTGCTATGGCCTTCGTGAGTGCGTGGACGCGGTCGTTTACCTCTTCGTCTATGACCTCGCCAAAGGATATGAGCAAAGCCGAGTCGCCGAGGGGTTTAAAGTTCATTGTCTCCCGCTTGCGATCCCACTCCTTTCGAAGCTTCTTAAGGTCAATTTTCTCCTCAAATATCCCGAACGCCAGCTCAAGGTCTTTAATAAACGCCTCCTGATTTTCGTTGCCCCATGACTTTCGAAAGGCCCTCATTTTATGAGCTCCCCCATCGGCACTATCTTAACGCCCTCCCTCTCAAGGATTTCCCTGATGTGCCTCGCTATCTCCACAGCCTTCGGGTTGTCGCCGTGGACACAGATTGTGTCCGCTTTGAGCTCGACCCACTCGCCGTTTATCGCCTTGACACCGCCGTCCTTGACCATTGAGACAACGCGCTCCGCTATCTCGTCCTTATCATGGATTACAGCTCCGGGCCTCGAGCGCGGGACGAGGGTTCCGTCCGGGTTGTAGGCCCTGTCCGCAAAGACCTCGTGGGCGACTTTGACGCCCATCTCTTCCGCTATCTCCGCCGGCCTTGAGCCGGAGAGAGTCACGAATATCAGGTTCCTGTCGAAGTCAGCAATTCCCTCTATAACTGCCCTCGCGAGTTCCTCTTCCTTGACAAGAGCATTGTAAAGTGCTCCGTGTGGCTTAACGTGCTGGAGCTCAAGCCCCTCCGCCCTCGTGAAGGCGTAGAGGGCTCCAATCTGGTAGAGGATGTAGTTCCTCGCCTCCTCCGGTGTGAGCTTCATGTACCTCCTGCCGAAGCCGAGAAGGTCTGGATAGCCTGGGTGGGCACCCACAGAAACGCCCTTTCCCTTCGCGAGCCTCACGGTCTTCCTCATCACGAGCGGGTCTCCGGCATGCCAGCCGGTCGCGACGTTGGCGCTCGTGATGTAGTTCATGACCTCCTCATCGAGGCCGAGTTTATACCTTCCAAAGCTCTCGCCGAGGTCAGAGTTTAGGTCAACCTTCATCCCTACCACCGCCCTCATTTCGACGGAAATCTAAAAAAGGGTTTCTCCGAGTTAATGCCATGAAGGCTCATGTCATTGATGCTGCGGTCTTCATCCAGGGGTTTGATGTTGAAGGGGTTACAACACCAAAGGTCGTTGAGGAAGTCAAAGACCCGGAATCTCGGCTCTTCCTAGAGGGACTGATAAGCGCTGGAAAGGTAAAAGTCCTCGTCCCCTCCCTGGAGAGCGTTGAAGCCGTTAAGGAGGCCGCCCGGAAAACCGGGGAGCTGGGAGAGCTCAGCGAGGCGGATATAGAAGTCCTCGCCCTCGCCTATGAGCTCAAGGGGACGCTCTTCACAGACGACTACAACCTCCAGAACATAGCGAAGACTCTGGGAATAGAGTTCAGAACGCTCAAGCGCGGGATAAAGCGCGTAATCCGCTGGAACTACGTCTGCATCGGCTGTGGGAAGAAGTTCTCCGAGATGCCTCCTGAGGGAATGTGTCCCGACTGCGGGAGTCCTGTGAGACTGCTGCCGAAAAGAAAGAGGCGTCAGAGGCGGAGGTAAGGGATTACCTCATCATAAACCTCGCTCCAGTCAACAAGGCCGACGCGCTTCTTGACCCCCTTCTCAATCAGCTCCAGAATCTCATCCACGACTTCTTCGGGCGTCTTTCCAGTCGTGTCTACCTCTATGACGTTCTCGTTCTCTTCGAGCGCTTCGACCAGGATCACGTCAACGAGCTCGGCCTCGACGTTCTCTCCGATTTTTTCCTTTGAATAGCCCCTCTCAGTCAGCCTCTCGCCAACCAGCCTGGGGTGGGCCCTCAGGACTATCACTATATCCGCCGGAAGGAAGTGGCTCAGGTGGCCGTCAACGACGACGTCCTTTCCCTTGAAGTCCCGCTCGAAGTTGTAGGCCAGCTCGTCCACCTCGACCTCAAGCTCGTCGCCCTTCATTTCACCTATGTCATTCTCAAGCGCGTAGTCCCTCAGGTTGACGTACTCGTAGCCGAGCCTTTCCGCTAAAAGCTTTGAAACCGTCGTTTTTCCAACTCCCGGTGTCCCGGTTATTGCTATTATCATGTCACCACCATCCTCCATTTACCTCAAGCTTTTAAAAGCCTGGCCGTAGTTTCGGGCATGTACGAGTTCACCGAGGACTTCAGGCTCAGGAAAATTACGAAGTACGAGCTGGACGGTGTCGATGAGAGGGAAGACTTGGTGGTAATTCCTCCGTCCAGCAAGGCCGGGCCGTGCGGGAGCAACTGCCTGTTCTGTTACCTCAGACAGAACCCTCCGGAGATGATTTACAAGGTTTCCTTCCACGACACGCTGAACGACCCCGAGCTGGAGAAGAGGATTGCCTACGTTAGCGAGCACTACTCAGAGCTGTGGATTAGGGTCACTGACACCGCTGGAAACGTCGGGCTGGACGAGAAGAGAATCGAGAGTCTCCACGAAGCCGGCCTCGATGAGATGCAGATTTCTCTCCACACAACGAAGAAGGAGAAGAGAATCGCTCTCATGAGGAGCCCGCTCGCGGGCAGGTTGATAGACCTCCTCCCGCTGGCTGCCGAGACGTTCAGGATTATTGCGGACATAATCCTGACGCCGGGCTACAACGTGGACGACGTCGGCGAGATAATAGAGGATTTAGCCTCGATGGGCGTTGCCGAGGTGAGGCTCTTCCCGGTCGGCGTGACGAGGTACAACACGAACGTCAGGCCTCTGACGAAGGAAGAACTTATCTTCGTCAAGGAAACTGCCCTTGACGTGGGAAAAGAGGTTGGAATAAAGGTCGTCATTCCCCCAATCTTCAAGGCCCTCCTCGGCGAGTTCCGACTTGATATTAAGCCCTTTGAGATTGAGCCTGAGATACCCACGTACATACTGACCGGTGAGCTGGCCTATCCGGAGCTCAGGAGAGTCTTCCCGAGAATCCCCGTTGTGGCGGTCAAGAACGAGTTCTTCGGCGGGAACATAGGTACTGCTGGACTGCTCACGGGTAGAGATGTGCTGAGAACCGTTGAGAGGCTTCCAGAGGTGGATCTGGGAGTTGTTCTCCTCCCCGAGTTGATGTTCTATGGGGACAGAACACTCGACGGCTTCACGAGGGGAGAACTTGTTTCGAGAATCCTCGTGGAGAAGGGATATATGGTCGAGAGTGCCCTTGAACCGGCTGAGATACCGCGCCTTCTGGAAAAAGTCGGGGCGTTATAACGCCCCGGACCGGCTCGGCGCTCATAGGGTATATCATCGCCTTCGCTCATCCCGTCTTGGATTCCTCACGGCCGGCCCGGGACGGCGTCAGGGCCAGTCCTCGTCATCACAAAAGCTCGGTGCAATTCGCTGTCATCATCCGCGGTTCAACCTTGAAGGTAGTAGGATATAAGCTTTCTCAGTTCGGAGTTTCTGTTAAGAGGCTGTCTCAGGAAGCGCCTGAGCCCGTTGTTCTCGGCCATTAGACCTGATAACTCAATCGCTAGAAGCTTGTTGTCCTCGCTCACCCCGTACGCCTTAAAGCGGAGCGGGGCATACTCTTTTTCAAGCTCCCAGACTTTCCCTTCGAGTTCTTTGGCCTTTCCCTCAAGCTTTTCGAGATCTTCCTTTGACTCCTTGAACTCCCCGGTGAGGGCGAGGGTAATGACTCTCTCAGGAGGAACACCGTACCTCTCGCTAAGGCGCACTATCTCGCTCCATATCTCCGCGCTTATCTCGACCTCGATTTTTCCAAGACCCTTTTCGGGTTTGATGACGATCTTCATTCCGTTCACGCTCCATGAACGAACCGTTCACGATCTGTGAACTTTCTCAAGCTCTTTCTTCTTCTCTTCAACTCTCTTCCTGAGCTCCTCGTTCTCCTTCCTTAACCTGTCCCTCTCCGCCATCATGAGTTCCTTGTCCCTCAGCGCTTTCTCGTAGAACTCCCTGAGCTCCTCAATCTCACCTTCCATCTCGCGGAGCTTCTCTTCGAGCTTTGAAATTTTCTCCCGAAGGAACTCCTCCCGCTCGGCTTTGAGGGTTTCTTCAACCTTCGGTAGGTTCTCGCGGAGGAGGGCGTTGATATCACGGCCTTTTAAGGATTTGAACTTTTCGCGGGGGAGGGTGAGTTCAATCTTCATTGTCACCACGCTTTGAAAGCCATTTAAGGAACTCTTCGGGTGTTAGAGTCGTTATCTGCTTCTGTGCCTTCTTTTTGAAGCTTTCATCTCTTGTCACAAGCACGTCGCACCTTGATGCTATTGCAGATGCTAGTGCTACCAAATCATAGGGATCGGTGCCCAGCTTCAATTGGAAAGAAAACGCATCAATCAGTACGAGCTCGTTAGGAATATAAACTTCAATCCCAACGTCTTCAATCTCCTTGACTCGTTCTGGGTCTAATCCACTCCTTTTAAAGACGTGGGCGCTCTCCATGAGGGTGAAGATCGAGATGACCCCCTCGATTTTTTCCGCTTCAATAGCTTTCAAAATCTGAAGTGGGGCTTTCCATAGTTTGGCCCCCGTTTTTGGGTCTTCCTCCTTGAACCAGACGTTCAGGAGGACGTTTGTGTCCAGATATGCCCTAATCATACTCATCCTCCCTCATCTTCCTGATTAACTCTACACTGCTCATTCCCTTGGGAAGTTTCCCCTCCAATATGCCGAGCATTCTCTCTGCGGCGCCTTTTTTGGCCCTCTTCCGTGTTCTCATGTCCATCAGGAAGGAGAGGGTCTTCATGTCCACGAGCATACTACCACCTTTAGTCTCTCCGTCGGTTTCTTATTTTAACCTTCCTCTCCATCTCCGTCTTCCGGTCGTAGCAGGTGACGTAGAACGCCAAGAGGCCCTTCCACTTCCCGTAGGGCTCAAGCGTTTCCCTCACGTCCCTCTCGCGGACTTCCTTAACCCGTTTCCCGAAAATCTTCGCTATGCCCCTCCTAAGGCCGAGGTCTCCCGCTGGGTAGACGTTCTTCCTGAGGCCATAGGCGAGGAAGAGCTCCGCCGTCCACTTCCCTATCCCCCTGAACTTCGTGAGGTATTTAATGGCATCATCGACTTCCCAGTCCCGAAGTTCGAGGTTCAGCTGGCCTTTGAGGTAGAGCTGGGTGAGGGACTCTATGTATTCAGCCCTGTAGCCGAGCCTCGCCTCCCTGAGCTTCTCTCCGCCGAGGTTAAAAATCCGCTTGGCGGTCGGGAAGACGTGGAGGTCACCGATTTTCTCTCCAGCCAGTCTGACGAGGTTTTCTATCGTCTTTTGTGCGAAGTCAAAGTTCACCTGTTGCTGGGCCACAGTCTCGACCAGTGCCTGATAGGGGTCAGGTGCGGCGGGGGCAACGAGGCCGTAGAACTCGTCTATGAGGAAAGCGAAGGGTGAGTCGCTAATCTCGGCGTAGAAGGAGTCAAGGTCTGTATCAAGACCCAGGATAAAGGCTATCTTTTCCCTGGCTTCTTTCCGCTCGCTTCGTCCCCACTCCTCAGGGAAGTGGAACTCCCCGTCATAGACAACAATTCCGGTCTTCCCGTCGCTGAGCCTTATCGCCTGGTAAAACGTCCCGTCCCTGAAAGCCCACGTGCCGTTCCGTATCATTTCTCTTGCCGTTTTTTCAACGCTAACCATCGGTCGAGCTTTACGGGGTTGCGCTTTATATCCCTTAGGGTCAGAACCCAGAGCCTCCTCCCGTCAGAGGAACGCTTTATTTCGATCTCGCCCCTCTCCTCAAGGGATAACATTACTTCCTTGACTTTGTCGGGAGTCAGACCGAGCTTTTTCACTTCGTCCCAGAACGGCTCCTGGCTTGAGTGTCTCGCAAGCTCCATTATAAGCTCGTGGGCGAGCTTTTTCTTCTCTTCCCCTTTCGCCACGCGGTAGCGCCTGTACATTTCGGCGAGCATGCTACCAGTTGGGGCCGAACATATAAATGGATTTCTTAACTTTTCTATGCAGACAAAAGTTTTAAACGTTTAAGTGGTATTTCTTATGATGAGGGCTATGAAGCGCGCTGTGCTTGTGATGCTGTTCGTTTTAATGCTGTTCATTCCCGGCGTTTCGGCGGGAGGAAATGTTGTTTACGTTGGAACCATCGAGGGCACTATCACCCAGTACACCGCAGACCAGTTCGCGAGCTACATAAAGACCGCCGAGGAAAACAACGCAGAGGCGCTGATTATAGAGCTCAACACCCCCGGAGGCCAGGGGGACGCCATGATGCGCATCGTTTCCATGATTCAGGATTCTACGGTGCCAGTGATTATATACGTTTATCCGAGGGGTGCTATAGCGGCTTCGGCCGGCACGTACATAGCGATGGGCTCCCACCTGATAGCAATGGCCCCCGGGACGAGCATAGGTGCCTGTGAGCCAATACTTGGCTACGCCCCCAACGGGACGATAGCGCGTGCCCCTGAGAAAATCAGGAACTTCTACGCCGCCTACCTGCGCTCCCTCGCAGAGGGGAGCGGCAGAAACGTCACCGCCGCCGAGAAGTTCGTTACGGAGGACTTAAGCCTGACCCCGGAGGAGGCCCTGAAAGCCAACGTAATCGAGGTTATAGCGAATGACGTCCCGGACCTCCTCAGAAAGGCCAACGGCATGAGGACGAAGATTCCCGTCGCCGGGAAGGGGTACGTAACCCTCAACTTCACCGACGTTGAGGTCAGGGAGCTCAGCCCCTCGCTCAGCTACCGTATAGTCACGTTTCTCGCGAACCCTGCTGTTTCGTACCTCCTTTTCACGGTCGGAATGCTCGGCCTCGTCTTTGGCTTTCTGACGCCCGGCTGGCACGTTCCCGAGACCCTCGGTGCAATCCTGCTCGTCCTCGGCGTTATCGGCATGGGCTACTTCGGCTACAACGAGGCTGGGCTCGTGCTGGTAATCCTTGGCATGGTCTTCTTCATAGCGGAAGCGCTAACGCCAACGTTCGGACTCTTCACCCTTGCAGGACTCGTCAGTTTCGTTCTGGGGGGCCTAATACTCTTTGGCAAAGGTGGTAGTGGGGGTGTTTATCTCGTGGAGTCATCAACCTTTGAAACGCTTAGGATTGCTATAATAGTCATGGGAGTTCTGCTCGCGCTGTTCTTCCTCTTCGGAATGGCGGCTGTCGTCAGGGCCCACCGCAGGAAACCTGAGACTGGCAGAGAAGAGCTAATAGGGGAGATTGGGACAGTGGTTGAGGGCCTTAGCCCTGAGGGCCTCATCAAAGTCAGGGGTGAGCTCTGGAAGGCCGTCTCGAAGGACGGTTCGACCGTTAAGGTAGGTGAAAAGGTGAAGGTAGTTGACGTCAAAGGGCTTACTCTTATCGTTGAAAAGGCTGGAGGTGGTAGTTGATGGCCATAGGAACGATGGTGTTGGGACTAATTTTGCTTTTTGTTTTGATTATACTGGCCAGCGCCATAAAGATTGTGAAGGAGTACGAGAGGGCGGTTATCTTCCGCCTTGGTAGGGTCGTCGGTGCCAGGGGTCCGGGACTGTTCTTCATCATACCGATTTTCGAAAAGGCGGTCATCGTTGACCTCCGTACGAGGGTTCTCGACGTCCCCGTCCAGGAGACCATAACCAAGGACAACGTCCCCGTCAGGGTCAACGCCGTCGTTTACTTCCGCGTGGTCGACCCGGTTAAGGCGGTAACGCAGGTTGCCAACTACATAATGGCGACCAGCCAGATAGCCCAGACGACGCTCAGGAGCGTCATCGGTCAGGCTCACCTTGACGAGCTGCTTAGCGAGAGGGAGAAGCTCAACATTCAGCTTCAGAAGATTATAGACGAGGCAACAGACCCGTGGGGCATCAAGGTAACCACGGTGGAGATAAAGGACGTTGAGCTCCCGAGCGGAATGCAGAAGGCGATGGCCAGGCAGGCCGAGGCCGAGCGTGAGAGGAGGGCAAGGATTCTCCTCGCCGAGGCCGAAAGACAGGCGGCTGAGAAGCTCCGTGAAGCGGCGCAGATAATAAGCGAGCACCCGATGGCCCTTCAGCTCAGGACGCTTCAGACCATAAGCGACGTTGCTAACGACAAGAGCAACGTGATAGTCCTTCCGCTCCCGATGGAGATGCTGAAGCTGTTCCAGGCCGCTGGCGAGGCGGCAAGGGTGTACGCGGCAAAGGAGAAGGAAAAAACGGAAGAGAGCTCCGAGTGAACACATCTGGCGATTACCTCTTTTTATTTTCACCGCAAAAGCTAAAAGCATTTCTTCACAAACTTACACTCGCAGTGAGCAGTAGGTCTCAAATTAGGGATAGCACTCATGATTTTACCGGAGGTGTTGGGTTTGGAAGGGCGTTCGATAGTTTTTGCATCCGGAAAGGGTGGAACTGGTAAAACCACAACAGTGGCAAACTTAGGTGTTGCATTGGCCCAGTTTGGCAAGGAAGTGATTCTCCTTGATGCGGATCTGACAATGGCCAACCTCAGCCTCGTCCTTGGAATGGAGGACATACCGATTACGCTCCATGACGTTCTCGCGAAGGAAGCAGACCTCAAAGATGCAATATACGAGGGTCCTGCGGGAGTCAAGGTTATCCCAGGTGGCCTCAGCCTTGAGAAAGTCAAGAAGGCAAAGCCCGAGAGGCTCAGGGAGCTCATGAGGGAAATCGCCCAGATGGCGGACTTCGTGCTTATAGACGCCCCGGCTGGACTTGAGATGACATCTGTTACCGCCCTCCTTATCGGTAGGGAGCTCATCATCGTCACCAACCCGGAAATCTCGGCCATAACCGACTCCCTCAAGACCAAGCTCATAGCAGAGAAGCTCGGAACGCTCCCGCTCGGTGTTGTCCTCAACAGGGTTACCAACGAGAAGACCGAGCTCAGCAAGGAGGAAATCGAGGCTATACTCGAAGTCCCCGTTCTGGCGATGATTCCAGAAGACCCGGAGGTTAAGAGAGCCAGTGCCTACGGTGTCCCGCTCGTCATCAAGAACCCGACCAGCCCCGCGGCCATAGCAATCAAACAGCTCGCCGCAAAGCTTGCGGGAATCAGGTGGCAGCCACCTGAGCCGGAGAGCCCCATCAAGAGGGTCTTCAAGGCCATCTTCGGGGGGAAGAAGTGATGGCAGCAGTCTTCCTGTACGGACTGGTTGTAATCCTGTTGATACTGGTCGTAGTGCTGGCGATCCTCTACATTTCAGCGAGGAACAACCCGTACTACGTTGTCTATGACGAAGAGACCAAGACCGCCCTCAAGAGGCGTGTCATGAACCTCAAGGAAGAGCTTGAGGGCGAGCTCGAGCAGTTTGACATTGACGACTGGGAGAGGACTCTTGAGGAGTCCATAGACGAGGAAGTTAGGAGCCTCTGACTTTATTCTATCTATCTGTTATTAAACTTTTTGGGGCCGTTAAATTTTAAAACCTCTATTGTACTTTCTATTCTGGGGGTGGGGGGCAATGAGAGCCAAGTTGGGATATAAAGACAAACTCGTAGAGATAGCCGGGAGCGAGGTCTTGGTCTTCGACGGAAAGCTTTACACCGCCCTCCTCGAAGAAGTCGTCAGGTACTATCTCCATGGTTCAGCAGTTCTGCCCCCCGCCGTCAGGGAAGTGAGCAACGACGTCGTCAGGTTTCTCCTGAGAACAGGAGATCTTGAGACTTTTGTCCAATCAAGGATTCAGTACGGGGAGAGCCTCTCGGACTGATTTTTCCTTCTCCAAACTCGTTCTTTAAGGTGAGCTCAGTCTACAAGTCCTTGCCTATTGTCTTTATTTTTGCCCCCCTCTTTTGGCGTGCTTTTCTCGAAAACATTTAAATAAACTTTGACAAAGAATATTAATTCAACCAAAACAGATTTGCTGGAGGTGAGAAAATGAGGGCGAAGGTTAGAATCCTTGATTTCTACAGCGGTAGGTACTCGGTTCTCATAAACGAAGAGGACGCAAAGGAGGCCAAGCTCCACCCTGACGACCTCGTGAAGCTGGAGGCCGGTAAGAAGACCGTCTACGGGAGCGTTGTCATCAGCAACCTCGTGGAGCGTGGAGAAGTCGGCGTGAGCAGGGACGTCCTTGAGCTTCACAGCTTTTCAGAGGGCGAGACTGTGGGGGTCATTCCGGCTGGAACCCCTGAGAGCGTCCGCTACATAAAGAAGAAGATGCGCGGCGAGAAGCTCAGGAAGGTCGAGATTGAGGCCATAGTCAGGGACATCGTTGACAGGAAGCTCAGGGACATCGAGATAAGCTCCTTCGTCACATCGCTCGAAATAAACGGCCTTGACATGGACGAGATAGCCGCGCTTACGATAGCGATGGCCGAGACTGGAGACATGCTCGACATAGACAGGAAGCCCATAATGGACGTCCACAGTATCGGCGGTGTTCCCGGCAACAAGACCAACATCCTCGTGGTTCCGATCGTGGCCGCCGCTGGCCTGACGATCCCGAAGACCAGCTCGAGGGCAATAACCAGCGCCGCTGGAACGGCCGATGTCGTCGAGGTGTTTGCCAACGTCAGCTTCTCGCTCGACGAAATCAAGAGGATAGTCGAGAAGGTGGGCGCGTGCCTCGTCTGGGGTGGGGCTCTCAACCTTGCCCCCGCCGACGACATCACGATCAAGGCCGAGCGCGCCCTCAGCATCGACCCTACCGGGCTTATGCTCGCGAGCATAATGTCCAAGAAGTACGCTATGGGAAGCCAGTACGTCCTCATAGACATTCCAACAGGAAAGGGGGTCAAGGTCGAGACCGTCGAGCAGGCGAGGGCCCTCGCGAGGGACTTCATAGAGCTCGGCAAGAGGCTCGGCCAGTACGTCGAGGTCGCGATAACCTACGGTGGCCAGCCGATTGGACACACCGTCGGTCCGGCCCTCGAGGCGAGGGAGGCGCTCTCAGCCCTCATGACCGGCAAGGGGCCGGGAAGCCTCATCGAGAAGGCGACCGGGCTGGCAGGAATACTGCTTGAGATGGGCGGTGTTGCCCCCGCCGGAATGGGCAAGAAGATGGCCAGGGAAATCCTTGAGAGCGGAAAGGCCTGGGAAAAGATGAAGGAGATTATAGCGGAGCAGGGCGGAGACCCGAACATCAAGCCCGAGGAGATACCCGTTGGCGACAAGACCTACACCTTCACCGCCCCCACGAGCGGTTACGTCACCGCAATAGACAACAGGGCCATAACCGCCATAGCCAGGGCCGCGGGAGCGCCGGAGGACAAGGGCGCTGGCCTGGAGCTCTACGTCAAGGTCGGAGAAAAGGTCAAAGAGGGAGACCCGCTCTTCACCATCCACGCCGAGCACGAGGCCAGGCTTGACCAGGCGATAGTCCTCGCGAGGAGGACCGACCCGATAAGAATAGAGGGAATGGTCCTCCAGCGAATCGGGAACATCTGAGCCTTTCATTCTTTCAGCTTTTCGAGCTCTTTTCTGAATTCTTCTCTGCTCATGCACGGTTCCTCTCTCTTGAGCTTAACGGCCGCGACCTTGTAGTTGCCCTTTCCGATGAACCTGCAGGCCTTTTCTGGATCGTCCACAAGCCGGGCAACGGCGTAGGTTATACCATTGCGTTCGATGTAGTCTATCACCGTGTCCTGAAAGCCAGTGAAGACTACAACGCACTTTCTGCTGGGGTTGAAGGGCATCAAGTCCTCGTCAATTGGGGGCAGTTTCTTAACGACACAGTCACCTGGAAAATCGTGGGCTTTAAGGCGCTTTACATTTTTCTTTCTTAAGTCTTGCCGTTCACGGCGGGGATGCAGTAAACCACCCAACCAGCCTTTAGGCAGGAAGGCAAAACTATTTTAAAGCCTAAAATTCACACCATACCTTGAAATGAAGCGCTCAGTAACAGTAAAACTCCAGCCCTCTAAAGAACAAGCAAAAATCCTCCACCAGTTAGCCGATTCAGGAGCCAAAGCCTGGAACCGAGTAAACTACTTGAGGCGACAAGAATTCTTCCAACACAAAATCGTGGACTTCAACAGCACAGAAAAAACCGTTTATGAAGAGTTTAAACGAGAAATCGGTTCTGCCACGGTTCAGCAGATAGCGAGAAAAAACGCTGAAGCGTGGCGTTCGTTCTTCTCACTCCTGAGGAAGAAGAGGAATGGAGAACTCCCCTCTTGGCTCAAACCAAAACCTCCACTCTACCTCAAAGAAGACGGGAGGAGAAAACCCTTAATCGTTCTCAGGAACGACCAGTACAAGGTTGAAGGGAACAAACTAATTCTCAAAGGCCTTGGAAAGTTCAAACGCCTCGAAGTCCAGTTTAAGGGAAGAATTCACTTGAAGGGCAAGCAGGGGCGGTTAGAAATAACCTACGACCCCGTTAAGCGGAAATGGTATGCTCACGTCAGCCTTACTGTCGGGGAAAACTTGAGGGTGAGGAATGGGTAAGCGTTCCAAGAACGCCAAAAGGAAGCCTCTCGGCGGGAATTGACCTTGGAGTAAACAATTTGATGGCAGTTTATGTGGAAAACGGGGAAAGCTTCCTCGTGAATGGAAGGCCGCTGAAGAGCATTGCTTTTTACTGGAGGAGAAAAATTGCTGACTACCAGTCAAAACTCAACAAGAGTGGAGCTAAAGCGAGCAGAAAACTCAAGAGAATGCACGTGAAGGCTAAGCTTCAGGCCAAACACTACATTAACACTGCCGTAAGAGGAACGGTTAGGAAGCTCTACGAGTTGGGAGTTAATAGAATCGTCGTTGGTTATCCAAAGGGAATAGCCAGAAATTCTGACAAGGGTAAAAAGCAGAACTTCCTCCTCTCTCACGTTTGGCGGTTTAACACAGTTATTAAGCGTCTTAGGGAAGTTGCGGAAGAGTATGGTATTGTCGTTGAGCTCGTTGATGAGGCTTTCACTTCTAAGGTTTGCCCTGTCTGCGGGAAGCCTCACGAGGGGGCGAGGTTTGTTAGGGGTTTGTTTAAGTGTCCCGCAACGGGGCTTGTTTTTAACGCGGATTTAGTTGGTGCTTTCAACATTTTGAAGAAGGTTGTGAAAACCATAACCCCGAATCTGGGCGGGCTTTATGCTCAGAGGAGGGGTAACGGGGGGAAGACCCTCCCCGAGGGGTTCGAAGAACCCGTTCTAACGGGTTCCCTAATGAGAACCCCCCAAACCTCCCCATCACTGGCGAGGGGTTAACTCGTTGGAACCCTCGCCCTTCAGGGCGGGGAGGAGGTCAGAAGCTCCGGCGTCTCCCCAGTCTGCTCAAACCTTTCGAGTTCCTCCCTTGAGACCTCTATGGGTTTCGGAGAATAGCAGAGAAACTCCTCGTCGTGGAACATCAGGTACGTCCCGTCCTTCAGGAACATAAAAGCTATCCTTTCCCTGGGGCGGTCGAAGATGTAGCCAGCTCTGCTCTTCTTAACCGTGTACATCATTTTCCATCACTACACCGGCTACATTGGGACATTTATAACCCTTACTGGTCACTTTTGTTTAATCTTCTCGACGACGTGAACGTCCTCAATCCTCGTGAAAGGGTACTGCCCGTTCTCGTCCTTCTCGACGGCCTTCACCATGTCCCAAATCGTCAGCAGGGCCACTGTGACTCCGGTCAGCGCCTCCATCTCGACGCCGGTCTTGTAATAGGCGCGAACCTCGCAGGTGGCCTCTATGTAGTCCTCGCCGAACTCAAATGAGATGTCGACTCCCGTTAGGGGTATCGGGTGGCAGAGGGGAATTAACTCAGGCGTCTTCTTTACCGCCAGAATCCCCGCAATCTGGGCCGTGGCTATGACGTTGCCTTTCTTGGTCTTCCCCTCTTTGATGAGCTTTATCGTCTCCGGCTTCAGCCTTATCCTGCCCTTTGCAACTGCCTTTCGAAAAACAACGTCCTTGTGGCCGACCTCGACCATCTTGACGCCCTTCTCATCAACGTGCGTCAGCTCCATGGAATCACCATGTCTCATTCTCCGGTGGAAAATAAAAAGCATATCGGCAACTTGCCGGGCAATTGGTTGAAAAAAGATGGTATCGAAAATGGTTCTGGGACCAACAACGGGGAGATGAGGCCTAAGAGCAAAAATTTAAAAATTTAAATGGAATGATAACTAATGTGGGACGTAAACGTTCAATGGTGCGATGTTGAAAAGTTCAAATCCTAAAAGTTTGGGTGCACAAACTCCTATGCCATGAACAACGTGGGGGCACTAAAATGAATGGCTGGAAAGGTGCACTTCTTCTTGGCATTGGCTATGCGGTTGTAATCAGCTGGGGCCTTGAACTGAGCATTAACAGGGTGTTTGGGGCTGTTTTTGGCTCAGGAATCAAATATTACGTCGCGGGTTTATGGGGGATAACCGTTCTAAGACTTTTGCTTATGGGCGTCTTTCTTAAATGGTTAAATCTGAATTGGGCTGATCTATGGGGAGGGGAGCTCTCGTTCAGGGAGCTGGGGCTTGCATTCCTCTGCGCCTCATTTTTGCTGCTTCCAATAGACGTCCCCGCTCTCCTCATGAAAGCTTACCACCCTCAAATACTTGGGGAATACCGGTACTTTCTCAAACTCGCGTCTGGGGATAAGGCCATGGCAGTGTTCGCTCTCTTTTCTCAGTACGTATACTACCTCGTAGAGGCACTGTCCGTCAATATGCTGTACTTGGGTAGTGCTAAGTTCGTGGGAGAAAAGGGTGCGATAGTGATTCCAATGGTCTTCTGGGGTGTGATGCATATTCTCCAGGCTCTGAACAGACCGTTGCCCGTAGCTACTGCAGTCGCAATTCTCGCTTCAGTAGAAGCGGGAGTGATGTATGGTTACGCCTACAAAACCGGCAACATGATTGGCCCACTAATAATCTTCTTCACCGTGGTTATGTTTGTTGTGTGATGGCACATTTTTTACTGGTTTCTCTTTTTGGACTTCTCTCTGCCCAAGCGGCCTAAGATAAAAAGGTGGAAAACCGAATTCAGCCCTTCGCGACGCCCATCGGGCGCATCCTCGCGACGAGCTTTGCTATGCCAGCCTGGTGGACGACGTTGACGACGTTATCGACGCTCTTGTAGGCTCCGGGAGCCTCCTCTGCAACGACACGAAGCGAAGCCGCGCGGACGTAGATTCCCCTCTGGAGGAGCTCGTTCCTTAGTTTATCACCGCGGTACTGCCTGGTGGCGGCCTTCCTGCTGAGCAGTCTTCCGGCGCCGTGACAGGAGCTTCCGAAGGTCTCTCTCATCGAGCCCTCGGCTCCAGCTAAAACGTAGCTCGCGGTTCCCATCGAGCCGGGAATGAGAACGGGCTGGCCGACGTCGCGGTAGGCTTTCGGCACGTCCGGGTGACCAGCCGGGAAGGCCCTCGTTGCTCCCTTCCTGTGAACGACGACCTTGACCTTCTTTCCATCAACTTCGTGCTCCTCAACCTTCGCTATGTTGTGGGCGACGTCGTAGACGATGTGCATCTCCATGTCTTCTGCCTTGCGCTTGAAGACCTCCTCAAAGCTCTCCCTGACCCAGTGGGTTATCATCTGCCTGTTGGCCCAGGCGAAGTTAGCGGCCGCCTTCATCGCGCTGAAGTACCTCTGCCCCTCCTCGCTCTGGAAGGGAACGCTGACGAGCTCGCGGTCGGGCCAGGGGATTCCATACTTCCTGTTGGCCTTCTCCATTATCCTGAGGTAGTCGCTCGCCACCTGGTGGCCGAGACCGCGCGAACCGGTGTGAACCATCACCACGACCTGCCCTTCGAAGAGGCCGTAGGCCTTGGCTATCTCCTCGTCAAAGACCTTATCAACGACCTGAACCTCAAGGAAGTGATTCCCTGAACCGAGGGAGCCGAGCTGTGGCGCTCCCCTCTGCTTCGCCCTCTGGCTGACGGCGTTCGGGTCCGCTCCTTCCATCCTTCCGCCTTCCTCGAGGTGCTCCAAATCCTCCTTCCAGCCGTAGCCGTTGTCAACGGCCCACTTGGCGCCGTCTGCTAACACGTCGTCGAGCTGGGTCCAGTGGAGCCTTACTCTTCCCTTGCTTCCCAGTCCAGAAGGCACGTTTTTGAAGAGCGTGTCAACGAGCTCCTTGATGCGTGGTCTTACCTCTTTCTCCGTTAAATTCGTTCTAATCAGTCTGACGCCGCAGTTGTGGACGACGACGCCGTTGGCTATGAAGTTGTGCGCCCTGTGGTAAACGCCGATGTCGTAGAGCTTTTTGGAGTCGCTTTTTATCTTCTTAACTTCAATTACCCTATCAAGCACGAAGCCGCCTTCAAGCCCGTAGGTTTTGAGGAAGCTTTCGAAGTCAGGCAGAAGTTCTCTCATCTTTCTGTTTCTCTGGACTAAGTTGCTCTCTGAGATGTTTTCTCCTATCACAATTTTTCTCCTCAGGTATTCCGCGAAGATTAGTGCATAGGGTTTCTGGGCGGTGTATTCGTAGCCAATCCTGGAGAGGAAGTTGTATATCTCCCTTGTGTTGGAGTATATTACAAGCCTGTACATTACCCGATTGTTGTACTCTTTGACTTTCCTTACATGTGAGGTGACTTCAAACTCTGCCAGCAGTTCTTTAATTGAATTCAGGAACTTCACAAGGCCTTCTTCAAGTTCTTTGGTCTTAACTGCGGTTAGAGATATAGAATTTGGAGTGTACTTGTGATCACTGGACATCAATCTTGGCTTGCTTCCATCCGCGCCGAAAAGCCCCGCCAAGAAGTTCCGCTTAATCCATTTGGGAGCCTTTTTGATCCACTCTGGGACGTCAAAGTCAACGTCGGTTTTCTTGCCCACCGGAGCACCCAGCTTGATGAGAAGCTTTGAAAACGCCTTTGATGTAACCTTTATTGAGTACTCAGTTCCTGTGGTCTCAAACTCTCCCCACGCAGTCTTGACGTTTTCCTCTCTGGTTCTCTTGTAGACTCTGGATGCCTTGATGTTAAAGTAGAACTCAAGATCCTTCCTAAGGGTCTCAAGCCCTCCCTTGTCTCCGTAGAAGACTGTAATTATTCTTTCTCTTCCGTTCTTCTCACGGTAAATGTCAAAGGATCCATCGCCTATAAAGTACCCCAGTACCCTCGCCAGAATACCTATCCTCAGGTCGTCCATTCTCAGTGGGAGTAACCCCCTCTCTTCTAAGTACTTAACCAGCTGTCTGTCCTCGTTTTTGAAATCTTCGTGAGTTAAAAGAATTCCTGGTTCTGGTTCTTCGTACTCGACTCCCTCGAATGGATAGACCGCCACCAAATCACCAGGCTTTAAGTCCTCTGCCCTTATGTACCCGTTCTCAGTAAGTATCGGGTGGTCTCCTGAGACCTTAAGAACCCTTCCACTTGCGAGTTTTATTTCGTATATATCCTCGTCGCTATCCCTCTCCGCGACCAACATTATTCTAGAGTGGTCGTTGTGGCCTTCTTTTGCGTCGTAAACCTTTAGTGTAACCCTTTTGAATGATTTAGGGAGATCCTTCACCTGAATCTTGAATCCCAAATCACTTATGACCTCGGTTTCTTCGTGGAGACAATTCACATCATAACCCACGCCTCCGGGGCTTATGACGCCTTCTTTGATGTCAAAAGCCGCTACACCACCGATTGGGAAGCCGTAGCCCTGGTGTCCATCAGGCATGACAATTGAGTACTTGTAGATGCCCGGGAGCATGGCGACGTTGGCGGCCTGCTCCAGAGTCCTGTCCTGACGCATCTTCTCGATGAGCTGGTCGTCAGCGTAAACCCTTCCCGGAACGCGCATTCTCCTGTCGAACTTAGGAATCTCCCACCGGATTTTGTCAATCCTCTTCAGCGGAACCATCCTCTCACCCCCTCCTTAGGTGGGCCTAAAATTATTTTAAGCTTTCGAGGAACGGAAATGTTACTCAATCCTTAACCTCCTCTCCTTCGGGACGTAGTTGAGCAACCTCCCGTTCTTGGCCTTGGCCGAGCCGAGGTAGTAGGAGCGCCATTTGAGGAGCACCCAGCCGTCTGGCACGTCAACTTCCACGCTCTCCCCGGCCAGGTAGCGCTTTGCTTTCTCATCGTCCAGCTCGACGACGTTCTTCGTTGCCTTTGGTCCAACGAGGAAGGCACCTTCAATCGTCAGCCTTATTCCGTCGCTCTCTATCCTGCCGAAGTAGACGCCTCTTCTGCCCGTGTCGCTTATCTTGAGTTCACAGTGCTTGTAGGCGTAGACCTTCTGGTGGTTGCCCCTTATCTCGTAGATCAGCTCAGGCGCATAGCCGTAGTTCTCCATGAGGAGCCTCTTGACGAGCTCGGCATCGCTGGTCTTGCCAATCTCGTTTCTGGGATTTCCCTTCTCATCACTCATTTTCATCACCCGGCTTGACTATCTTCGCTATGAAGAAGGCCTCGGTGTCGTTGTCGTTCGGGTGTATGCGCAGAGCCTTTTTCAGCTCGTCAGAGTAGGTCTTCCCCTCCCACTCAAGGACGGGCTCGCTCGTCTTCACGGGCAGTTCTATCCTCTCCAGCCTCGCATCGGTCTTCCTCAGGAGGTAGTCAACGACCTCCTCGTTCTCAAGCGGGTCTATGGTACAGGTTGAGTAAACCATAACTCCCCCTGGCTTGAGCGCTTTGTAACCGGCCAAGATGAGCCTCTTCTGAATGTTCATGTACTTGACGACGGCCTTCTCACGCCACTCCCTCAGGAAGCGCCAGCTCTTTCGTATCATTCCGACTGAGGAGCACGGTGCATCCAATAGAACCCTGTCGAAGGTGTTCTCGAAGCGCGCGAATTTAGTCCCGTCCCGCGTCGTTACCCTCGCTATCAGAACCCCCATTCTGTTGAGGTTCGCTATCAGGACGTTGGCCCTGTCCCTGTTGGGGTCGTTTGCTATTATGCACCCATCGTTCTCCATGTACTGGGCTATTTGTCCTGTCTTCGAGCCCGGCGCGGCGGCCATGTCGAGGACGAGCTCTCCCGGCCTCGGCTCGAGAACCACCGGCGGAATCATCGAGCTTGCCTCCTGCCCGAAGATTAAGCCGAGGCCGTGCTCCGGGACTTTTGCGAGGTTATCAACGTTGATGAAGAACCCCTCCCTAACCCAGGGAATCGGTTCGAGCTCGAACTCCTCCCTGAGTCTCTCAACTACTACCTCCAGCGGGGCCTTGAGCGTGTTCACTCTGATGCTCTGCCTGAGGGGCTTAACCATGAACTCCCAGAACTCGTCCGAATCGTCGAGCTTTGAGTAGCGCTCGTAAAAGGCTGAATTTGCTTCCCTAATAACGTCCCTCGCGCTCATCCAATCACCTCACAGGTCGGGGACGAACTGCGCCATCCAGCGCCCGTCCGGGAGCTTTTCGATTTTCATGTCGTGGTAGGTTATTGCCTTGACTTCCTCCTTCGGCTCGTGCTTCTCGTAGTCGAGAACCTCGCCACAGGCCTTCGCTTTGAGGCGGTAGCCGTTCTCTGTCTTCTCTATCCTGACTCTAACGTCGCCGAAGACCAGCCCCTCCATGTCGTGGAGCACGAGGAGCTCTTCAAGGAAGCTGTACAGGAGAGCCTCTAAGTCCTCTTCCTCCACCTCAACCTCGCGACATTCCCTCGGCTCGACCTTCCTCACGTCCACCATCACGTCAAAGAGTCCCAACGCGACTGCCTCAAAGGCCTCCTCAAGCGTTGAGCCGTAACCGCGAACGCCTATGTCAGCGGTATGCTCGTAGTGCTCCCACTTTCTCATTCTCTCACCCCCAAGAGAATTGAGTTCAGGCCCTCTTTAAGGGCCACCTCGTGAAGCCTCTTATCTGCAGTGTAAAAGGCATCGGCCTTTACATGCTTCGCCGAAACTATTTGCAAGGCGTCAGCCTGATAAATGTGATACCTCTCAATCAGCTCCCACGCATCGGCGAGGAGCAGGGAATGGACGGGAACGACCTCAAGGACACCCAGCCTCGTGAACCTCTTTACCTCCGCAAGGAAGCCCCTCTTCAGGAAGTTGAACTCCTCCTCTGTGAGCTGGCCTCTCCTCAGCTTTTTGTCGAATATCCCGATTACCTCGCCTATGTTCCAGAAGCTGAAGGCCAGCTTAACCTCGCCCCTGTAGGCGTCCCTGAAGGCTTTCTTCACAACGTCACTCCCGTTTTCGTTCAGATACCTCTTCAAGATTGCACTACTGTCCAAGTAAACGCTTCTCGCGGTCATCCCTCATCTCCCTCAGGAGCTTTTGACTGCTCTCGCCACCAACGTCGAGTGGCTCGAACCACAGGGGAACTTCTGAGTCATCAACGTCCTTCAAGACCTCGTTTATGAGGTAGTTCATCAGCGCCTCCTCCAGCAGTCTGCTGACCTCGCTTCCCTCACGAAGGGCCAGCTCTTTAAATTCCTTCCACAGCTCCTCGTCGACGTAAACGCTCGTTTTGACTTTCCCCATGTCACCACCTGTAGGTAATTACCTACGTCGGTATATAATCCTATCGAAACCGTTAATTAGACCGCCAGCTAACCCCTCCACAGGTGGAAGAATATGAGGGAGATAACGCCGAAGAGAATCCGCGAGATGAAGGGGAAGGAGAAAATCACGATGGTGACGGCCTACGATTACCCTTCAGCGCTCCTGGCAGATAAAGCGGGAATTGACATCGTTTTCGTCGGCGATTCCCTCGGAATGGTCGTTTACGGCGATAACAATACGCTCAACGTGACGATGGAGCAGATGGTCTTCCACACGAGGGCCGTTGCAAGGGCCGTCAGGCGGGCGCTCGTTTTAGCGGATATGCCGTTTTCGAGCTACGAGGTGAGCGTCGAGGAGGGCGTTAAGAACGCCGTTAGGTTAATTCAAGCAGGAGCGGACGCGGTGAAGATTGAGGGTGGAGCAGACCACGAGAAGCTCGTCAGGAAGCTCGTTAGGATGGGAATTCCTGTTATGGGGCACACTGGACTAACCCCCCAGCGCTATCTAAGGCTCGGTGGCTACAGAATCACGGGCGAGACCGAGGAGGAAATCGAGGAAATCCTGCGCGACGCTAAAGCATTGGAGAGGGCCGGAGCCTTCGCGGTCGTTCTGGAGTTCGTCCTAGCCGATGTCGCAAAGCTCGTAACTGAGGAAGTCTCGATACCGACGATAGGAATCGGGGCGGGCCCGTACGTTGATGGCCAGGTTCTGGTCTGGCACGACCTCCTTGGAATTTACGAAAGCTCGCCTCCCTTTGCCAAGCGCTACGCCGAGCTGGGCAAGATAATCCTCGACGCCCTCGGCCAGTACAACCGCGAGGTCAAGACTGGAGAATTTCCAAGTTCCGAGCACTACTGGGAGTATCAGGACAAGGAAGACTTCAGGAGGAAGGCTCAGAAGGCCCTCGAAAGGCTTGGAGATGGTGAGTGAATGCTCGGCGGAAAGAGGATCAGCGTCATAATCCCGGCCTACAATGAAGCGGAGAGGCTCCCCAAAGTGCTGGAGAGGATTCCCGACTTCGTGGACGAGGTAGTGGTGGTCGACGATGGCTCAAGCGACGGGACTCATGAAGTTGCAGAGAAGTTTTCCAGGAAAGACGTCCGGATAAAGGCAGTCAGGCTTGGGAAGAACTGCGGCAAGGGCGGTGCAATGCGTGAAGGAATCCGACACTCCAGCGGGGACGTCGTTGTCTTTATAGACGCAGACGGCCAGCACAAGCCTGAGGAGATAATCAAGCTCGTTGAGCCAATAATATCCGGCGAGGCCGACCTGGTAATCGGTGCCAGAAGGGTCGGGGAGGCCGGCAAGAGGCCTTTCCATAGGAGGCTCAGCAACATAATAACGACGAGGCTCATAAGGTTCAAGCTTAGGCAGTACGTCTACGACACCCAGAGCGGGTTCAGGGCCTACAGGCGGGAGTTCCTCCCGGAGATAGAGAGCGAGGGGTATGAGGTTGAGACGGAGATGCTCCTGAAGGCCGCTAAGATGGGCGCGAGGATAAAAGAGGTTTCGGTGAGCATGATATACGATCCCTCACGGGAGGGGCGGTTTGGGCCGAGGGACGTTTTTCGTTTCCTCAGGGTGTATTTCAAGTTCTGAGGCCCCATTGCCCTTTTACTTTCTGTCTGCTTGAGCGCACGTAGAGATGTGGCAGAGTTAAGAGCACAGAGAATCCCGTGACGGTTCACTTTTCTGCCAAGTCAGTCTTGAGAAACCTGTAGGAATATGAGTTGTGGAGCCGGGACCGGGATTTGAACCCGGGACCTGGGGATTACGAGTCCCCCGCCCTGCCGAGCTAGGCTACCCCGGCACCGTTGTAAGGAACAGGCCCGTTATTTATAAGCTTTTCTCAGGGCTGGCCGAGGAGACTCCTGACCACCATGAGCCACTTCTGGGGGTACAGGGCCACAATGAGCACCAGCGCGGCGAGGGTGAAGTTCAGCATCGTGATTGCCCTGAGGGATTTCGTCTCGAGGCGGTGTATCCTCTCGGGAATCCTGAGCCTCGTGTCGTCGGTTATCCTGGAGACCAACCCCGCTAGGAGGAAGCCTGTGAGGACGTCGTAGACCCAGTGGTGGGCTAGGAAGACCGTCGAGAACGGTATCAGGGTGTTTATCACTATCACCGCCTTGCCCCCCAGGCGCTTCCGGTACTTCCAGACTGTGAGGATGTGTATCGCCGCGAAGGTGTTGTGGAGGGAGGGCAGTACGAACTCCTGCCTGGTCAGGAGGGTGTCCTTTACCGGATATCCCTGAATCTGGTAAACGTAGTGGGGTGCGTAGATGTGGAAGATTAGATAGACAATTCCGGCCCCAGCGTAGGCCAGCAGGTACCTCGCAAGGAGCTTGTCTGCAGCCTCCAGGTCGCGCAGGTATATCAGGACGTAGAACACCATGAACGCTATTGACCCTGCGAACCCGAAGTAGTAGACCCATTTGAGAATCAGATAAAGGGGAACGATGGAGCGGGTGTACTCCAGAAGCGCGAGGACAAAGGGCTTCGATGTGAGAGGGAGCTTTAAGAACTCCTGGGTAATGTCAACGCTTTTCCTGCCCATGTAGATGTACAGAAGGCTGAACGCCATCCATCCAAGGTAGCTGAGGAGGAATGCGTTGAGCCTCACGATGACTTCTCTGTCCCGAAGTCTTGAGACGAGTGGTTCCATTTCTTATCCCCCAAAGTTATGCTTTTAACTCGCTGGTTGTGTATCGCCTCAGTGTAGAATCCAATCCTTTAAAAACTTTACACTCAACCCCAAACGGGTGGTAGTTGTGGAAATACCTGGCTACGGAAAACTTAAGTTCGGCGCGGTTCTCTTCGACCTCAACGGGACACTTGGGGTTGAGGGGAGAGTTCCGGAGGACGTTAAGAAGCTCCTCGTGAAGCTTGCTGACCGCTGCACGGTCGTCATTCTTAGTGCCGACACCTTTGGGACGCTGGAGGAGGAGTTTAAAGGGCTCCCCGTTAGGATCGAACGGGTCTCAACTGGGGCAGAAAAGGCCGAGATAGCCGAAGGCTACGCCCCCTATGTGGCCATAGGCAACGGGAACAACGACGTTGCGATGCTCGAAAGAGCTGAGTTAGGGTTCTGCGTGATTGGAAAGGAAGGTGCGGCAGTTGATGCCCTCCTCGCGAGCGACGTGGTCGTTACCGACGTGAGGGACGCGATAGAGATGCTCCTCGACGAGAGAAAGCTGATAGCGACCCTGAGGGGGTGAGGTATGGACTACAGGACGCTGAAGGGCATCGGGACTGCCGAGCTGGTCATTAAAAAGTCTGTGTTCATAGGCTACGCTTCCCCAGCAAACACCGAAGAAGAAGCCAAAGCCTTCATCGAGAGAATCAAGGCCCACCACAGCGACGCGACGCACAACGTCTCCGCTTACCTCATCAACGACGGGAAGAACTTTGCCGTCCGCTACGATGACGACGGCGAGCCCAAGGGCTCGGCGGGAAAACCAGTACTCAATGTTATACAGAACAAGGGGCTGAGCAACGTCGTCGTTGTCGTTACGCGCTACTTCGGAGGCATAAAGCTCGGCTACGGTGGGCTCGTCAAGGCTTACAGTGACGCGGCAAGCCTTGCAATCGAGAACGCGGGGGTAGTTGAGGTTTACGAGACGGAGCGCTTCGAGGTCACCTTCCCCTACAACCTCTTCCACACGGTCAAGGAGACAATCGAGAACTACGGGGGACGGGTCGTTGGTGAGGACTACGGAGCGCTGGTGGCGTTCACCGTAGAGACTAGGAAGGGCGAGGCCGATGGGCTGATGGAGCTCCTGACAGAAAAGACACGGGGGAGAGCAAGGCTGAGGAGGCTCTTTATGAGCTCGTTTGAGGGGAGCCTTTAGTCCCTCATTATTTTTAGGAGTTCGCGGAGCTTCCAGTGCAGGATCACCAACGGGTAAAGGGGTCTAAGGACGGCGTGAAAGGTGACTCCACCGGAGGTTTTCCTCGGCACCAGCTTGTAGAGTTTTGGATTGAACCCTCTAGATCGCAGGAACTCTTCCTCATGTTCAAGATACGCCCCTATGAGCAATTCAAGTGCATCAGCACTCCCAGATCTTCGTTTTAGGACTTCAACGAACTCCTCGCAGGTCTCCGCACTCTCCCCCTCGAAGAGAAAGTCCTCGAACACAAGCCTTCTTTCCTGCCTTTTTATCCTGCGGCAGAGCTCCAGCATTAGATCGTAGTCGTTGACGTCATGCACCCTACCCAGAACTTTCGAAAGCGTGTATGTCCTCCATGAGCGCCCCTTAACGTGAAGGGCCCACGTGAATGCTTCTACCAGCACCTTCCTTTTTTCATTGGGATCGTCTAAGCACCATCCCACCTTTTGCAGGATTTCAGCTTTCTCCCTTGGTCCGGGGATAAGATAAACTCTCTCCCAAACCTCGCGGGCGCGTTCTGGTGTACACTCCTCCAAATACTCATAGAAAAGCCTCCAGAGACCCCAGGAGATACTTTCGAGGTCATCAAGGAGTGCTACAATTGTATTCACACCATCGTCAAGCTTACCGTTCTCCCTAAAGGCGAGACCAAGGTTTATGACGTTGCGAGTGTAATCGGACAGCTCTCCATTGTTGAGCTTCCTTCTATCAATGTTGCGTAGGACTTCTCTGGCCGCTTCAAGCTCTCCCATTGCTATAAGCTCCTCAACGTTCATTTCTATCACCGTTAAGGGCATAGATATGGAGGCATTCTCAATGCGAGGAGAGGATAAAATATCCATCCTCGGTTCTTAAGCAGGGTTAAAAACTTAATTGTCAGTGCGGGACAACATTATAGATTTACACGGTATGTACTTTACACGGGGTATAAATTAGCTCAGGTTCTTGCGAGGCTTAAGAACCTCGACTTCAGGGGGCTTTTGCAGGAGATAACGGACAGCTATCCAAACATCTCCCTCGTTTTCACGGGCTCGATGCCGGGCATGCTGGTCGAGTACCTGAACCCCGGCGCCGAAAAACCCAACTTCATGCGCTCGGCGGAGGTCTTCACGCTCCCAAGGTGGACTACAGAAGAGGAAGGGGCTACCTCAAAGAAGGGTTCAGGAGTTACGGCATAAGCATCACAAACGAACTTGAGCTCTCAAGGGCCGTTGAGGAGCTGGGGGGCGTTCCCGGGTTTATTTCTCACTACGGCCTTACCGTCGTCAACCTTGTTCGGGACGGAAAAAGCCCGGAAGAAGCGCTTCTGCTGGCACTCGAAGAGAGCCGGAGATACGCCCTTGAAGAATGGCGCAGGGACGTGGAGGCCTTTCTATAATGTTTACAGCAGCGGGGTTTACATTAGGATTCTTAGAGTGCTGGCGGAGGCCTACCCAAGCGCCCTCAGGGGGGCAGAGGTCTATCGGAGACTCAAGCCCCTTGGCCTCGCTCCCAAAAGGGTACAGCACGTCTACAAATACCTTGAAACCCTGGAAAAGGCCGGGTTCGTCCGTTCCTCGGAAAAAGGTACTGGGTTGAAGACCCGCTCCTCAGGGAGACGATGAGGAGCTTCAATCTCCAGTGATGCCCTCCTCTTTGCTTCCCAAAACCCTCTCCCAAACCTTTATCGCGGCCCACTTATCCAGGAACTCGTTGAAGGTGCCGCACTTTGGAGAGAGCGTGCACACCGGACAGCCGTCCCTGCAGGGGCAGGAGCGGAGGTGCTCAAGG
This sequence comes from Thermococcus eurythermalis, assembly GCF_000769655.1. NCBI lineage: Archaea > Methanobacteriati > Methanobacteriota > Thermococci > Thermococcales > Thermococcaceae > Thermococcus > Thermococcus eurythermalis. Next base: position 1,978,261 of record NZ_CP008887.1, on the reverse strand, counting down.
CTCTTCCCCATGAGCTTCTCGATGTTCTCGTAGAGTATCGGTGCGAGGCCCGCTCCCCCTTCGTTGCCGTCGTAGATGAACACGAGGGGTTTTCCGGCGTGGGGTGAGCAGGGGAAGCTCGCGTAGCTGTAGCCGCCCAGCTCCCTGCTGTCGATGTAAGTGAAGATGGGGGCTATCTTTATGAGGTTGTGCTCTATCGCGTGGAGCGCCGAGCCTATTCCGTCCTTGCTGTCTATCATTTTCTTTATCGCGAAGGCCAGCTCCTCATCGCTTATTCCGAGCTTCTGGAGGGCGTTGCCGATGCTCTTCCTTATGACGTGGCTCGTGGCGCCGAGGTAAAGTGGGAAGAGCTTCCTCCTGTCGAGGTTGCTGTAGATGGTGAACGCAACGTCCTCAAAGCCCTTCTCTTCTGTGACTGCAAAGAACTCCCTGAACTCCTCGCCCGTGACCTCCCGTATCCAGTCCGGGAAGACGAGCCAAATCCCCTCAGTCTCGAACTCCCTGACGTGGGGTTTTTCAAACTCGACCTTCGCGAACTTCTCCCAGTTTAAGATTGAAAAGTCCTCGTCAGCCTCGACCCTCTCACCGCTGACGGGGGAGTAGATTTCTCCCTTCAGAATTCCGGCTTCCTTGAGTTTCATGAGCTCGTCAACGTAGTTGCCCACATCGTTGCCCTTAACGGCGAACCCCGTGTAGATGTGCCGGACCCTTAGGCGGCCGAGGCCGATCTCAACGCCAGCGTGCTCCTTGCTCGCGACGGTTTCGAGTATCTCGACCTCTTCCCTCTTGGCCGCGAAGGTCTCAACGTCCCAGAAGCGGTTGAGTTGCCTCGCGAAGACGAAGTGGAACTTCCCGATGGTGAGCCTATCTCTGGCCATGTAGAGCTCCCCGCGGGAGAAGTAGGCCATTCCGGGGAGGAGCGAGCGGTGGTACTCGTCGGCGTCAACCTCCTCGATGATGTAGCCTTTTAGCTTGAGCCAGTTGATGAAGTTGAGAAGCTCGCCCAGCGAGGACTTCTCCATCAGCTTGCTCCTTATCCAGGGCTCGTCCCTGACGAGGAAGAACGTCTCGTCGCTCGCTGTCCTCAGGGAGGAGTAGCTGAAAGCCGGCTTCCTCACGCGGAGCTCAAGCCTTCCCGTGAGCGGGTTTTTCTTCAGGTCGGCTTTTCTCTCGATCACGAGCTTTTCGGCGATTTTTCTCTCGAACCCATTGAGCTCGTCCCAATCAAGTATCCCAAGCTCGGTTAGGAGGTAGTGGAGATGCTTCTCTGCTATGCGCTCGTTCTCCACGTTGACCGGCATGTACTCGATTACCCCCTTCTCAAGCCTCCCGACTAGCTCGTCGAAGTGCTCGCGGTAGTAGTAATCGAGGCCGTTCTTTCTAAGGACTATGGCGTTGAGGGCCTCCCTGTCCGCCTTCCTTCCCGCCCTGCCGAAGCGCTGGATGAGGGAGAACAGCCCGTCAGGCGGGATGCCGTAGTTCACAACGGCGTCGAGGTCGCCGATGTCTATGCCGAGCTCGAGGGCGTTGGTCGTGAGGAGGACGAGGAGCTTGCCCTCCTTGAAGTCCCGCTCTATTTCCCAGCGGACGTTCTTGGGGAGCGTCCCTTTGTAGGTGCTCGTCTTAGGGAAGACCGGCGAGCTGAGGAGGAAGCGGAGAAGCTTTTCGGTTCCTTTCCTGCTGTCGAAGAAGACGAGGGTCTTTATGCCACTATCGGCCAGCCTCTCAATCAGCGCCCTGAGGAGCTGTCTCTCGTCCAGGTTCTTCGGCTCGAAGAGGATGAGGTACCTCCTCGGGAAGGGGTTGGTGGCCTCTCTTACTGCCTCGAACTTCCTCCTGAAGAGTTTTTCGGCGAACTCCTCTGGGTTCCTCAGCGTCGCGGAAAGGGCTATAATCTGCGGCCTCGCGCCGAGGCGCTTAAGCCTGAAACCCAGCCGCCTGAAGAGCCACGCCGCGTTGCTCCCGAAGACGCCGCGGTAAACGTGGAGCTCATCAACGACGAGGTAGCGGAGGTTCCGCAGGAGCCACTCGTAATCCCTCCACTTCCTCAGGATGTTGTAGTGGAGCATGTCGGGAGTCGTGAATATCACGTTCGGCCTCTCGCGGAGCATCTCACGCCTCTCGCGCCAGGGGACATCTCCAGTTAGGATTCTCGCGCTCACGTGCTTTCCCGTGAGGCGGTAGAAGGTGAGGTTCTGGAGCGAGAACTTCTCAAACTGGTTGTTGATGAGCGCGCGGGTGGGATAGATTAGCAGGTAGGTCGCTCGCGGATCGGAGAGGTAGGAGTCGAATATAGCCAGCCGGAATATCTCGCTCTTTCCGCTCGCGGTTGGGGTGGTTACAACGATGTTTTTGCCGGAGTAGAGTTTCTCAAGGGCCTCAGCCTGGTGGCGGTAGAGGGAGAAGCCGAGCTCTTTAAGGAGGGCGTTTACTTCGGGGTTTTTGAAGTGGAACTCGCCGAACTCACCATCTCTCGGCGGGAAAACGTGGACTCTCGCTATCTCTGACTTCAATGGCTTCAGCGTCTCGAAAAGGGACATATTGGTGGCTTGGAGGAAGGGACTAAAAAGCGTTTGGATAAGGATGCTGGCAAATGTTGGCCCTGTAGTGAACCCAATGCAAACTCACGGAGCAAAAAATGAAAGGTTAGCGGAGGCGCTCGGCCTCCGCGTAGAGCTTCGCCTTCTCAACGAGAACTTTGATGAACTCAAGGAGCTCGCGCCCGTTCTTTTCAGTGTAGGGAAGGAGCACATCAAGCGGCCCGTTGAAGCGGGCGTGGTCTTCGAGAAGCGTGAGGGTCTGTTCAACCGTCGTCCTCGCGATGCTCCCGGAAATCGTCTCGTAAGTGCTCCTCAACCGGACTTCATAACGCTTGCAGGCCTTCACAACATCACCTCCTATGCGCGCCCCAAATGGGGCAAAAAAGAAAGATTACCGGAGCAGGGCCCTTATCTCTTCCTCGCTGAGGGCCCGCTCGATGTACTTGGAGAGGAGGTAGGTGAAGAGGAAGACGTTCTCGGGGGTCAGGTCGATGGGTTTGTAGTGGTAGCGGTCGTAGCCTTCGGCGATGACGAACTCGAAGCTTCTGGGGCCGAACTCGACTTCAATCCTGATGGGCCCGTCCACGCCTTCTAACTCAAGGACGTAGTAATCAAAATCCACTGCATACACCACAACCACCGCGCAGAAGAGTGAAGCAATCCAATTTGGAACAGAAGGGTCTGGAGTTTATAAATTTTTCGGGCCTGAATGACGGGATTAACACGTTTAGAGTCTTAAAAGTTGAAAACAAAACCAAGGGGAGCGTTATTTATTGCTAGTGGAGTATCCATATCGCCCCAAGGCCCGCCCACACTCCAGCCAAGAAGGCAGAGGAATACAAAGTTGCCTGCCAGAGCCTGTCCACGAGGGAGTAAGGCCCGCCCGCCTTCTCTATGGAGAGATAGAACATAACAAGGGCGAGCAAGCCGGTGAAAAGGGCCAGATGGTGGGCCTCGGGGAAAGCCTTCCATGCCTTGGGGAGCAGGTAGAGTGAGAGTACTATTGCGACTATTGAGATTCCCCAGAACCAGAGGTGCCAGTCCACCGAGCTCTTGCCCTCGTAGTGGAGCTGAGATGTGAACGCGAACGCTGCCATCCCTGCAAAGAACGCGGCAACCAGCGCCAAAAGGACAACGATGGTTGAGATGTTGTGGTAGCCCATGTCATCGAGGTACACCCCGATAGCCGCGACGGCTACGAGTGCCAGAAGCCCGGCTATTAAACCCGCAACCGCTCCCATCGTTCCGCCGGCAAGGGTTATCTTGAAATCATCGGGCTCTCCGCTGGGAGAGGAGTGCTTGCTGTAATCCGCCATGAGGTATGGGATCCCAAAAGTCCCGCCCAGAGCGCCTAGGATTGCCAGCCTCTCGTTGGTGACCCCGTGGTAGTAGCCATAGAAGAGCCACTCGGGGAGGGCGTTGTTCGAAAGGAGATGGTATATGAGCATGAAAACCGGGACGGCGATGATGAACATCGCGGGCCCAACGGGGTAGCCCCTGTCCCTCTCATAGAAGCTCAGGCCCGTTATGAACTGGAACGCCAGCGGGATGAAGGCGAAGGGGCCAAGTGCCATGAAGTAGAGCGAGATTATGAAGACGTCCCCCTCGGCCATCTCCTCGATGACCGCATTCTCTATTACACCTGCCATGAGACCTATCAACCCCCAGGAAACGATGCTGGCCTGCGGGAAGAACTTGGAGTTGATTATGAGGAGGGGTATTGAGAGGACGAAGACGGCCGTGGCGAGCTTCTCGCGGTTGGAGTCCATGAGAACCCCAAAGAGGAGGTACGCGAGTCCGACGGGGGTGGCGTAAAAGAGGGCTTTTAGGTTGCCTAGGAAAAAGCCCGCTATAGCGCCGAAGGCGAGGAAAACGTAGATGACGAGCTTTGCGAAGTCCATCCATGCAAAGGCGAGAAGGACGTAAGCTATCGCGAGTGCAAATGTGAAGTCGTTAAACTGGTCCGCCCACTCGAGAAAGGTCAGGCTCGCCGTGCCAAGGAGCACGAACCCTACTGCGTTCTTGAGCCTTTTTGAGACCATTTCGGCACCTCCTTTAGGGGGTTAAGAAGCCGAAGCCGAGGGAGTTGAGCTCGCCAAGGCCGGCGTCCATTAAGAACGCGTAGAAGTCGCGGTTGTCTGGAGTAATCCTCTTCTGGAGCAGTCTCCACGCGCTTCCGGGGATTAGAAAGCTCGCGCCGTGCATCCTAACACGGGTGTAAACGTCCACCCTCCCGTTCTTTCGAACCCTTGGAACCATTCTGTCGAAGATAGGCCCGTCCAGCTCGAACTCCTCGCCGGTAAAGACGCGGTATTTCTTGAGGGCGTTCTCCGTGATGCGGGATATGAAGTAGTCGGGGCTCTTCTCGTGGTAGAACGTGAAGAAGCCCCTGACATCGGGGTTCATCGAGCGGACGACGACGGGAGAACCCGTTACGAAGTTTCCCCTGGGCCTGAGGGAGAACTTTTTTATTCTCACAAGCTCGACCTTGAGCCCGCCGAGGTAGAGGCTTTCCTTCCCGCTGAGCCTATCGTGGAGGACTTCGATGAAGTTCCCGTCCGGGGAGCTGATGAGAACCGACTTTTCCTCACCCGCCCTGAAGTCGCCCGGCGGGAAGATGTCCGAGAACGTGAAGAACTTGAACCGCGCTTCATCGTGCCTCTTCCAGTACTCGGTGCCCCAGAGGTGGGAGTATATGAGGCCCTGGACGGTGTGCTTCGTCACGGAATCCCTCGGAGCGTCCCCCGTCGGACGGAAGGTCAGCATGAGCCGCATACACATAGTGGAGTGAAGTCAAATTAATAAGCCTTTTGGCTGTGGATTACGATGATGAGAGAAAAGAAATCTAAGGCGATCCCGATTGGGGATACGCTCTCATTACGCCAATTTAAACCGTTAGAGTCTTTACTGGCTTGACTTTTACTGAAAGTAAAGCGCTCAACGTCGAGCAGTTTAAAAAATTTGTTGGAATTCAAAAAGATGTCTGATGGGCAAAATTTGGATTTTACTCCATTGAAAGCCCGCAATTTGCGAATAAACGTGTTTTGTAGGTTTTCAGATTTTTAAAGATTTTCGTGGCTCTTCAGGAGTTTTGGACGAGTTTTAGGAGATCCCGATTAGGGATATCCACAGCAAAGCGTTGTTTTGCCCCAAAAGGCCTTTTACTTCCAGACTTTGAATCGTGGTAAAGCGCCCAACCTAAGATGATGTTAAAACCTGTAAGAAACCTTCAAGACCCGATTGGGGGACAGCGTGGTACTGTTATAACCCGCAAAAGTGCTTAACACCTGTTTTTCATGGAAAGCAGTCTTGAACGTGGACAGCAAACTAAAACAAAGGTGGAGAACCGAAAAGCCCTCTCGTGAGAGCAAAGTTTTTAAGGAGTCCTTACGTATTTATTCTGGACAAATAGGGCAATTGAAGGTATGGTTTACACAGAACATTGTTGTTTGGAAACCGGGGTTTGCAGTCAGACCAAATGTCAAGTTTGCCCGGAGCATTGTTGTCCAGCCAAGTTCCCAATAGTGGGTAAACTGTACAGCCTCCAAACGTGGAAAAGTTTATATATTCAAACTGACCAAAATGGTTCTGGTGCTTCGGCACATGAAGTACCCGCTCTTTATAACCCAGCATGGTGAACTAAGAAGAGAAAACAACGCCCTTGTCTTCTCCGGTGAACTAGTAAAGAGGGTTCTTCCGCTGGGGCAGATCAACGAGATACACTGCCTCGCAAGGGTCTCCCTCACGAGCGGTGCCATTGACATCCTGAGCGAGGCCGGGGTTCCTGTTCACTTCTACACCACAAAGAGCGACTACAAGGGGTCATTCGTAAACGACGCCTCGCCGAGGGGAAAGCTCCACCTCGCCCAGGCTGAGCACTACCTCGACGGTGAGAAGAGGCTCTACATAGCGGAGGAAATCGTAAAGGGCATGCAGAACACGATGGCATTCGTCCTCTCAAGGTGGGGCGTTAACCCCGTTAAGCTCAACTCCGTCGAGGTTTCAGGGGGGAGCGTTGAGGAACTTATGGGCAGGGAGGCCGAGCTGTGGACGCACTTCTACCGCTACTTCGGGGAGGCGATTGGCGTCGAGGACTTCAAGCGGACTAGAAGACCTCCGGAGGACGAGGTAAACGCGATGATAAGCTACGCCAACGCGGTCGTCTATGGCCTGGCCTTCTCATCGGCCGTAAAGGCCGGCCTGGACCCTTCCATAGGCTACCTCCACTCGGTCAGCGAAAGGAGGCACTCCCTCCCACTTGACCTTGCTGACGTTTTCAAGCCCCTCTACGTCTTCACGACTGTCAAGGCCCTGGTCACTGAAAAGAAGATGAAGAAGTCCGACTTCACGAAAAAGGGGAAAGCCGTGTACCTGTCGAGGGAGGGAAAGCGGAAGCTCCTGGAAGAGGAGCATGAGCTACCGTTTTATGATGGACTACGAGGCGAGGCGTCTTAAGAGGCACCTCCTTGGGAGGTCGAAATACCGGGCCTTCAGGCCGTGGTGGAAATGAGGTATTATATCCTTGTTTACGACGTGAACGAAAAAAGGGTCGTCAAGGTGCACAGGCTCCTTAGGCGTTATCTTCAGTGGCGCCAGAGGAGCGTCTTCGAGGGTTACCTGGCCGACGAGGAGCTTGGGGAGCTTCTGAGGAGGTTGGATTCAATAATAGACGAGTCCGAGGACTCGGTCGTCTTTTACTCACTGCCCAGTGATAAGGTCGTACACAGCTTCCATATCGGTGCTCCTCCCGACAGGTTTGAAAACGTCCTGTGAGGTGTTGAGATGTACGAGGCCGTGTTTGAGCTGGAGACCGTTACCCCCCTCTTCATGAGGGGTGCCGACCAAGGAAAAGCCGAATTCCGCTCCGCAAGCGTCAAGGGTGTCCTGAGATGGTGGTTCAGGGCCCTCGCACACGCTGTTCTCTTGGGCAACGTTGATGAGAACGAAGCTATCTCCATGATAAAAGACAGGGAATCTGAACTCTTCGGGAGCACCGGTAGAAAGTCCAAGGTTTTGGTCAGGGTCTCCTTCAGGGAGGAGAAGAAGGTTGACGTTAGGGAACTTGGAGCAAGGTATTTAAGCTTCGGCCTCTCTGGGAAAGGGCTCGTCGGAACAGCCAAAGTTGAACTTCTCTCCCACGAACGTAGATACCTTGAAATAGCGAGGGAAGTTTCGGAGGTTGCCTTTGCCTTCGGCGGTCTGGGGGCCAGAACGACCCGTGGAATGGGGAGCATCCAGCTCCTCGGAGAGTACGTAACTTCATCGTACCTCCAGAACGTTTACAAGTCTGCCCTTGATGTCATTGGTGGTTACCTCGGATATGGCCTTAACAGAACACCTAACGTTGAGCTTCCAGAGTTCCCGGCACTCCACCCGAAGTTCTTTAGGGTGAAACTCGGCTCGATGTTATACACTACCCCTTACGGTAGGTTTAGCGTCCTCTCAGACATAGACAGGAAGTTCCACAAGTTCCGACACAGTGGGCCGAAGCATGAGAGGTTTGTAAAAGGCAAATTAATCTCCTATTGGGTCACCGAGCAGTATGACGACGTTAAAAGGGCTTACCGGGGCAGTTCAGATGTCGAACTCCCTTACTCGGCCTTTGGCCTCCCCCACCAGTACAATTTCTTTTCCCTGGGCGTGAAGGGGCTTATGATAGAAGGGGAGGTTCACGAAAGGAGAGCGTCCCCCATCAGGTTCAAGGTCGTGAGAGGTTCTGACGGAAAGCACCGCCCGATGGTTGTCTACTTGAAGCACAGGTTCCTACCAGAGGGAGAGAATCTGAAGGTCAGAATCAAAAGGGATATACGGGCCAGAGGAATTCCTCAGCCTGGTTACCGCGACGTTGAGCGCTTCTTTAACGAATTCCCAGGTCGGGAGGTGGAGCTCTGATGATTCTGTGGAACTCCTACGCTCAGGCCCTCCTTGAAGTGGCTCCGTCAAGGATTCTCGCGTCCCTGCTCGGGGAGTACGAGCTCCCTGAAAAGTGGAGGCATCTGTCAAGCTACCCCGTAACGGAGAGGCCGGGGCTTGAAAAGTTCGTCCTCAAGCACCCGATAAGCGCCGTTGAAAAGCCCCTCGAAAAACTCAGTAATTTCTGGTTCAATGCCTCCGAGGAGGAAAGGAGGCATTTCATTGAAACCCTGAGAAAAGCTGAAGAGAGCATCGCAAGGAAAATAGAAAGCGCCGATTCCATGGAGAAGTTCGCAAGGCTCTGGAACGACCTGCCGGAGAAACTGGAGGAGGAATACCAAAAAGCCCTTGAAGGAGAGGGGTTTGAAAACGCCAGGGATATCGCAGGGGAACTGGTTCACTTCCCGGCCGACCCTTACGTTCCGGACCACGACTGGTTGAGCAGGCTCGACGTCTACGCCCGGCTCAGGGACGGGAACGCCAGGCTTCTCCGCTTCAAGCTCTCGCCGGTTCAGGGGTTCATAGCCAACGCCAGAACCGAGAGGGACCTGTGGGCCGGGAGTCATATCCTCAGCCTCCTCACGTATCTGGCCATCTCGGAGCTGTGGCGCTCCTTCGGACCGCACGCGCTCGTCATACCCCACCTGCGCGACCAGCCCTTCTTCGAGCACGAGCTCGGCAAAGAACTCGACGAAAGAGAGCTCCAGATTGCCAACATGCCCAACAAAGTTTTAGCCATCGTTCCGGCCGATGAGGACGTCGAATCCCTTGGGGAGAAGATAGAAGACTCCATCAGGGGTTTCCTTGAGAAGCTCTTCCGCGCGGCCTGGGAATTCTACGGGATGGGCGAGTTCTTCGAAAAGAAGGACGTATACGACCTGACGGTGAGGAAGTATTTCTCGATAACGGTCGAAACCGTTCCGCTGACGAAGCTGGACGGCATCATCGAGGAGTCCCTAAAGGCCTATCTGGAGACGCTCCCAGACAACTTCGAGAGCGAGGTTCACCACTACCCAGAACTCTTCACCCTCCTCGACCAGTATACCGACTTCTCATCGGTCAGACACGACAGGTCCGAACAGCCTGGCGGCTTCCGCTGCACTCTCTGCGGCGAGAACCTCGCGATTGGGGGTAATGATAAATATGAAAAAGATGGCAGGGTTGAATATGTAAAATACAAGCATGTAACGGAGAAATGGAACGACCTCAGGGAAAGGCTGTGGGCGAGGAAAATCTACGACATTAAGGAGAAGGAGCGCCTATGTCCCCTCTGCCTGACGAAGCGCTTCTACCCGAGGTTCTACGTTCTCTGGGTTAAGAACTACCCAATGGTGGGGAAGGACGCGAGTGAGATAAAAGCGATGGCCGAAGGCAAGAAGAAAGAGCTCAAGCGCTTCCGCTCGGTGAGTGAGGTGGCGCTGAGGAGACCCACCGCCGAGGCACTGAAACGCTTCGAGAACGGGGAACTCAAGGCCAATGAAAAGCCCGTTACGTGGTACGATGTCTTTCTGTACCTGGCCCTCGATGTCTTCCCCGAGTGGCGCGACGAGTTCCGAAAGCCAACGTTCACCGGGGACAAGGCGAAGGAGTTCACGGACAAACTGCGGGAGCTCTCCGAGGCATTGAGGCTACTTTTCGAGAGGCTGGCTCCCAACGCTGAGGTCTTCTACGTCGAAAGCCTGACGGACAAGGAAGCCCTCGCGAAGGTTTACGGCGTTAACGTGGACAAACTCAAAGATATAGACGTCTCGGCAATCGCCCGGGCCCTGAAGGAACTCGTCACCTTCATCGGCGAACCGCCCAAGTACTACGCAATCCTCAAGATGGATGGTGACAACATGGGCAAGGTTCTGAGCGGTTCGAAGGCCGTGAAGGACGTTGGGGAGTATTTTGCCCGGGAGTCAACGATTGGGGCGAACAGGCCGGCAACTCCCGTTATCCATACGACCATAACGCGCTCTCTGAGCGAGTTTGCCGTCAAGCATGTCTCCGCCGTCTCGGAAACCCACGATGCCGAGCTCCTCTACGCCGGTGGAGACGATGTCCTGGCGCTTAGCTCGACGGACGAGGCCTTTGGGCTGGCTTATGAGGTTCAGGGCGAGTTTACCGAGGATTGGGTCGGTTACGAACCGTTACAGGGCGAGACGAGGAGTATGAGTGGAGGAATTCTTATAACCTACTACAAAGAGCCTTTATACACTGCCGTTCCCGGCGTTAACGGCTTAGAGCACCTTGCAAAGGAGAGCGGGAGGAACGGCCTTGCCATTGGTTACAGGAAGCACAGTGGCGCCTTTTACCGCGTGGCCGTTAACTGGGAGCTCTTCAAAGGAGGGTATTACTCCTCACTCCTCCGCGAGTTTAAGAGGGAAAAAATCAGCAGGAAGCTGATTTACGAGCTCGACACCGTCACGTGGCCCAACGAACCCCGGGCCGTGCTGAACCTTCTGAAGTACGAGTTCCTCCGGCACTCCAACTACGACAAGAAGAAAGAGAGGGAGGGGCTCATTGAGGCCCTCGCAAACTTCCTGTGGTTGGTTAGGAACGTGAGGGCCTTCCTAACGAAGGAAGACCTGAGGGGGATGGAAAACGGCCCCGACGAGTCCCGGCTGGAAGAGTTCAATGAGGAGATAAAGGAGGTAATCGTCAGCGACCCGGAGAAACCCGGGAGGTTCAGGTGGGAGGATATTAAGGCCCTTGCAGAGGAACTGATTGATGGGGAAGAGCCCCATGGGGAGGCGTGGTTTGATGAGCTCTCAAAACGTCTCAGTAGTGAACTGGCAGGGGTTGTCTTCAAAAAACAGGTTCACGGCGCTGCGACGCTCCTCAAGATACTCCTCGAAGCGGGGGTGGGGGCATGATTGAAATCCGCCCGCACGACGTCCTTTTTTTCAGGGAGAGCAGGGACTTCACGGCCGGTCAGGCCCACGTCGGGAGGAGCGTTGAGCCGCTCCCCCACACCCTGGCCGGGGCGATTATGGGTGCCCTCTTCGCGAGGAGAGCATACGACCTTCTCAACCTGGAGGTCGGGAATGGAGTCAAGAAAAAGCCCTCCAACGGTGAGTGGAGGCCAGGCTTCTCGATAGAGGGAGTTTTCTTCCACGATGGCTCCTCCCCCCTCTTCAAAATGCCTATGGACATCGTTGAGACCGAACTCGGCATAGGTGAGCTCAAGCCTTACTGGCCCCTTAAAAAAGAGGAACCCGCAGTTCACGCCTCTGTCCAGGGGAAGAGAACCCTCCGCTTCTCCCCGCTTGAAGGCTTCGTCGGGAAGGAATTCCTCATGGGCTACCTAAGGGGAGAGCCCGCGCTGGAGGACCTTGACCTCCTCAGACCCTACCTGAAGGAAGAGCGCGTTGGTATAGCACTCAACGGGCTTAAAACAACAGTTGTGGGAATGTTCTACAGGACTGAGTTCCTAAGGCTCGATGAAAAATCTGACAAGGGGGTTCGCATAGCTGTGTACTTATCCGAGTCCGATGAGGAGAAGCTGAAAGCGGTTCTTGGGGAGGAGGGCGTCCTAAAGCTTGGCGGTGAATCTCGCTTCGCCCGCTTTGAGTTCAAAGATGGTGAGCTCCCCATCCCAGAAGCGCTTGAAGTCCCAGCCGGCGGAACCGTCAGGGTTTACCTCGCGACGCCGGTCGTTGGGAAGTTCGAGGACATCAAGACGACCCTTATTAAAAAGCTCGGAAACGTGGAGTTCCTCAAGCTCTTCACTGGCAGGAGGCTCAAGGTTACGGGCTGGGACATGGTCGAGAGGAAGCCCAAGCCCCTGAAATACGCCCTTCCCGCTGGAACTGTGTTCTGGTTCAGGGTCAAGGAGAGCCTCTCACTCCCCGGGAAGATGTCCGTTGGGGAGATGACATGGGCCGGTTACGGCTTGGCCTTCACGGGGGTGCTGGGATGAAGAGGGTCTTAATCGCCACATGGGGGAACCCCTTCCAGTGGGAACCCATATGGTATAGGCTTGACTGCGAATCACTCGGGATTAAGGACTGCCGGAGCGTCGAGCTGAAGAACGTCAGCACTTTGCCCGTCCTGATGAAGGCCCTGCGACCCCATAGGGCCATCGTGCTCGTCCTCGACACCCTCACCAACCTCACCCTGAGAAACGACGTGAAGCCCAAGGAGGTTGGCTCCTACGAAGGGGTCGTTGAGGACGTTCAGGAGCGGGTTAAGTGGTTCATAGAGAACAGGATAAAGCCCCACCTCGATGAAGAAGACCGCGCCCTGCTCGATGACGTGGAGGTAGTGGTTCTGCCCGGTGTCGGGGAGTTCGACAACGTCAGCGTTGAGGGGGACGTCCTGGACTTTTATTCCGTCGTCCTGAAGGTTCTCGCCGAAAGGCTTCCCGTAGGGGACACAGAGGTAATCCTTGACCTCACCCACGGCGTAAACTTCATGCCCGTGCTGACATACAGGGCACTCAAGGCCCTGCTAGGCGTACTGGCGTACCTCTACACCGCGAGGCTGTACGTGGTGAACTCGGAGCCGTTCCCCCAGGGTCAACGGGAGTGGAAGGAGAAGATTAAAGAGCTCTCCGTCCTCAACATGAAGCTCGTGGAGGCACTGGAGCTGAGGCCCAGACCGCTGTACTCGACCGTCTCAGATAGGCCGGAGTGGAGCGCCTTCATAAGCTCCGTGACTAACGGCTTCCCCCTGGCCTTTGCGACGTTCTACCCCTCCACGAAGGACGTTGGGGCGTACGTGGAAAAAGGATATCAGGACTTCCTTGACGCCATCGAGGTGTGCATAAAGCCCGACCCTGCAGGAGAAAGAAAGGCCCACATCTTCCGCAGAAAAGCCCTAAGCAGGGACTTCAGAACGGCTGTGAAGCTCTACTACATGCTGAGGGTCTTTGGGACGGTTTTCAATGGGTATCCAAAGAAAGAGGTCACCCTTGACGAGCTGTTTGACATAAGTTCGAAGTTATTCGCGAAGATGCCGAGGATAGGGATTGTCGTGGAAGACCAGCTGTGCGAGCTGAAAAACCTTCAGGGATGGGCAATAGCTGAGCTGGGCAAGAAGAGGGGAAGGATTCCAAAGAGTCTGGTGGGGAAGAAAGGAATCGTACTCGGCGAGCTTTACAGGGTGAGAAATCAGAACTTCACTTCTGGTGGAAACTCAGTAAACAGAAACATCAAGGTTCGCAACTTCATAGCTCACTCCGGTTTCGAGTTTAACACCGTCTCCGTAAAGCTTGAGGATACCATCAGGGTTAAGGGTGGAAGGGCCGAGAAGGTTTTCGTGTTCTCGTACAGGGATAAAGGACTCGCGTCTCAACTCTGCGTTGATGCCCTCACGTATAGAAACCAGGGGGTGGTTTGCTGATGTATTCAGAAAGGTTGGTTCTCGGGATATACGCCGTTACCCCCGTCCACGCCGGGAGTGGAGCGGAGGTCAGCGTCATAGACCTGCCGATTCAGAGGGAGCGCCACACGGGCTTTCCCGTGATATGGGGCCAGAGCCTGAAGGGAGTATTGAGGAGCGCCTTCAAAGAGACCGGCGAACTGGAGGAAGTAATCAAGGCAATCTTCGGCCCCGAGCCTGGGGAGAAGGCCCACGAGCACGCGGGAGCGATAGCCGTTGGCGACGCCAAGGTTCTCCTCTTCCCGGTGAGGAGCGCGAAGGGCGTCTTCGCCTACGTCACGTGCCCGCTCGTGCTCAAGCGCTTCAAAGAGGATATGGAGCTGGCTGGCAAGGAGGTCAACTTCAGCGTCCCTGAGCCAAAGGAAAACGAGGCCATAGTTTCCGAAAACTCGGCCGTGGAGCTGAGCGGAAAGGTCGTTCTCGAGGAGGTTGCGCTGGAGGCCAAGGGACAAGACCTCACTGCAATCGCCAGCGAGCTCAAAAAGCTCCTCCCTGAGGGCATCGACCTTGAGGAGCGCCTCGTCATCGTTCACGACGACGTTTTCACGGCATTTGTGAAGCTCGCCACCGAGATTGTGGCGAGGGTTGCGATAGACCAGTCCACGGGAACCGTTCGCCGGGGTGGCCTCTGGTATGAGGAGTTCCTTCCCAGAGACACTCTCCTCTACGCGGTGATAGCCGCTGGAAACCCGAGGGTTACCGGGGTCGGGGGCCTGAGGACGGCCAGTGAGGTAAAGGACAAGCTTGGAAACTTCCTGACTTCGGTGAAGTACCTCCAAATCGGTGGCGACGAGACCGTTGGGAAGGGCTTCGTCAGGGTAGTCGTCAGGAGGTGAGGGCATGGACGTCGTGACGATGGAGCAGAGGCGCGCGAGGTTCGCCTACGAGAGGGTCCTTGAGGTCGCAACGCTCTCAATAAAAGACAGTAAAGGTAATGAGAAAGGCCCCGAGGTTGGGAGTAAATACCGCTCCTACGTCAAGAGCGCGCCGGTCTTAATCCTCACCAACGGCCTGGGGCAGGCGCTCGCTTTTTACCAGTCCAAGATAAAGGCAGAGGCCGAGATAACCGGGCCGGGCGAGGAGGAACCCGCGAACGGGCGCGTGCCGTTTACGAGGTTGCCCGACGAGATTAAGAAAAAGATGGAGGCCAGTGGAGAATTCTCAGCCGACAGGCTGGCCTACTCCTACCTCTACAAGCACATAGCCGAGTGGCTCAGCGAGATGGGTTTGACCGATGGAAACGACCCGCTGAAAACCTACGCCGAGAAAAACGCCCTTGAGGCAATCCTCCTGACGGAGGAGACGATAGCCCTCCTAAACTGGCTCAGGCGCTTCGCCGACGCGATGCTAAAGGAAGACGAGACGAGCGGTGATTGAGTATGAGAAAGGACCGCCGCGGTGGAGGGCGCAACTTCGGAGGGAGAAGGGAAAGCAGGGGACCCAAAGGGTGGAAGAAAAACACGAGAAGAGCGTGTTACTACGTTCCAAGGGACACACAGGACGCCCTGGGGGTCTCCAATCCAACAGCGGAGCCTGTGAACTTTGAGAAAGTACAGAACATCTCGCTACTCCTCGACAAGTTCGCGCCCTTTTCGAGCGAGAAGGGGGACGTGGGGACCTGCAACCCGGGTAGGTTAAAGGTGAGCGGGAACGTACTCAAGATGCTCCTCGGGGAAATCCGGGTGCCGTCAACGGCAGTGAGACTTTACCGGGGGTACTTCACCCGTTATCAGGAATTATTGACGAGCGTCGGAGCAAAGACCGGTAGGTTCACATTAAAGTCAAGGCTCGTCGTTGGCCTCGGTGACGAGAGCGTTTACGAGACTAGCATAAGACTGCTCAGGAACTACGGGGTTCCGTACATCCCGGGCTCGGCGCTGAAGGGCGTAACGAGGACGTGGGCGGTGGAGATGATGGCAGAAATGCTTGAGGGTACTGAGGGATTCGATGGAGACTTCTACCGGCGAGCGGGTCAGGTTCAGAGGCTCCTCGCGGAGGGAAACTTCAAAAAGTTTCCCGAGACGCTGGAGGTGGCCCCATCAAGGGAGCTTGAAGAGTTCCTCGATGTTTTCGGAACGGATGGTAACCCAAGGGAGGTAGCAGAAAAGCTCATCGAGCTCTTCGGAACGATTAAAGAGAGGGGAGGTGCAATATTCCTCGACGCTTTTCCGGAGCCGCCTGAGGGGAACGGCGACTGGCCCATCTTCGACTGGGACATAATGAACCCCCACTACGGTCCCTACTACCAGGGGGACAGGGCCCCGGGTGACTGGCACAGTCCAGTCCCCGTGATTTTCCTGACGGTGAGGGCAGAAACGCCATTCCACTTCGCCGTCGCGGGGGAGATGAAGGAAATAGCCTGGAACCTCCTGAGGCTGGCCCTAAGGCACCACGGCGTTGGTGCCAAGACCTCCCTGGGATACGGGCGCTTTGAATGATTCCCCAGTCTCATTCTCCCCTTTTTGCGTTTATCTGCAAAAACCGGGGGCCCCAACGGCAAACTTTTTGTGGAAGTAAGGCGCTCAATGTCTGGAAGTCTGAAAAATTTGCTCCTGAAAACGGGGGCATTTTAACCCTTTGAACCGTCCAAAAATCCCTAAAAGAACCGTATCCGGTTGAAAAAGAACGTTCCAAGGTTTTTGAATTTTGAGGCCCTGTGGTTGTCCCTAAAGGCATTTTGAGGACTCTCACAGAATCCCGATTATGAGTCCACCAATTCGAGCCGTCTTTAGCCGTTTAAAGCCACGACCATCTGGACTTTAATTGGTGGTAAAGCGCTTGATGTTTGGAAGTATTAAAACCTCAAAGCGGCCTCCGTTGCGGGGTTTGAAACCATCGAAGGAGAATTTCCGCGGAAGAAAGGCTCTCCTCGGGTTAAACTCCCCGGGAGATTCTTTCGATGCGTTTTGGCGAGCTAAAAGGGCAGAGGGACGAAAAGCCTTCAGATGAGAGCAAAGTTTATAAGGAACCGCTACATATTCCCTTTTGCCCCGGAGAGCTTCCGGGGATATGGTTTACGCAGAACATTGTTGTTTGGAAACTTTATCGGTGTCAATGAATCCCCAGCGACTACCCTTTATTGTTGAGAGCCTCGCCCTTTAGGGCGGGGAAGAGGTCAGTTCCTCTGGAACGACGACGTTGGGGAACAGCTCGAACCGTTAAAAAGCTAATTAGAAAGCTTTCCAAGGCTTACGGAACAAGCATAAAAAGTCCACGCGGGGAGGGAATGAAGTCCGATAGTGATAACCCGGTCGAGTTCGGGGATAGGGTCGGCTCCTTCAAGGCCGAGGGGCACGAGGTCGTCGTGGACGTAACCCCCTGCGGGAAGTTCATGAGCGCGCTCCTGCTTGGCGCAACAATCCTCACCAGCGCAACGGGAGACGGGCTTACGATATTTGGATTTCTCCTGAAATTTCCCTCTGGAAAGAAAAACCACCGTCCATTTCAGCGGTGTTCGCATGTTCACTCCGTTGCGGGTGTTGATTTCCGGTTTTTGTACCCGTCTCTGGCAGTCAGCGTCAGTTTTTCACGCTGAACATGGAAGATGGGACTTACGTTTTTCGGGCCGGAAAAGAGCGGCCCATTTCTTGCGGTACGGGTTTCCGCTGAAAGAAAAAAGGAGGGGTTCATCTCATCTCCATTCTCCTCCTTATGACCTCGTCTATGTCCAGAAGAGAGAGCGGGTCCACGTCAACCCTGGTCAGGACGTTCTTATATTTCTTGTTTGTCCCGTCCGTTTCGTCCTGTCTCAGGTACTCCGCCTGGGCCTTCTCCTTAACGGCCTCAAGGGCGAGGGCAACGCTCATCGTGGCGGTTCCCATGGTGAGGTCGTACGTTACGAGCGGCCACTCATCACCCCGAATGTTTCTCATCGTGTTCGATATTATCTCCCTGGCCTCCTTTATGTTTTCGTATGGAACGTTCGGCACGAAAACTACGTCAATGGTTCTCTTTCCGTTACCGACCACAGTAGTTTGTCCCGAGAATTTGTCCTTCTCGCGTCTCCAGTGTATCCTGAACTTCACACGTTCTGAAAGGCACCGCGAGAGCTTGGCGAAGAACACGGCCATCTTCCTCTGGAATGGATTGAGGCCCTTAAGGAAAGCTCTCAGCCCCCCCGGCGGATTTTCGAGGAAAGTTTTCTCCTCCTCGTTTACCGTCGGCTTCCCGTTCCTGATTATTGTTTTGATTGGTTTCTCCTCGTTCTGCCTTGAGCTGAATATATAAACCCTCTCCAGCTTCTCGATGTGAAACGCTATTGCCACCGCGAGAGGTAGAATGTTCATGCTCCCGTCGTTTTCGATTATGCTCTCGCAGTCCTTTCTCCAGAGCTCCTTTGCGCTCCAGCTTGAGAGCCTGCTCAGGGCAGTGGCCAGATACCTGGTCGGCACCAGCTCCCTGCTTTCTCTGGGCCTTTCGTGTACCCAGTAAAGACCAAACACCAGGGCGGCCAGGTAAAAGATTGCCCCCGTGGCCAGGACAAAGTTCCCGTTCTCAAAGCTGTCGGGAAGCCACGCCGCCAGGACGGCGGTCATGAGGACAAAAAGGCCACGCTGGGAAGTGTGTACACCTCTCCCTTGACGAGGTTGAGAACATAGGTCCTCAAAAACCCTCCTACCGTGCTCTTGGGATTTTTACCTTCCTTCCATGCCGCCCCGACGGAGAACACCAGCAATGAAATCGCCGATGCCGCGAGGAACGACAGGTACTCGGCCGTACTTTCCAAAGACCTCAAGATTCCGATTTCATTCCTCAAGAGCATGACCACCGGCGGAAGGAGGGTGAACACGAGCCAGAAAGACTTTTTGATGGTTCTCAGCCAGCCCGCCAAACGAACACCCCCGCTTGTGGTCACTTCCCCTTTCCCGCAACCCTTTAAAATCCTCGCCCTCAGCTTAGCCCGGTGGTGAGAGATGAGGATAGCGGTCATCGACTACGACAAGTGCAACCCGGACAAGTGCGGTCACTTCCTCTGCGAGCGCGTCTGTCCCGTCAACCGAATGGGCGGCGAGGCGATAATCATAGACGAGGAGAACTACCGGCCGGTCATACAGGAAGCTAGCTGTACCGGCTGTGGAATCTGTGTCCATAAGTGCCCCTTCAACGCGATAACCATCGTGAACCTCCCGGAGGAGCTTGAGGAAGGTTGCGTCCACCGCTACGGAATAAACGGCTTCGTCCTCTACCGCCTCCCCGTCGTCAAGGAGGGCATGGTCGTCGGTATCCTCGGTCCGAACGGAACTGGTAAGACCACGGCCGTTAAGATACTCTCCGGCCAGCTCCTGCCGAACCTCTGCGGCGACAACGACAGCTGGGACAACGTCATCAAGGCCTTCCGCGGAAACGAGCTCCAGAACTACTTCGAGAGGCTGAAGAACAGGGAAATCCGCCCCGTCGTAAAGCCCCAGTACGTTGACCTGATTCCCAAGGCCGTCAGGGGAAAGGTCCGCGACCTGCTCAGGAAGGCCGACGAGAGCGGAAGGTTCGACGAGGTTGTTAAGGAGCTTGAGCTCGAAAACGTCCTTGATAGAGATATAAGGCACCTCTCAGGTGGTGAGCTCCAGCGCGTGGCCATAGCCGCGGCCCTCCTCAGGAACGTGGAGTTCTACTTCTTCGATGAGCCGTCGAGCTACCTCGACATAAGGCAGAGGCTCAGGATTGCGAAAATCATAAGGAAGCTCGCCGAGTCGGGCAAGAACGTCTTAACCGTTGAGCACGACCTTGCTATCCTCGACTACATGAGCGACATTATTCACGTCGTCTACGGTAAGCCAGGCGCCTACGGTATATTCTCCCAGCCCAAATCAACAAGAAACGGCATAAACGAGTTCCTCAGGGGCTATTTGAGGGACGAGAACGTCAGGTTCAGGCCCTACGAGATAAACTTCAGCAAGAAGAGCGAGCGCAAGAGCCAGGAGGGAGATATCCTCGTCGAGTATCCGAGTCTCGTTAAGGACTACGGCTCTTTCAGGCTTGAGGCAGAGGGCGGAGAGCTCTACGTCGGTGAGGTCGTCGGAATCGTCGGCCCGAACGGAATCGGTAAGACTACCTTTGTGAAGATGTTAGCGGGGGTTGAGAAGCCGACGGAGGGAGAAATAGACTGGTCGCTGACGGTGAGCTATAAACCCCAGTACATAAAGACCGACTACGATGGAACCGTTTACGAGCTCCTCAGCAAGATTGACGCGGGCAAGCTCATGAGCAGTTTCTACAAGAGCGAGCTCCTGAACCCGCTCGGGATTCCGGAGCTCTACGACAAGAACGTCAACGACCTCTCAGGTGGTGAGCTCCAGCGCGTTGCCATAGTGGCCTGCCTGCTCCGCGATGCCGACCTGTACCTCCTCGACGAGCCCTCAGCGCATCTCGACGTCGAGCAGAGGCTGGCCGTCTCGAAGGCAATCCGCTCGCTGATGGCCAAGAACGAGAAGACCGCGCTTATAGTCGAGCACGACGTTATGATGGTTGATTACCTGAGCGACAGGCTGATTGTATTCGAGGGCGAGCCCGGCAAGTTCGGTAAGGCGAGCAGGCCGATGGGCATGCGTGAGGGTATGAACCGCTTCCTGGCATCGGTCGGGGTAACCTTCAGGCGCGACCCAGAGACGGGAAGGCCGAGGGCCAACAAGGAAGGCTCCGTCAAGGACAGGGAGCAGAAGGAGAGGGGCGAGTACTACTACACCTAAAGGCTTTTCTTTTCCTCCTCCAACTCCCTTTGGTGGTTGTATGAAGCCCGGAAAACTCCCGCCAGAACTCCTTGAAAAGCTCGTCCTCTCAAGGCTCCCCTCAAAGGGGAAGGGCGTTATTGTAGGGCCCGGCACCGGAATAGACGGCGCGGCGATGAGGGTAGACGGGACTCTCGTTGCCTCAAGCGACCCGATAACGGGTGCTACAAAGAGGATTGGCTTCTACGCAGTCCACGTTAACGCCAATGACGTCGCCGTTATGGGTGCAGAGCCAAGATGGTTCCTTACGACGATACTCCTGCCGGAGAACGCCGACGAGGGGCTTCTGGATGAGATAATCGAAGAAATCTCGAATGAGGCTGAAAGGCTTGGCGTTGCTGTTGTTGGCGGCCATACGGAGATTACTCCGGGTCTCGACAGGCCAATAGTCGTTGGGACGATGCTCGGTGAGGCGGAGAGGCTCGTAAGCCCCAACGGTGCGAAGCCGGGAGACGCGATAGTGATGACAAAGTGGGCCGGCGTTGAGGGGGCCTCAATAATTGCGGAAGAGCTGAGGGAGAGACTCGCCCCAATACTCGGAGAGGAGTTCCTTGAGCGGGCATCGTCCCTTATCGAGTACCTGAGCGTCCTCCCGGAGGCGAGGGTTCTCAGGAAGTTCGCAAACGCGATGCACGACCCCACCGAGGGCGGAGTACTGAACGGGCTCCACGAGATGGCCGACGCCTCCGGCCTGGGGTTCAGGGTCTACGCGGAGAGGATTCCAATCCGCGAGGAGACCAAGGTTCTCTGTAACTACCTTCACCTAAACCCGCTTGGGCTGATAAGCTCGGGCGTTCTCCTGGCCGCCGTTCCGAGGGACCTTGCGAAGAAGGTCGTCGAGGAGCTGATGGCCAGAGGAATAACCGCGAGCATCATAGGGGAGTTTTTGGCGGAGGACAAACGGGTTCTAGTGGAAGACGGTGAAGAAAGGCCCGCGTGGAGGCCCGAGAGCGATGAGCTGTGGAAGGTCGTCTAAACCTCCACCCCTATCCTCAGTCCTTCGTCCTTTTCTATCTCCCTAAGGAGAATGACGACCTTTTCTGGCGGAAGCTCCATCTTGGAGAGCAGTTTCTTGGCTTTTCTAACCTCTTCCCGCTTTTCTCCGCTTGACCTCCCCTCAAGATAGTCGAGCACCGCCAGGAGCGCCCCCTTTAGGCTCCTGTCCCCGAGGGGGAGGGGCTTCCAGCCGTCTTCGTAGACGTAAACGGCCTTCGGCACTTCAACGCCCGAAAGCTTGGCAGCGGGCACTACAGAAGGCTGACCCCTTGTCCGGAGGTAGTTCAGAAGGGCTTCTTCTTCAAAGCCCTCGTTTAGCAGGCTTTTGTACGTCATCTCAAAGGCCGTCAAGAGCGTCGCAAGGCGCTCCAGCTTCCTTATATTCTCCTTGGACAGGAGAGAGAGCTTTATGATAGCCCTCTCAAGGGGTTCCTCCTCCAAATCCACCGTGAAGAGGATCCTGTCCCTGAGCGAAGTGCCCTCGGCGAAGGCCTTGACGACCACCCACTTTGCGCCGTTCGTGAGGATGCCGTACCTGACTCCCCTGCTGAAGCAGTAGCGGGCGAGCTGTCGCAGGGGCTCGTCCCTCTTTATGACGTTCACGGACAGGTTCTTTGCCTCAAGGAACGCGACAATCTCACCGTTAATCAGGAGCGCGTAGTCCGCCCTTCCGTCCTCCGTCCTCTCCTCGGGTCTAACTTCCTCCGGGTTGTTCCAGTCCCAGCCCAGAGCGCTCATTATCTCGCCGATGAGGTGTTGCTTCACGGCCTCCTCGTTCTTCTCGTAGAGTGTCCGGTGCATACCAATCCGCGACATGACGTTGAGGACTGCACGCTCCATCTCTTCACCTGTTCTGGGGTTAGCGGGCCCGACCTAAAAGCTTTTGGGGTTGAGTGATATAAAAATTCAGGGTGAAGGCCGTGTGCAGGATACTCTTTGCAACGGGCAGGGGAAAATCACTCTGGCCTCTCGCCGAGGCGCTCAGAAGTTCCGCCGAGAACGACCCGTACCGCATGAAGCGGAGCGGGAGGAAGCAGCACCGCGACGGGTGGGGCTACGTCCTCCTTGTGGGCGGGGCCGTGCACCACTACCGCTCGTCAGCCCCGATTTTTGAAGATGAGGAGGGGTTTCTGAGACTCACCAAGCTCCTTTCAGGGGCCAAGGAAGTAGTCCTCCTAGCCCACGCCAGGGCATCTACTCAGGGCTCGCTCGGCCTCTTTAACGTCCAGCCTTTTGCGTTCTCGACGAGACGCGGCTTTTCCTTCTGGTTCCTACACAACGGCGACCTGCACAAGGATAAGGTCATAGAGCTGGCTGGCTTCGACGAAAACGACCTGAGGGAAGTTTCGGACAGCTACGCATTTTCCGCGTACCTCTGCCGGGCCCTCCAGAGACTGGAAAAGGACGAACTGTTAAGGCACTACTCGATTGGGGCATCGCTGGCAAAGAGCACCTTCAACACTGCCACACTGTTCCTGCTTCCCAACGGGAGCTGGAGGGCCTTCTTGACGGCATACATGGTGGAGAAATACCGGGAGAACGAGGCACACAGAGACTACGCGAGGCTCATTGAGCTTGAGGGGGATGGTGTTTTTGCAGTGGCCAGCTCAACGCTGGAGCTCTACCACGATGCGGGCTGGAAAGGAGTTCAGAACGGAACCGCATACCTGATAACACCGGGTAAAATCGAACGCTTTTCCCTGAGGTGATCCCATGGACGAGAACGCCCCGATTAGAGTGTACATGACGAGAAAGCTAATTGGAGTTTCACCGGACGACCCCGTGAAGAGGGCCTGTGAGGTCATGATGGAGTTCGACATCGGCTCTCTCGTCGTAGTGGAGAACGGCGAAGTCGTGGGCTTCTTCACGAAGACCGACATAATACGGCGCGTGGTCATTCCCGGAAAGCCCAACACGACACCAGTCAGGGAGATAATGACCAAGAAGCTGATTACCGCCGACGCAAACGCTCCTCTCAGGGAAGTCCTTGACACAATGGCCAAGAAGCGGATAAAGCACATTCTCATAAGCGAGAACGGGAAGATTGTGGGAATATTCAGCCTCAGCGACCTTCTGACCGCGAGCAGGCGGAAGCTCGAAACTGCCATAGCGGCGGAGTGACGCATATGATACGGATAGCCCACATAAGCGACACCCACATAACCGGTGAGAGCGCCTACAAAGGCTACGCCTACGACCTCATATCCAACGAAGTGAACCGACTGAACTTCGACTTCGTCGTCCACACTGGAGACGTCACCAATAATGGGCTCCGCGAGGAGTACGAGAGGGCCGAGTATGAGCTCAAAAAGATTCGAAAACCTCTTGTTGTCGTCCCCGGAAACCACGACGTCAGGAACGTGGGCTACGACCTTTTCGAGAAGTTCATAGGGCCCCTTAACGGTGTCTACGAGTTCAAGGACGGGGTTCTTATATGGGTCGACTCGACGATACCCGACCTTAGCGACGGCAGAATTGGAAAGCACAAGTTCCGCTGGCTGAAGAAAAAGCTAGAGGAGTACTCCGACAGGAGAATAAAGATAGTTGCCGCTCATCACCACCTCGTCCCGCTCCCGAACACGGGGCGGGAGAGGAACGTCCTCTACAACGCTGGAGACGTCCTTGACCTGCTCCTCAGGCACGACGTGACTCTCTACCTCTGCGGCCACAAACACGTCCCCAACGTCTACCGGGTCGAAGACCTCGTCGTGGTGAACGCGGGGTGTGCGTCCTGCAGAAAGACGAGGCGGGGAGACGTCAACAGCTACAACATAGTTACAATCCACGACGATGGGAAGGCCGAAGTCACGATAAGGCGCCTGACGGGTGAGGAAGTTAGAGCGGAACACAAGCCAGTAAGACCAAAGCTCTTCGTTCCGAGGGGGAAGAGGCTCTTCAGGATAGTCCAGCTCAGCGAGACCAAGGTCTCGGACAGGGTCTATTTCAGGAGAAAAGTCCTCGAGAACGTCGTGAACTTGATAAACGACAATCTGAAGCCGGATCTTGTTATCCACAACGGCGACCTCGTTGACATGGGCATCGAGCGGAACTTCCAGAAGGCTGTCGAGTTCTGGGAGAAGATTGAGGCACCCAAACTAATTGTGCCAGGCCACAGCGACATGACGTATCTTGGCTATGAACTCTTTCCCGAGTACTTTGGAGAGCCAGAAACGGTCTCCATGGGGGAGTTTACGTTCATTCCAGTATCAACACCCCAGTACGAGACGGAGATAGGCGTGGTCGGCAGGTTCGGTCAGAAGAAACTTGAAAAAGAAATTGAGAACGCGGAGAACTTCAAGGTCGTCTTCATGCACCACAACGTCGTCCCGATTCCGAAGAGCAGGGAGCGCGGCTTTCTTGAGGACGCCGGCGACGTGCTGAAGCTCCTGACGGAGAAGGGCGTGGAGCTTGTCCTCACAGGGCACGGGGGCAACGCCTTCGCGGTTCGCGTTGAAAGGACGATAATCATAAACGCGGGTTCCGTCAGCTGGGAGCTCCACAGGAACCCCTTCGGAAACAGCTTCAACGTAATAGACATCTACCCCTGCATGGTGATAGCCTTCGAAGTCCAGGCGACCTGGGGAAGCAGGAGGCTCCTTGGAGTGTGGAAGCTCAAAGGGCCTCGCGCAGGCGGTTCATGAGGTCTTCCATTATCTCCTCAACCGTCTTTTCTAGCTCAACGTTCTCTATGACCTTCACCCCGTGCTCTCTGGCTTTCTCCACTATGTAGTCCTGGAGCAACAGTATTTCCTCGAGGTGTTTAATGTAGTACTCCGCCGGCCGCTTGCTGTAGCGGGAGCGCTCGTAGAAGTGGCTTTCAAGGACTTTCCTGTCGCTCACGGCCAGGACGTACATGAAGGTGTTCTCTCCGGGCTCTATAAACCCAGGCACTAGGTGGATTCCCTCGATTATGGCGTTCATGCCCTCGCGCTGAGCCCTGTCAAGAACGGCCTTAACTCCCACCGAGACGTGTCTCACTTGGTTTTCAAAACCCTCGATTATACCGCCTGAGCCCTTCAGCGTGCGCCACGCCATGAAGGAGGAGGCGTGGAGGTCGGGCAACAGCTCCTTCGCGATTATCTTCCTCATGACTTCCCTTACTGTGTCAGTCCCGATTATGGTCCTTATCGACAGCCTGAACGCCAGCTCCGTGGCTATGGTGGACTTTCCAACGCCGGTAACGCCCCCAAGGAGGACAACGAGCGGAATCTTTTTGCGCTTGAACTCGCGCCAGAAAAGGTAGCGCTCGGCTTCCTTCTTAAGGCCGTGCTCAAGGAGCTTCTTGTAAGTGAGCTCCCTTATCTCTTCCGTGCTCACAAAACGCTTTCTCCTCCTGATAAGCTCCATCTGGACTTCGTGTGCTATGACGTAGGCTGTTCCGACGTCAACGCCCGCCAGGGTTATAGAGCGAGTGAGGATTCCCCTCGAAAACGGCAGCTGGATTTTCTTTTCTGGGTCTATGACGACCATCATCTTCCCGTCACCCTCCTGGCAAGCTCCAGGACGGCTTCACGCAGGTTCTTGCCGTCCACGTTCTCGGGCTCGTTGGCGAGGTAGATTACCTCAATGTCCCGCCCAAGGGCCCACTTCGTTACGACGTCAACCGCCGCTGCCTTTAGTTCAACGAGGACTGCATCAACGCTTCCTTCCCCTTCGAGCCTTTCAAGGTCTTTCCTGAGGGCGGGCCTCCTTGAGAGGTTTCCGCTTGTAAAGACGACCTCTGCACCCATGCCCTCGATGTCCCCAACTGCCTCGCCAGCGGCTTTCTCTAACGTCATGAAGAGAGCGACCCTCTTTTCTGAGACGTCCCCAAGGGGCTTCGGCACAAACCGGACCAAGTGGACGTCGGCCTTAGGGTTGACTTTTTCTATGAAGTCAGCGAACTCCCTGGCCTTTTTCGGCTCAACGTCCGCCATCGTAATTACGGCGATGTCCGCCAGCCCAATCCGGAAGGGCCCGAAGAAGCCCTCTACCGTCTCCCTCGGCTGGAGGGTGCTGAGGACTGTGATGTACCCGTCTGCCCTCACGGGAGGAATCGTGGCGCCACTGCCCTCCGCGACGATGATATCGTGGGGAAGCTCCTCGGCGAGCTTTATCCCCTCGTGGACTATGTGGAAGAACGGGAATCCCGCCATTCCCCCTCCACAGCGACGGCACCCGACGGTCGTTACCCCCGCGACGAGGGCGTCCTCGTAGTGGTCCGAAGCGGCGTGCTTGCCCATCTCCGCGAGTTTTAGGAGGTTCTCGGGGGTCAGCTCTTCCCTCTCGCCGTCTATGAGCTCGGGCTCTTCCGGGCCCCCTCTGCCCATCGTAACAACCACGGGCCGGTATTTCTCCTTCAAGACCCTCGCAACGAAGCCGCCCACTGCGGTCTTTCCAACGCGTTTTCCAAGGCCGAGAATGCTTATGGTTGGCTTCTTTGGCCGTATAAGCTCCCCGGGAGTGAACGCGAAGTCCGCGCCCCTGTATGCAACTCCCCTGCGCAGGCATATCGAGGCTATCCTAAACCTCATTTCGTAGTCCACAACCGGCTCGTCGCTCAGGTCGACTACCTCATCGATATCGTTCTCGGAGAGGGCCAGCTCAATGGCTCTCAGGGGATCGCCCCCAAAGTAAATCCTAACCCCGAGCTCTTCTTCAAGCCTTTCGGGCGAGCCTATCTTCTCGCTACCGCCGAGAAACACGGCACAGCACACATTTCCAAGTCTCTCCAGTGCCCAGCGCGTTACGGGAGGATAGTGCTCTCCATCGATTAGAGCGAGCCTCCTCATTTTCTCTACCCCATATCCGGTTACGTGTGGTTGATTTAACCTTTTCCGTTCTTCCGGGCGCGCTCGGAGGAGAAAAGTTATAAAGGGGGACGGTGAACTAAGGGTGGCCTTACGGGCCGTAG
The DNA here is from genome assembly GCF_000769655.1 of Thermococcus eurythermalis. NCBI lineage: Archaea > Methanobacteriati > Methanobacteriota > Thermococci > Thermococcales > Thermococcaceae > Thermococcus > Thermococcus eurythermalis. The sequence continues at coordinate 1,950,830 of NZ_CP008887.1, read as the reverse complement.
AAGGAGGTGTGTAAAATGGCTGAGATGCTTGTTAAGTCCAAGGTTAAGGAGCTCGTTAAGAACCTCGATCCCGAGATGAGGGTCAGCCCGGAGTTCTACGACGCCCTTGAGGAGGAGCTCAAGGTTCTCGTCGAGAAGGCCGTCAAGAGGGCCAAGGCCGAGGGCAGGAAGACCCTCTACGCCAGGCACGTTTGATGCCCTTTTCTTTCCTTCCAAAGCCTTTTATTGATTGGTTCTTGGTTTCTGGTATCATAGCATTGAAGGAACCCGGAGATTCCGTTCATCCTTGCCTCAAAAGCTCGCCCTGAACCTCGTGCTCCTTCGGGCCCTTATAGCTGAACTCTACAACCGCAGGCTCATTGAGGCGGTGGTTGATAACGGGCTCAGGTGGGTTGTGATGGGGGTGTAGCTTTGCGGTCACCAACCTCAAAGATTGGCCAGAAATTTGTGATTACCACACAAAATTCACTCTTCTCCAGGATAGCACAGGTAGCGGTAGGGGCAAAAGCGACAGGCGTAGCTTCTCCAGCCTTCTGGGGGTTTCCCCTTTTCGTAGGCCTTCTTCACCGAGTAGAAGTGCCTGAGCGTTTCCTTGAAGAGCTTGCCGTCGTAGGGGATTTCAAACGCCTTAAAGTTCGGCCCCTTGATGACCGGAAAGTTCGACATGTCGAGCTTGCCGATTATTTTCGTGGGCTCTTCGTGGAGCTTAATATAGTATAGGTATCCGTATTCGGCCTCGGCCCAGCGGAGGTAGACGTTGAGCTGGGCCAGGTGGTAGTCGTAGGGCACCTTCGGGAGGCTGGTCTTGCCCTTAATCTCGATGGGAAACTCCCTGAAGGCGTCAATCCTGCCGTGAATCTCAAAGCCGAGCTTCCTTGAGCGGAGGACGAGATGCCTCTCAAGTTCGAAGCCAAAGCGTCTGCTCAGAATCTGCCCGAGAATTTCGTGGGTTTTAACCCCCTGATTGAGCCTAACCCTCACGTTCTCGGGCCATCTCTGGGGGTAGCCCTTCAGCCGGAAGTATATCCTCCTCGGACAGGTCAGGGCTTCGCTCGCGTAGAACTCTATCAGCCCGTCGTTTTCAGCACTTCCGTTGTTCTCCACGCCTCTTCCCTCCAGCGGGCGGGTCATCAGCCCGCGAACCTCGCCGCCCTTGCGTCAGCTAATACCGACGTCATCACAGTTCAGACTGGGCAAGGGTCGTCATCCGCGAAGGAAGGTAGAAGGGAAGAATTTAAAGCTTCCGCTGGCTCAAAGAACCATACGTCTCTTCCTTTTAATAGAATAGCTAAGCCCGTATGCCGGCCAGATGCTCGGGGGTTGCTCGTAGTGGTGGAGGTTCCTCAAAATCTTCTCGGCGGACTTCTTGTTCTTTGCCCTGACCCTCAATACCCCCCGGTCCAGCTCAACGACCCCGTCGGCGAGGTTGAGCACCAGCTTTGAGCCCTTTACATCGGGCCTGGCCCGCATGAGAAGCCTGCGGTATTCCTCGTACGCCTCTTCGCTCAGCCTCTGCTCAAGAAGTGCCTCTTCCCTCTTAAAGAGCCTTGAAAACAGCCCACTACTCGGGGGCTCGTCCTCCATATCCATCATCGACCTCCGATGGTTCTCATTTTAAATCCGTCCTTTAAGTTTTTAAAGCTTTCTTATCGCTTTTTGACGAAGGGAGAAATATGCGCGCAAGGAGAACCCAGGTCATAAAGCCCCGCATACGGGAGATACTCTCGAAGGAGCTTCCGGCCGGGCTGGTTAATTTGCTCCCCAAGCACTGGGTCCAGATTGGCGACGTCCTGATTCTGCCCCTCCGGCCGGAGCTTGAGCCCTATAAACACAGGATAGCCGAGGTTTACGCGGAAGTTTTAGGCGTTAAAACCGTCCTCAGGAAGGGCCACATACACGGCGAAACCAGGAAGCCGGACTACGAGGTTCTCTACGGCGGGGACACCGTTACCGTTCACGTTGAGAACGGCGTCAAATACAAGCTTGACGTGGCGAAGGTCATGTTCTCACCGGCCAACGTCAAGGAGCGCGTCAGAATGGCGGAGGTGGCGAGACCGGGCGAGCTGGTCGTTGACATGTTCGCGGGAATAGGCCATCTAAGCCTCCCTATGGCCGTCCACAAGGGGGCGAGGGTCATAGCGATTGAAAAGGACCCCTACACATTCCGCTTTTTGGTGGAAAGCATCTGGCTGAACAACGTCCAGGACCTGATGACGCCCTACAACATCGACAACCGCAACTTTCCTGCTGAAAACATAGCCGACAGGGTTTTGATGGGCTACGTCGTGAAGACTGCCGAGTTCATACCGAAGGCCTTAAGCATAGCGAAGGACGAGGCGATTATCCATTACCACAACACCGTTCCCGAGAGGTTGATGCCCGATGAGCCCTTTGCGACCTTCAGGGGGATAGCGAGAGAATATGGCTACGAGGCCGAGAAGCTTAACGAGCTGATTATCAAGCGCTACGCCCCCGGCGTCTGGCACGTGGTCGTTGACGTTAGGGTGTTTAAGCGTTAGGCTTTTAAGAATAGGCAAAATTAGTATAATGGTGGTTATACTAATGGTTATTATAGAAAGGTCCGAACTCGACGTTGCCCTCAAAGCAAAGTGGTTGCTCCTCTACGGGCGCAGAAAGACGGGAAAGACGTTCTACGTCCGCGAGAAGAGTAAGTACGCGAGGTATTTCATCGTTACGAGGGGCTCGGAGCTCATTGATGTCGAGAACGGGGAGAGAATGACCCTTGACGAATTCATGAAGTTTCTTCCGCTCCTCCTCCAAACAGGCCGGATAGTCGTTGACGAGTTTCACCGCCTCGGGGAACCGTTCTTCTCGCTTCTCCAGGGCCTGTCTGGAAAGGGTGAACTGACCCTCATAACCTCGACGAGACACTACTTCAAGAAGTTCCTCGGGGAGAGCAGTCCGTTGCTGGGCCTCTTCCACGCCCATGAGGTTGGCCTCGTCAGGCCTTCTGACGCCCTGAAGTTCGTTCACTCCATTGGTTTTGAAGGCAAGCCCCTCGTAGAGCTCGCCGTTCTCGTTCAGGAACCGTGGCTCACCCCTACGGTGGAATCCTACGGCGTCGAAACCTTTGACGTCCTCGGTACCGTTCTCAAGGACTACGTTCCCGGCCTCGTGGGTGAAATATTCACTGAGGAGGAGCGCGAGCTTACCAAGAGATACTGGGCAATCCTCGAAGCCGTTGCCGGGGGAAAGGTAAGCACGGGGGAAATAGTGGGGGAGCTATCTTCTCGGGGATTGATGGAGAACGCTTCTCCAGGAGCCGTTGCACCATACCTCGAAACCCTCGCTGGAATGGGATTGCTTGAGAGAATCCCGGTCTTCGGAAAGAGGAGAAGGGTCTACCGCTACCGCCACGTATCACCCCTTGTGGACTTCGCGTACTATCTGAACGCAAAGTACGGTTTCTTCGAGACTGGTCTACCTCAAAAAACCGTCCGCAGATTGCTGGAGGAAAAACTGCCCAACTATGTGGAGGTGTTCTTTGAACGGCTCCTCTCTCAGCACTACGGCCTTCAGCCCGTTAGGATTGAGAAGCCTGAGCTTGAGCTCGACGTTGCCCTCGTGAAGAACAGGAAGCTTTACTTGGTCGCCGAGGTCAAGTGGAAGGAGAAGCTTAAAGAGCGGGACATTAGAAAGGCTGAAAACAAATTTGAGAGCGCTGGGGCTGAGGTTAACCTCTTCGTCGTCCCGGACAGGAGCATTCTCCCAAGAGAGCCCGAGAACGCAAGGGTCTTCGACTGGAGGGACGCTTTAGCGCTCTCCCCATAACGGCTCCCAGTCGTCGCAGACGAAGTTCATGTGGACGGTCTTCATGTGCTTCCTGCACATCCCGTAGGTCAGAAAGTAGGAGTCAATCGGCCCGAACCAGCGGCAGTTCTTGCAGGCCTTGAGCCTCTCGTCCATTTTGCTCACCGGGAAGAATAAGAAGGGAGGGGATAAAAACCTTCAGATTCCCGCTCCAATGTCGTCCGCGATGTCCGGCAGGTCGAGGGCCATAAGCTTGGCCTTGGTCGGGATTCCGTCCCTGCTCCATCCGCGAGCCTGGTAGTACTCGTCAAGCATCCTGTCGAGCTCCCATGGCGGGACGTGGAGGCCCTTGCTCGGGCCCTCAGGAATCGGCTCCCACATAATCCTGTACGGGAGCGTGTCGTCCTTCCTGGTGAAGCCCTCGCGGACGTTGAAGGCGCGAGCGATGTTCATTATCCTCTCGCCGATGACCATCAGCTCGGCCTCGCCGATGTTCATGCCTGTGACAGCCTCGACGAGATCTGGGAAGCCCTCAAGGAAGTACATGTGCCTTGAGAACTTGCACGTTCCCGTTGCATCGTAGATTGCCATGAGGTTCTCGTGGAAGGCAATCTCGAATCCCTTGTTCTCGCCCTTGGTCCTGTCAACGCCCTCGAACTTCCACCACTTGCCAACGAGCTCGGTTCCGTAGGCACCGCTCGTGAGGTGGTCGGCACCGCGGACGTTGGCCGCGAAGGCGAGAGCCATTCCCTTGATTCCCCTGACGTCGTACGCTGGGGGCTCCATGCCCTTGACGTGGAGCGCAAACTTCTCGCTTCCCCTGCCGAGCCTCTCGCTTGCCCTCTTGACACCGTCGGCGAGAAGCTTTCCGAGGTTACCCTCGCGGTAGGCCATCTTCTTGAGCGCCTCCACAGCGGCCTCGCCGTTTCCAAAGGTCAGCTCGAGGCCGTCCGCCTCTTCCTTGGTGAGAAGTCCACGCTCGTAGGCCTCCATGGCCCAGGCGATGGTGACACCCGCTGAAATCGTGTCGAGACCGAGCTCGTCAGCGAGGTAGTTGAGATACGCGACGGTCTCGAAGTCGTCGAGCTCAAGGACTCCGCCGAAGGAGTAGAGGGTCTCGTACTCGGGACCGTCCACCATGAAGGTGCCCCACTTCTCGCTCTCGACTTTGACGTACTGGCTGCACGGCTTGTTACAGAGCGGGCACGGCCTCCTGCCGGCGCGGTACTTCGGTGCCCAGAAGTACGGGTCAAGGCCTATGTGCTCCCTGCCCTCCTCCTTGGCCTTCTCGTAGGCCTTCTTGAAGAAGCCCATCTGCCAGTTCCTGGTCGGGAAGGTTCCCCTCTCCCTGTTCATCCAGTCGAGGAACTCACCGCTTCCGTACTCCATGTCCGCCTTGGTCGCGGGGTGGTCCTTGAAGACGAGCGCCCACTTCTTGATGAGCTCGCGGAGCTTCTCAGGCTCGGCAATCGGTACCTTCTTGGTTCCCTTGACGAGGATTCCCTTGAGCTTCTTGCTTCCGAGAACTGCACCAGGGCCACCGCGAGCGGCCTGCCTCTCGTCGGTGTCTATGATTGAGATGAGGCTGAGGTTCTCTCCAGCGGGGCCAATGAAAGCGGTGGCGAAGCCCGGATACTCCTCCTTAGCCTTCTTCCTTGCCTCGCCGGTGGTGAGGCCCCAGTACTCCTTGGCCGGGACGAGCTTAACGTCATCGTCTTCAATCACGAGAAGAACGGGCTCCTCGCTCTTGCCCTCGATAATGAGGACGTCGTAGCCGGCCTTCTTAAGCTCCTCACCCATCTTCGCTCCTGCCATCGCTCTGCCGTAACCGCCGGTGAGCGGGCTCTTGAAGTTGAACGCTGTCTTTGAGCCGGTTCCGATTCCCGTGGCAACGAAGAGACCAGGGGTTATAATCATCTTGTTCTCAGGTCCGAGGGGGTCTACCTTTGCGGGAACCTCGTCGTAGAGAAGTCTCGTTCCAAATCCAACGCCGCCGAGGTACTTCCTCGGGAACTCCTCCGGGAGAGGCTCGACCTTAATCTCTCCTGTCGTCAGGTTGACCCTCAGAATCTTTCCCCAATAGCCACCCTTGGCTTCCATCAATATCACCTCGAAGAATTTTCGGCTCGGAGGATATAAGGTCTTCGAAAAAGGATATAGTTGACGAGATAAGGATAGTTAAGCCCATTTGTTAACTTGAATGAACTTTCACATACATTGGGATTAAGCTCTGTCAGCGGAGGTCTAATTTGGGCCGGCTGTCTGAAGTATGACATCGCGCTCTCCAGAAGAGGGTGAAGGATGTGCCCCCGGGGAGCGAAGGGGAATCACGGCTCGCCGAGGCGCTCATCCCCCGCGGTTTCCCGGGGGCACTCTTAATTTCGAGGGCGGGCTTAAATCGTTAGCGGTTCACTATCGAGGTGACGCCCGCGGCCGCGAACACGAGGACCTCAAAGGTCTTGTAGGCCTCTTCGACGCTCTTTGCTTCAAAGCGGACGGTCTTTCCGTCGAGCCTCTCGACGAAGGGCAACAGCCCGGCGACTTCCGCGTGGGCGCTGTTGAGGAAGCGGAGCTTGACCTCGACCGGCGTTTTGGTCTTCAGCGGCTTAACCTCTCCGCGCTCGAGGCGCCTGAATGCCTCAATGGTTCCCTCGCGGAGAAGCTTCTTTATTCCCTCCATTCCAGGGCTCACTGCCGAATACCTGCCGAAGCTCTCCTTTATCGGGACGCCAACGGCCCACGGGAGGTGGTTCTTAACGTCGGTCTCTATCAACGCTTTGTCCCCGGCGACCATGGCAACGGGGACGCCCCACTCTCCGAGCAGGTATGCGTTGAGGATTGTCTCGCTGACCTCGACCCCGTTCACCTCAAGCCTGTCAACGGTGGCCCCGCTGTAGGTGTGGTCGAAGGTCGCGCCTGCGGTTCCGGCTTTGGTGTGGTACCCGAGGAACATCGCGAAGTCCGCGCCCTTTCCTCCGGCGACCATGCTTAGGGGCCTCGGGAAGCCCCTTACCAGCCGGACGTATCCGGGCATTTCCTCCACGATGATGTTCACCATCGGCCCGTGGCTGTCTGCTACGACGATCTCATCAACACCAAGCTCGTCGTGGAGTGTGCTCGCGACGGCCATCACAACTTCCGTCGCTATCTTCCTGGCCTCCGCATAGAGGGCGCCCTTCACGAAGAGGTGCTCCCTGCTGACGACGTGTGGGAGCCCCTCAAGGTCGAGGGAGATAAACGCTCTCATAGGTACCACCAGAGAATAATGGAAACGTTATGATAAAAACTTTACCGAAGGCTTGCCGTTTTCGATAACTGTCGGGAATATTTTTGGCGAAGAACGATAATTCTCGCTCATGAAAAAGGTTTTATAGGACTTTTTTCTAATAATAAAACGGTGATGAATATGCAAATCCTTGAAGTGGACCTCAAAATCCCCTACCGTGAAAGGGGGAACATTTTAGGCCGTCTTCTATCCAAGGTGTCGGGCAGGATTAGGGACATACACTTCCACCCGCCCGACGCGAGGGGTATGTCCGAGATCAAGATGGAGCTTGTGGGGGGCATAGACCTCGCTCAGGAGCTTAAGAAGCTTGTAAAAGAAGGAAAGATATCCTTCAAGGTGCTCTCCGAGGCCTGACGTTTCTCTTTTCAAGCCTCGTCCTTTATGGAAGTAAGTCGGCTTTTCTTATTGTGTCCTGTGAGATGAAAGTGGAAGAAAACGATTATCCCTTAACCCCTGAGTTCAGCTCCTCCAGCTTCTCCTTCGCTTTCTCAATTGAACCGGCTTTCTCTATTGCTGTTCCGGTGACGATGATGTCCGCTCCGGCCTCGACGGCCTGCCTTGCCTGCTCCTTCGTCCTTATTCCACCGCCAACGATGAGTGGGACGTCTATAACGCGCTTAACGAGGGCAATCATCTCGGGCGGAACGGGCTGCGGTGCCCCACTACCCGCTTCAAGGTAAACGAGGCGCATGCCAAGGTACTGGCCGGCTAAGGCGTACGCGGCGGCGATCTTCGGCTTGTGCCTCGGTATCGGCTTCGCATCGCCGACCCAGCCGACGGTCTCTCCGGGCTCGATGATGAGGTACGCCATCGGAATAGGCTCTATGCCGTAGCGCTTGACCGTAAAGGCCCCCAATGCCTGAGAGCCAGTTATGAAGAATGGGTTTCTTGAGTTGAGGAGGCTCATGAAGAATATCGCGTCCGCGTACTTGCTTATCCCGCCGTGCGAGCCTGGGAAGAGGATAACCGGCAGGCCTGAGGACTCCTTTATTGCTTTAACAACTCCGTCGAGCACTTCACCTTCTGCCCCAGTCGAGCCGCCGACCATTATTGCATCAACGCCAATTTCTTCGCTCATCTCGGCTATTTTACCGGCTGTCCCCGGCGGGACGTCGTCGGGGTCGAGGAGGACGAAGTGGAGCTTCTCATTTTTCAGCTTCTCGTGAATGTAGCGCTCAACCTTACCTATTTCGAGCATCTTTATCCCTCCAAAAATTCTTTAATCGTGTCGTCGTCAGTTGATTCTTCAATTAAGAGGCAGGGGACACCCAAATTCTTTGAATGTGTGCAGAGTGCTTTGTCGCGGGTTATCAGGCGGTAGCCTCTCGCAAGGGCAAGGGCCAGAAAATATGTATCGAATCCAGAAGGTGCGACGATGGAGGCTGTTTCCTTGGCAGTTTCATAGATTTTATCCTCTGAGACCACTTCAAACGACGTTTCAACGGCGTTTCCAAGCCTAACAGCCAGGGTTATGTCTCCTGTTATCCTTTTCACAACACTTATAACTTCAACGACGGCTACTCTGGGGACTGCAACGTTTTTTTCCTTTAACAGGCCGAGCACTAGTCTGCATTTCTTGAGAAGGGCTTCTCTGCTTTTAACTTGAGGATAGTCCTTTCCATAAAAGAAGGCCCCCACTATGACGTTGGTGTCAATAACGAACCCTTTTCCTCCCCCTGACATCATCAAGCACTTCCTCGACGTTTGCCTCGACGGGGATTCCCTCAATCTCTTCAAGCAGGTCCCATATCGTCTCGCCCACGATGACCCTAACTTTTGCCCCCTTGGGGAGGTTAACCTTCTTTAGGGGTCTGAACGTCTTGCCGTCGTAGACGGCCTCGATGACAGTTCCCATACTACCACCGTATTTCCGTTATTTCTTCATCGCTTTTAACGGTTTTCCAGTCCAGGCCCATTCCCTTAAGGATTCCCTCTAGAGTCCCGTCCGGCTCGTCATCAAAGCGGTAGAGGTTCGTGCCAACCTTAACGTCCCCGGCCCCAAAGCCTGGAACGGGCTCGCCGAAGCGGGAAACTTCCAGCGAGAGCTTCTCCTCAAGCTTGACCTCGCTGGGAATCAGGTACGCCCTCAGAAGCCCCGCCTCCTTTAGGAGGTAGTCTATGTGCCAGTGAAGCTTTTTCTCCTTCCGGAAATGCCTCGCGACGCGCTTTTCGAGGGAGTTCATGGCCGAACCAACGTAAACGTAGTAACCGGGCCTGAGCTCGAAGGCTCTTCCCTTTGTCCGTATCACCTTCTCCCTATCGAGCCTGATTATGAGGAAGTAGGAACCCTTCATATCCGCCCCTCCCACTGAGAGTTTATAAACCCACGGTCCGACCTGGGGTTAGGTGCGGGGTATGGTTAAAGAGAAGGAGAGAAAGGAAAAGAGAAGGGCCGTTGATGATTTCGCCTGGCAGGAGTACGACAGGGAGGAGTTTGAGAAGAAGTTCCCGGCCCTTGCAAGGGAGCTTGAAGAGGGGGGAATCCCGATAGACGCGTTCAGGACCGACGAGGAAGAGGGAGAGGAGCTCACCGAGCCGATGGACTTCTCGGGCTATGAGCCTACGGTGATAGACTTCCTCAGGCGGTGCGAGACCGACGAAGAGGCTCTAGAGATAATCAACTGGATGGAGAGCAGGGGCGAGATAACGCCTGAGATTGCGAAAGAACTGAGGATAACGCTCGCCAAGAAGGGAGTGAGGGCCTTCGGGCCGAAGAAGGAGTGGGGCTGGTACGAGAGGCACGGGAGGGGGTGAGTTGAGAACCTTCATAATCAAGGCCAACAAGGCTAAAACGAGCCCCGACTTCAAGCTGAGCGATTTACCTGGCACGAGCGGAAGGATAGACGTCCTCTGCAGGTTTCTCAACTCGGCCTTTTTGCTCTCCCACGGCCTCCGGAAAAATGTCCGCGTCTGGCTCCTCCTGTACGGCCCGCCGAACCCGCCGAAGGCGATACGCTTCGAGGGGCCCCAGCTTAAAGTTCGCCTCAACCCGGACGAGAGGAGCACGGCGAAGCTTATAATGAAGGCCCTCAAGGCCGGTGAGGGACTGAAAGAGCCTGGGAAGGAGGTTGAGGTTTACCCCGGCCTCTACGTGAGCAACCGAACTTTTGAAGACGTCATCAGGCTGACGCTCAAGAACTCGACCCTCTACTACCTCCACGAGGAGGGAAAGCCGATAGAGAAGGCCTCCTTCGGGAGCAACGTCGCCTTCGTCCTCGGCGACCACGAGGGACTGAGCCGGGAGGACGAGACATTCTTAGCGGGAATAGCGGAAAAGGTGAGCGTCGGGAAAAAGAGCTATCTCGCCTCGCACGTCGTCGCCTACGTCAACATCTTCCTTGACTCGCTCACTCCTCCGCCCTGAGCTTCAGGGAAGTGTGCTCCTGCTTCAGCTCCTCAATCCTCTCGATTAGCTCGTCCGTGAGCTTCTTGAGGTTGAGGGCAACCTCTTCGATGGCCTTGATCTTCTCCTCCAGTTCCCTCTCGCGCTCCTCCACTTCCTCCATCGCCTTCGCGAGCCTCTCTTCTTCACCCTTCCTGTAGACCTCAATCCTGAGAGAGTCATAGTCCCAGACGATGGAGCCGTCCTTGATTCGGAAATCGACGGTAATCCTCACAACGTCCTCCTTCGAGACGTTGAGCCTCTGAAACTCCTCGAAAATCCTCTGGTTGAGCTCGGCCGAGGCGCGGATAATCTCCTTTGGCTCGACTTTCTTCCTAGCCAGGGCGAATAGAACGCGCCTTACCTTGTGCGCGTACCCGCTTGCCCGGACGTAACCGGTGCTCAGCTTCACGGCCATCACCAAAAGTTTATTCAACTCGTGTGCATAAATGTTTAATGGTGGTGCGCGGTGAACATTCTGATTTTCGGCCCTCCCGGAAGCGGAAAGAGCACGCACTCCCGCAGGATAGTGGAGCGCTACGGCCTGACCTACATATCCTCTGGCGACCTTATTAGAAAGGAGATAGAGCGGGGAACTCCGATTGGGAAGGAAATGGAGGCTTACCTGAGCCGGGGTGAGCTCATTCCAGACACGATCATCAACACCCTTATAATCTCCCGGCTGAGGCGTCAGAGGGAGAACTTCATCCTCGACGGCTATCCAAGGACTCCGGAGCAGGTCTTGGCCCTTGAGAGCTACCTATACGACCACGGGATAAGGCTTGACCTGGCCCTTGAGATTTTCATAGACCTTGAAACCAGCGTCGAGAGGATAAGCGGAAGGAGAATCTGTCCGAACTGTGGCGCAGTTTACCACGTCAAATACAACCCACCCAAGAAGCCTGGGGTCTGTGACGTCTGCGGCTCGGAGCTGATTCAGAGGCGGGACGACAGGCGCGAAGTCGTTGAGAAGAGGTACCGGATTTACACAAAAAACATGGAGCCGATAATAAAGTTCTACAGAAACAAGGGGATTTACGTCAGGGTTGATGGTGACGGGGGCGTCGAGGAAGTTTGGAAGAGGATTCAGCCGCTGCTGGACTACATAAGGGCTAGAGAGACTTACCTAAGGCCTCCATGAGCTTCTTCAGGTCTTCGTTCTTAGTAAGCTCCTCTATCTCCTTCTCTATGCTCTTTGCACGTTTCATAACCTGGGCAATGTTCTTGTCGCTTGGGTCAAGAACCTTGACCTGTATATTGAGCCTCTCTGGGAGCAGTGCCTTTGCGTAGCTCCTGGCCTTGGTCTCGACGGAGCTTTTGAGGCTGTCCTTCTCAGCTTTTTCTATCTGCTCCGCAAGTTTGAGGACTATGGAGACGGTCTCCGGGGAAATTAGGTCATCAGTCGTCACAGTGATTGACGTCAGGGGCACGTTCCATTCCTTCAGGGTTATCATAAGCCCCCTGCCGAGGCGCCGCAGGGCGTCTTCCATCTCCTGGGGCCCGCTCACTACCAGCCGGGCATCTTCTCGTTTCTCTCTTCTTGGCACGTCTTCGGTTATCGTTACAGATTCAAGAACAAACCTGAACCCATAGAGCTTTCCAAACGATGAATTGGCCTCTTGGATACGTTTCTCAAGTATTCCCTGGACAATAGTCTCAGTGTCAACCACGCCGCTGAGGCTGTACCTGACAACATCGACATCAAAGGTTAGGAAGAGAACTCTTTTTCCTTCCCTGACCTTAGCTCTAATCCTCCTAACACTTGCGCCTAAAGTATCAACTGCCTCAACAATCTCCGATACAAAGAGCTTGTGTATGAGTGGGTAGTATTCCTGGGGTTCAACTTCCAGCACTTTTCATCATCGTTGGGTAATTACGTGGTAATTGCTTTAAGGGTTTCTGTTTAATTCCCTATATGTCACCGCAGAGGGGGTTTCAAGTCCGCCTTTCCCCGAAGTGGTTGTCAACGGCCCTGCGGAGAAGGCTGACAGGAAGTGCTACAAAAGATGCAAAAACATAGCCGCGTTTATCGCCGTTAGGGGTGCCGAATGATGGGCAGGATAAGCCTCATCACACGGGAAGGGGCATTCAAACGTGCCGAACGGATAAGGAGGGAATACGAAGCAATCTACGGCATTGGGTTTGACCTTGAGCGGGCCTTTGTCTCCCTTGAGAACCTCGTCCCCACCCAGGTGGAGCTCAGCGAGGGAAAGCTCCTCTTGGTTCTCCAGGAGATAAAGCACGGGTATGACGCCCCGATAATCGTGATACCGCACGGTGGGAGGTATTACATCATAGACGGCCACCACAGGGCCTTTGCCCTGAAGAAGCTCGGCTTCGACCGGGTTGAGGCGATTATCCTCAAACCACGCTCGGAGTTCGTTCCAGGCATCGTCAAAACAGCGGAAAAAGAAGGGCTAAAAAGGCTGGAGGATATGAAAATAGTGAGGGATTAACCCTCCCAAATTACATACTCCTTCTGTGTGATGAAAATCGGCTCTATCCTCTTTCCGACGATGATGACCTTGTCTTTGCCGTACTTCTTGTGGAGCTCCTGGATGTACTTGCCGAAGACGTTTTCGGGCATGCTGGCCTGAGCGACTATCGTGTTGTTGCCCTCCTTGACACTCAGCTCCTTGACCGGAACGTAGGTTATGATGTCCTGGTGGGGCTCGAGGTAGAAGTCGTCCTTCTCTATGTCCTTGCCGTTGGGGGCAACGTAGTAGACTATGCTCGCCCTGAGGGTAAGCTTCACGCTGTCGTAGTCCTTTCTGAACGCGGCCTTGAGCTCAAGCTGGCCGCTCTGGCCCTCGCCGAGTATGTAGCTCGGGTTGGCTACCTTCCCGTTGACCTTCGGTGCCCCGTTGAGCACTCCAACTGGGCCCTCCTGGATGAGGACGAGGCGGTAGCCGGTGGCGTTGGGTATCGTGAGGGTCACCTCAACGGGGGTCTCGTTCAGGTAGTCCATGCTGAGGCCCTCTGCGAGAACCTCTCTCTTTATGAGCTCGGTTCCGTTGTATGCCTCAAAGACGAGCTTTGCGTCCTTTATGTCCCTTCCGAAGGCCGAAATCCAGAGCCTCAGCTTCTGCTCCCCTGGCTGGAGCTTTCCGCCGCCGAGGGTGGTGTAAACGGTCTTCCAGGTGTCGTTCTCGTACCTGTCTATCCTGTAAACTGCGAACGGCCTGAACTCGTAGGTCGAAACGCCGCCGTTGCTATACACCGGCTTGAAGTTGGCGAACAGCTTCTGGGACTCCCAGGGGTCCGGGGAGTACGGAACGTGGAAAGCCAGCTGAACGAAGTTGCTGAAGGCTATCTTCTGGTACGCCAGCAGTCCGTAGTTGCCGAAGATGTAGAGGACGTAAGGTATGTCCCCCCTGCCGCCTATTACCTGCCCCGTGGTGAGGTCAATGGTCGCCAGCGGCTGGTACGCGCTGTTTCCTGATGCTATGTAAACGGCAAGCCTGCCGCTTTCGTTGGCGTACTGAATCTGCTGTGTTGATATGGCCTGGAACATCGGAATGTGCGTCTGCTCGTAGTGGTTGATGGCGCCGCCGAGGTAGCTTATGGCGTTGAACTTTCCTATGTCCTGCTGCCAGGTTATCATGTAGTTGAGGCCCCACGCCTCAAAGTCCTGCTCGCTCTCGTTTCCGTAGTGCGAGAAGAAGTCCGCAACAATGTAGCGCCTGTCGTATGCGTGGCCGCCGTCGGTGGCGGAGCGCCTGTGGCTGAGCAGGCTGGATTCAATCCAGTACCCGTAGTCCCACCAGCTGGTTGCGCTGTCGAGCGGGTGGCTGTTCTCCCTGAGCCAGCTGAGCGTGTTCACCCAGTCAGCCGGAACGGAGCCCTGGCTCCTTGCGTAGCTTTTGGCTATATCATTCATGTGCTGGGCACCTATAACCGGAACAGGCAGGAATAGGAGGATGAGGAGCGCCGCGTAGAGGGCCTTGGTGCCGAGGCTCTCCTTCATGTTCTCGACGAACAGGAAGGCCTCTCCAACCGCGACGCCAGCCAGGAGGAGTATGGCTCCAGAGGCCTGGAACACGAACCTGACCGCCATGAAGAGCAGGTATATAGAGCCGGCGTAGTAGCTGACGAGGAAAATTTCTTTCTCTGTTGGTTTACCCTTAGCTAGTTGTATTGTAAGTCTCAATAGTACAATGCCAAATCCACTTACTGAAATCAAGAATAACAGCCCGTCTTGAGGCTTTACGTTTGGGTACTCCTTGAAATAATACACGTAAGTTAATATGACTCCAAGTGTTATCCCTGCTGATATTCCTTGTGTCACGGGGGAGTTGTTTTCTTTTAATTGTTCTATGAGCTGTATTAATAAAATTACCAAACCAAAAAGTGCTATAGCACCTACTACAATTCCCTTTTGAATTCCAATGCTATAATAGCTGATTATTGTCCCCCAATCAGTCCTTGCGAGCTCGGCAACGGTCTGGTAGAGCGGGTTTGACTGGGTGGCGCCGCCGAGGAAGTTGAAGAGCTCCCTGCCAAAGTACGCGTAGAACGCCAGGAAGCCGAGAACCGCTATGGCCACTACCGTCCCAAAGCGGTGCTTTTTGTCGGAGTAGTTGAGGCCAAGCCTCTCACCGTAGAGCATCACTGCAACGAGCGCACTTAGCGCCATAAGGCCCTCGAAAGCGAAGATAAGGAAGCTCTTAATCCCGATAAACCCGGTGCCGGAGAGCCATATACCGAGAACAAGCGAAAGTCCGTAGAGCGGGAAGAAGTCCTGGGTGAATTTCTTCAGCTGTGGAATCATGCCGAACGTGAAGAAGACGACCACAGTAAGGCCCGCGAAGAGCAGGAGTATTCCGACACCGAACTGGCTTCCGGTCCAGACTGCCATGTAGAGGACGCTGGTCGCGAGGAAGAGCACTCCTGAGAGCACCTTCTTCCAGTTCCACCCCCTCTCGTCGAGGTATATCATAAGGAATAGCACCGCGTATAGGAAGAACATCATGAACGGCCCTTCTCCACGGTTGTTGCCGGAGTAGGTCTTGCTGAAGCTGGCGTAGGAGAACATCATGAAGGCGGCTGCCCATACGCCGGCCCAGTTGGAGTGGAGCTTCCTCCCGAGGAGGTAGACAGCTATGACTGTCATCGCACCGACGAAGGGCGGCCAGAGCTTGAAGGCCCCGAGCTGGTCGTATCCGAACGCCGAGACGACTTTGTAAAAGAACGCCTGTACGGTATAGAGGCCGAGGTAGCCGCTGGCCTTAATTCCTGTGGGCGGATTGGCGTATGCGAAATACTTGGGAATCCACTCATTGATGGCTATCTTGTACATCTCATAGTGGAAAAAAGTGTCGGGGTCGAGGAAGGTCTTGTAGTTGGACGTCACGTTCCTCAGTTTAAAGCCCAGATACGCGAGCAGGAGGGCTATCAGGGGGAGTCCATAGGCCTTGAACTTCTGGTAGTACGCTGAGAGGGAAGAGCTGTTCCCCCTTCCATTCTCCTGCCTCTTTTTAGCCTCAGTCTTCACCATTCCAATCACCTCATTCAACTGTAACGGACTTCGCAAGGTTCCTCGGCTTGTCGGGGTCGTTGCCCCTCAGCACGGCAAGGTGGTACGCGAGGAGCTGGAGCGGGACGACGTAGGGGATTGGACTTAAAACCTCGTCAACATTTGGCATCTTGATGAACGTGTCCGATACCTCACGCAGCTTTTCAGAGGAGCCGATGGATATTACGTAGGCCCCCCTAGCCTTCGCCTCCTCGATGTTGCTCACCATCTTGTCGAAGGTCTTCCCGTTCGGTGCTATCGCTACGACCGGGACGCCGTCCTCAATCAAGGCTAAAGGCCCGTGCTTGAGCTCCCCTGCGCTCAGCCCTTCCGCGTGGATGTAGCTTATCTCCTTGAGCTTCAGGGCACCTTCTAACGCCGTCGGAAGGCCTATGCCCCTGCCTATGTAGAAGAAGTCCTCTCTGTCCTTAAGGCTCTCTGCAAGCTCCCTGAGCGGTTCGCTGAGGTTTAAGATGCTGCCCTCAACGAGGTCTGGAACCTCCCTTAGGGACTCTTCGAGCCCCTTCAAGTACTCCTCGTCGGCGGTTCCGAGAACCCTCGCCAGCTCGATGGCGAGCATCGTCAGAACCGCGAGCTGGGTCGTGTAGGTCTTGGTCGCCGCCACACCGATTTCGGGCCCCGCGTGGGTGTAGAGCGTTAAATCGGCTATTCTAGTCGCCATGCTCCCGACTACGTTGACGATGGCTAAGACCTTGGCCCCCTTCTTCTTCGCGAGCTTCATCGCCGCGAGCGTGTCGGCAGTTTCACCGCTCTGGGTTATCGCTATGACGAGGGAGTCCTCATCAACGAGGTCTTCGAACTCGTAGCGGAACTCACTGGCGTCCTCGACGAACGGGACTTTCTTGGCAAGCCTCTGGAGGAGGTACTTTCCGACGAGGCCCGCATGGTATGAAGTCCCCATGGCGACGATGAATATTTTGTCGTAGTTCGCTATTTCCCTAGCCACGTCCCGGATTATCTCGGCGTTCCCGTGGATTGCGTCCCTCAGAACCCTCGGCTGTTCAAATATCTCCTTGAGCATGAAGTGCGGGAAGCCGCCCTTCTCCGCCATCTCAAGCGTCCACTCTACGGTCTGGACTTCCTTCTCCACCTCTTCGCCTGTCTCAAGCTTCTTAACCACCCAGGAGTCCTTCGTAACGATGGCATATTCCATGTCATCGAGGAAAACGACCCTGTTGGTGTACTCAAGGAAAGCCGGGACGTCGCTCGCCCCGAAGTTCTCGCCCTCCCCGATTCCGAGAACGAGGGGGCTCTCGTTTCTGACGAAGTAAATCCTATCCGGCTCCTCGGTGTAGATTACGCCGAGGGCAAATGAGCCTTTGAGCCTGAGAAGGGCCTTCCTAAGGGCTTCCTCAAAGCTCCCGCTCGATTTAAGCTCCTCCTCTATCAGGTGGGCTATGACCTCGGTGTCCGTGTCGCTCTCAAAGGCGTGGCCCTTTTCAAGCAGCTCCTTCTTTAGCTCCGCAAAGTTCTCAATTATACCGTTGTGGACGAGGGCTATCTTCCCGGTGCAGTCCTTCTGGGGATGAGCGTTAATATCGTTCGGGACGCCGTGGGTGGCCCAGCGGGTGTGTCCGGCACCGCGCTTTCCGGGCATGTCGAGCAGGTTGAGCCTCTCAACGACTTCATCAATCTTTCCGGCACCTTTTTTGATATACAGCTTTCCGTCCTCTTCGGTTACAACGCCGACGGAATCGTAACCGCGGTATTCGAGCCTTTTCAGGCCCCTGACGATTACTTCACAGGCCTTCCTGTCGCCGATGTAGCCGATGATTCCGCACATGACACTCACCTCTTACTCTCTCCCACGATAATCCTCCGAACGTTAAAAGTTTTCCTGAAGCGGGCAGGGAAAAGCCTTTATACAAGGGCCTCAACCTTTGATGGGTGGGCGGATGAACAGGAAGCTCGACGAGTTTCTGGGGAACGTGGAGCCGAAGACGAAGCGGGAGGAAAAACCTAAGACAAAGAAAAAACGCCTGAAATCAACGAGTCTTGAAGCGTTTCTCCCTGAAGAGCACGTCAATTATTTCAAGCAGCTTAGAATCGGCTCCAAGAAGATTAGGAACGCGAAGATAGAGGAGCTATAGCGCCTCCGCTATAATTGCTTTGTCGCCCACCTTGAAGACGAATGCCCTTCTTTCGCCCTTCAGGTTTGCCTCTATTCTCTTCCTGATCCTCCAGTACTCCTCGTCCGGGACGCTTATCTTGAGCGTCGCCCTTCCAAAGCCCTCTCTCCTCAGGAGGTCGTTAATCCTAACCGGGTGGAAGGGCAGGACTGTGACAACTGCGTACGTCCTCTTGAGGTAGGGGCTCTTGATTGGCTCATCACCGGTGGCTAAAACGCGCCTCTTCTCCCTGAGGAGCATCTTGGCGTTCCCGCCGAGCTTGTGGAGAAGCTCGTTCAGCAGGTCGGCGTAGTCCACAGCCTGCGGGATTTCGTAGAGGTACTGTCCGGGCTCAGTTGTCCATTCGACGATGTTCTCAAGGTCGGGGTCGCTTTCAAGCCTGACGCCTGCGGGCAGGATTACCGCACTCCTCCCCGCCCTTGCCAGCGGTTCGGTGTAGAACGTCAGCCTGTTGAGGTGGCCGTAAAGGTCAATGTACTCAAACTCGCCCTTCCAGGGAACCCTCTCGCGCCTCATCTGTGGGGGTAAGTCGAAGATGAACGAGTCGGTCTTCGGGCTGTAGGCCCGGTATATCTCAAGCGGGCTCGGGAGCAGGTCTTCGAGCCTCCTCTCTGGCATCTCGGGGGGTCTAGCCGGGTCCGAGAAGATTACCTCGGCGTCCACTCTCTCAACGGTCTCGGGCGCGAGCGAGTCGGCGTTGATGAACTCGATGTTTTCGACACCGTAGCGCTCGGCGTTCCTTTTGGCGAACTCTATCTTGAGCGGGTCTACATCTATTCCGTAGGCATTCTCGACTTTCATCGCATAGAAGATGAGCTGGATTCCGACTCCACAGGAGACGTCTGCGAGGCTTTTGACGCCGAACTCTTTCAGGCGCTCGGCGCGGTATTTGGCAACTATTTCGTGGGTGGCGTAGCGGAGGCCTTCGAGGTCCATCCACAGGTCGTCGCGCGAGAACTTGTCCCTGGCCCTAATCCTGGCCCTCGCTATCTCCGCTATGAGCTCCCAGTCCTTACCGAGCCTCGCTCTAAGTTTTTTCTCGTCGAAGCCCCGTTTTATGAGCTCCACTGCCTCTCTGACTTTCTCTTCAGTGATTCCCTCGAGCATGTTTTCGCTTAGGGGGGAGACGCTTAAAAACGTTGCCCGCTTAGTTTGGACGGTGTTAATAATGGACTGGAAGAGGGCCGTCTTTGCTCTAATCGTCGTCCTCACCATGGCCGGAACAGTCTGGTTCACTTATCACTTCGCTTCTCAGGAGAGCCTAAACGACTACATCGGCGACGAGGTCTGGTACGTGCCCGCGAGCAGGAACGTCCTCCACCGCCTCGGGGTTCAGGTCACCTACGAGCACAACGGCACTTACGGGGTGAACGTGATATTTGCAAACGAAAGCTCTAAAATAAAGTACCTCAGCACGGCCGATGCAGTGGCCACTTTCAGCGGTGTTAAGTTCAGGCTTCAGTACCACAACTTCCCTGGGGTCTACTACGAGATTCCTGCGGACAAATACGAGGACTTCCTTGAAAGGCTCTCCGGACGGTTGCCGGGGGGGAGCTATTACGTCGTCCCCGGATTCAGGTATCCCGACAAGGAGGACATCCAGAACTACCTCAACACGGAGCACCCCTTCCTAGGAAAGGACATCATAATGCTGGGCATGGTTCTCCTCGGGGACAGGCCAATCAGCTGGCGCCTTCCGGGCATAATCGAGTTCGCCCTCATAGAGCTCCTCGTAGTTCTCGCCGCATACAGGATAAGCAAGAGCTACCTCGCTTCGCTCATAGCGCTTGTCTTCGTCGCTGCCGACCCGACTCTCCAGGCAACCGCTGTAACTGCCATGCTCGACATCCACGTCGCTTTCTTCGTCGCGCTATTCGTCTTCGCCCTCGCGTACGGAAGCAACCTCGGCTCCTCTGTGGCGCTGGGTCTTGTGGGGGCAACAAAGCTGAGTGGTGCCTTTGGCTGGCCTGTTCTTCTCATCAAGGCCCTCAAAGAGGAGAACTCTTTCGTCCGGTTCTTTTCGACCGTTGTCATAGTGCCGGGAATAGCGTTCCTCCTGCCCGAGCTCCCGATAATAATGGCGATAGGCTTCGTCCCGTGGGTGAGGGAGTTCCTGGGGAGCTTCCAGTGGCACCTCAGCTATAAGGGCTCGAACCCGCACACCTCACCGTTTTGGGAGTGGTTTATCAACTACCGCCCCTTCCCGTTCCACTTCGACCCAAACGTCTTCGCGGAGACGAACCCAGTCCTGCTCATCAGCATGGTAGTCCTCATCCTCGCAGTGCCCTGGCTTTACAAGAGGAAGCCGGGAATCCTCGCGCCCTTCATGGTATTCTGGAGCACAATAGGGTTTTTTGCCCTTCAGTATGTCTTAGGGGGCAAGACTCAGTTCAGCTTCTACGCGACGGTTCTCGTTCCGCCCGCGTCAGTGGTCATGGGTGTAGCCTTAAACGAGCTCCTCAGGCGGGAAGCCTTCAAAAGCTCCCTCACTTTCTACTGGGAGAAGATGAGGGGGCTAAAAGAGTGGGCTCTTGAAAAGGCTGTACGGAGAAAAGCTAACCCCTCAGAAAGTCCTCAAGACTGAGCTGGCCCCTCTTTGACTTTTTGGCTTCCATCTCTGCCTTCAGCTTTTCCTCAATCTTCTTCAGGGTCTTCCAGCCCCTTCTCACAATCGGGGGAAACTCTCCGTGCTCGCGGTAGTAGCCTTCAAGGAAAGCCCTCGTCCGGGGGTCGCTCGGATAGCCGCTCCCTATCTCGCCGTACTCCTCTTTCAGCCTCTCGATTTCCCTGTCCCTGGTAACCTTCGCCACGATTGAAGCCGCTGAGACGACCGGGAACAGGGCGTCGGCGCGGTGTTTTGCCACAATCTCAGCCCCAAAGTTCAGCCTCGCCTCCAGCTCATTCCCAAAGCGCTCCTCATCAACGTCAGCCGCGTCCGCGTAGACGACATCGGGCCTGACCTTGAGGGAGTTCAGCGCCCTCGCAAAGTTCTCGACCTCGAACTCGTTGAGGGTCCCCTCGCGGGAGCTTATCTCCTCGGGCGAGAGCACTAGGATAACGTGGTCGTCGGCCATGCCGAGTATTTCGTTAAAGAGCTTCTCGCGCCTCTTGGGGGTCAGCTTTTTGGAGTCCTTGACGCCGAGCTTTTCCAGCTCTTCAGCCTTCTCCTCGTCAATGACTACGGCCGTTATGACCATGGGGCCTATCACTGGTCCCCTGCCGGCCTCGTCTATGCCCGCTATCTTTCTCCCCACTGGCTCACCTCCTGAATAGGATTGCCCCGTAGATTGCGCCGAGGATTATCGTCGCTATGCCGCTCGGCGGGATTGCGGTGAAGTATGCCAAGACTACTGACGAGAGCTGAACCGCCAGGGTAAGCAGAAGACTTACGGCGAGAACCTTTCTGAGGTCGGAGCTTACCATCAGTGCTATCGCGCCGGGCAGGACGGCGATGACCTGGAGGGTTATCAGGCCGACGGTTTGGACTATCAGGGCTCCCATCGCCCCCACAATGACGTAGAGAATCATCAGGTACGCCCTCACGTTCCCACCGTGGCTTTCCATTCCCTCGGGGTCAAAGCTGAGGTAGAGGAAATCGCGGTAGAGGACGAGAAGGACGAAGAAAATCAGCGCGCCCCCGAGAACCAGCACGGTCAAGTCCTGGAGCGTTATCAGGAAAATGTCTCCGGTGAGGTACGAGACTATGTTCTCGCTCAGCGGGAAATATGGCCTGCTCGCCATGACCTTGTAGAGGATTCCAAAGCCGAGAACGGTAAGTCCGGCGACGAAGCTCGCCACTATTCCGACGGCAGAGTCCGGTGTAAAGCCGAGCTTTTCGAGCTGGGCTATTGTGAGGACAATCGCGGTCGTTACGGCGAGCGCAACGAGGGTAACGAGGGCGTAGCTGTTGAAGATGAGCGCGAGGATCATTCCAAGGACTGCACCAAGGAGGAGCGCGTGGAAGAGGGCGTGGGTGAGGAAGGCCAGCCCCTTGGCGTTTATCAGCGGGCTCAGGAGGCCCAGCAGGACGCTGACCATTATGCTCGCCAGGAGGGCCCTGATTATAAACTCCGGGATCACTGCCTATCCCCCCTTCTCCCCATGTGGATGTGGAAGTCGCCGGTTATGCAGTAGAGCTTTCCGTTTACCGGTATCACTTTCGCCAGCGGGCCGTAGACGGACTTAATGACGCCGTCGTTGAGGACTTCCTCTGGACTGCCGAAGGCGATGAGGCGCCTGTTAATCAGCATTACGAGGTCACCTATCTCAAGGAGAGGGTTTATGTCGTGGGTGGTTATTATCATCGTGACGTTCTTCTCGGACTTTATCTTGCTGAGCACGTTGGTGACCTCGGCCCTTGCACTCGGGTCAAGGGCAGACAGCGGTTCGTCGAGGAGGAGCAGTTTAGGGTCGCTCATAAGGGCCCTCGCAAGGAGAACCCTCTGCTTCTGCCCGCCGGAGAGCTCCCTGAAAAGTCTATCCTTAACGTGGTCGAGACCAACGAAGACCAGGACTTCTTCTGCCTTCTGAATTATTTCCGCAGGAATCTTGAAGTGGACGAAGCCCCTCCTGTAAAGCCCGCCCATAGCGACCACTTCAAGTGCCGTAAGGGGCACTCTCTCGTTCAGGGAACTGCTCTGGGGGACGTAGCCGATGAGGTGCCTCGCGTCGCACGGGGGTTTCCCGAAGACCAGGAGTTTGCCCTCGTATTCCCTGTGAAAGCACGCTATCGTCTTGAGGAGGGTCGTCTTTCCTGCCCCGTTTGGCCCGAGGAGGAGAAGGGTTTTACCCTCATCTAGGCTGAACGTAACGTCTTTCAACGCGGGACTTCCCTCATAGAATATCGTGAGGTTCTGGGCTTCCACGGCTTTCATCTCTCTACCCACCCACCACTAATTTCAGTTCGTTTTTAAACTTTAATGTTCCTGTGGTGGACAGGTCTGGGTAATCTCGTTGCAAAAATTTTAAAAGTTTGGGGCCAAAGGCCACCTGGAGAATTTTTGCAGGGGTAAGCTTATAAGGGCTCAGGCAAAGCGGTTGGGGGTGATGATCATGGCGTACAAAAAGAAGGACAGGCAGGTTGAGGGTGAGGAAGTTATTCGTGTTCCTCTCCCAGACAGGAGCAAGGGACAGCTGTTTGGTGTCATAGAGCAGGCCCTTGGCGCTGGATGGATGGACGTCCGCTGCGAGGACGGAAAGATAAGGAGATGCAGGATTCCGGGCAAGCTCAAGAGGAGGATGTGGATGCGCGTCGGAGATGTCGTTATAGTCCAGCCCTGGCCGGTGCAGACCGACGAGCGCGGCGACATCGTCTACCGCTACACAAGGACTCAGGTGGACTGGCTCCTCAGGAAGGGCAAGATAAGCCAGGACTTCCTCACCGGTGGGGAGCTGTTGTTCTGATTTCAAAGTGATGGGAAATGCGCGAGGAGTTCCTTGAGAGGGAAGTCGAGGAGATACTCGGCCTCAGGGACAGGCGAGAGAAGGACAGCGAGCTCTACAAGATAGCCAACGAAGTCTTCGACAGGACTACCAAGGAGACTTTAGCATACCTCCACAGGCGTGGCAAGATAGAGGAGCTCTACGGCGTCATAAGTACCGGCAAAGAGGCCAACGTCTTCGCTGGCGTCGATGCGGAAGGCAACAGGATAGCCGTCAAGATTTACAGGACGTATACCACAGAGTTCAGGCGCATCTGGGAGTACCTGGCCGCTGACCCGCGCATCGGCTACCTGCCGAAGGATATGCGGAAGCTCGTCTTCGTCTGGACGAGGAGGGAGTTTAAGAACCTCCAGAGGGCGATAAAGTACGCAGTCCGCGTTCCCGAGCCAATAATCTTCCGCAACAACGTCCTCGTAATGGAGTTCGTTGGAGATGACGCCCCGGCCCCCCGCCTGAAGGACGTTGAGAGGGAGCTTGAGAAGAAGGATTTCGAGGAGCTCTACAGCTATTTAATCGGCGTCATTGAGAGGCTCTGGAAGCGCGGCGATATGGTTCACGGCGATTTAAGCGAGTACAATGTCCTTCTCTGGGACAGACCAGTCGTGATAGACTGGTCGCAGGCCACTGTAAGGAGAAACAGGATGAGCGTCGAGCTTTTAAAGCGCGATTTGAGGAACATCACGGGCTATTTCGCGAGAAAGGGCGTTGATGTTGAGGACTACGAGGTAAAGCTCCGCGAGCTCCTTGAGGGGTGAGAGCATGGACGAGTTTGAGAAGTTGCTGAAAAAGTATGAGCGCGTTGATAAGGACGGGGAACCCATTAAAGAACCTGAATTTGGCGAGATTGATTACATGGCAGAGGGTGAGCAGGAAGAGTTTGTTAGGATTCCTAAGGAGAGGATTGCCGTCCTCATAGGTAAGAAGGGTAAGACGAAGAGGGAGATAGAGAGGAGAACCGGAACGAAGATAGAGGTTGATAGCGAGACCGGAGAGGTATTCATCACGTCCACCAAGAAGACCAAAGACCCCCTTGCCGTCTGGAAGGCGAGGGACGTGGTTTTGGCCATAGGCAGAGGTTTCTCCCCCGAGAGGGCCTTCAGGCTCTTCAACGAGGGTGAAATCCTCGAGGTTGTAAACCTCACGGATATCGTCGTCGGAAACGAGAAGAACGCCCTGCCCAGGGTAAGGGGTAGAATCATCGGGCGGAAGGGAAGGACGAGGGAGATTATTGAGGAGATGAGTGGCGCCGATGTGAGTGTTTACGGAAAGACCGTCGCGATTATCGGCAACCCAATTCAGGTCGAGGTGGCCAGAACGGCTGTAGAGAAGCTCGCAAGGGGCTCGCCCCACGGTGTCGTTTACCGCTACCTCGAAAGGCGCAAGAAGGATTTGGAGCTCGAAAGCTCCGCCTACTACGAGGCCCTTGAGGGCGGGCCCGAGTCTGAGGATTGGGAGGAGGAATGACGATGGCTGAGGCGAGTCAGCTCTTTAAGGAGTTCAAAATCCAGAGCGTCAGCGAGTTCTTCAGGCGAAACGCGGCAATGCTTGGCTACACTGGAAAAGTCCGCTCGCTCACAACGCTCGTCCACGAGGCGGTCACGAACTCGCTCGACGCCTGTGAAGAGGCTGGAATTCCGCCCTACATAAGGGTTGAGATTGAGGAGCTCGGAAGGGAGCACTACAAGGTCGTCGTTGAGGACAACGGTCCTGGAATACCCGAGAAATACATAACCCACGTCTTCGGAAAGATGCTGGCTGGAACCAAAGCGCACAGAAACATACAGAGCCGCGGCCAGCAGGGTATCGGTATAAGCGGCGCTGTCATGTTCGCCCAGATAACGAGCGGAAAGGCGACCCGCGTGATTACTTCAACGGGCGACGAGATTATCGAGGCCTGGGTGAAGATAGACGTTGACAAGAACGAGGGTAAAATCGTAAAGAAGGAGAAGCACCCTAATCCAGACGGCTGGCACGGGACGAGGATAGAGCTTGAGGTAAAGAACGTCAAGTACATGCGCTCCAAACAGGGCGTCTACTGGTACCTCAAGCTCACCGCCATAGCGAACCCCCACGCCCACATAGAGCTCATCGAGCCCGACGGAAGGCTGATAGTCTTCCCGCGTTCGAGCGAAGAGGTTCCCGAGCCACCTGTGGAGATGAAGCCCCACCCTAAGGGTGTCCTGACGGACGACGTCTACAGAATGGCCAAGAAGACTAAAAGGCAGAGTGTGAGGCGCTTCCTCATCGGGGAGTTCTCAAGGATAAGCGACAAGAAGGTTGACGAGCTCATCGAGTACATAGCGGCACTGAGACTAATCAAGACCGTTGAGGACAAGAAAGTCCAGGAACAGCTCTACGAGAGGCTCATGAAGGGTGAAGTCAAAGCCGTTCTCCGCTCCTTCAGGGGCTACACCAAGGTCGTCAAGCAGGTCGCGAAGATGATGGAGAAGCCGCCCGAGAAGCTCACCTGGCACGAGGCTGAAGAGATAGTCGAGGCCTTCAAGTACATGAAGTTCCTCGCTCCGCCGACGCACGGCCTCAGGCCCATAGGCGAGGAGAACATTGAGAAGGGTTTGAAGGGAATCCTCAAGCCTGAATTCGTGACGGCCGTAACGAGACCGCCGAAGGTTTACTCCGGAGGAATTCCATTCCAGGTCGAAGTCGGCCTTGCCTACGGCGGAGAGATACCGAGCGGTTTTGAGCTCCTCCGCTACGCGAACCGCGTCCCACTGTTGTTTGACGCGGGCTCGTGCGTAACCACCCAGGCGGCGCGCTCTATAGACTGGAAGAGGTATAAAGTTGACGACCTCGACAGAACTCCGCTCGTGCTCATGATTAACGTGGTTTCAGTCCACGTCCCCTACACTGGAACTGGAAAGCAGAGCATAGCGAGCGTTGACGAGATATACAACGAGATTCGCCTGGCCATAATGGACGCGGCGAGAAGACTGCAGACCTACCTCAGCGGAAAGCACAGGCGCCTCTACCAGGTAAAGAGAAAGAAGACCTTCGAGAAGTACGTGCCCGAGATAGCCAGGGCTCTGAGCATACTGACGGGCGAGCCCGAGGAGAAGATTAGGGAGTACTTCCTAAACTTCATTGAGAGTCACTTCGCCTCGAAGGAGGCCGTTTCAGAGGTCGCCGTGGAGGTGAGCGAGAATGCCTAAACGCAAGGTCATACACCGCGAGAAGCCCAAGGAGAAGTTCTCCTACGACCCAAAAAAGGTGCTCAGCAAGCTCGAAGAGTACGGAAGGAGCGTCCTTGAGGCCATCAAGTCGGGTAAGAACCCCTATTTCGACATTCCGATGCGCGGTCTGAACAACGTTTACTTCGACGAGAAGAGCAGGCTAATCAAGATGGGCGACAAGCTCTCAAGGCGTTACTTCCTCAATGTTGCTCATGCCAGAAAGTTCATGCAAACCTTACTCATAATGGCCTACGTGAAAAGGCTCGTGAGTGAGGGCAAGCACGCGAGCCTTCGTGAAGCCTACTACGCCAACAAGCACACGATTCCCGGAACGAGGGAGAACACCTTCGAGGACCAGCGCGAGAGCGACCCCATCATAGAAGACCTTGAGAGAATGCTCGGCGTTTTGAGGGAGGAGATGCACATAACTGCCGACAGGCGCGGCTACATCTACGGCGACATAGTGATTAGGGACGGCGAGGACGAGTTCAACGCGAGCAAGCTCGGAAGCGGTGGCTGGGCGGTTCCTGGAACGGTGGAGCACATCCAGTTCCCGGAGATAAACGTTGATTACGCCCTCGTTGTCGAGACCGCCGCTATGGCTGACCGTCTCATCGAGGAAAAGTTCCCGAAGAGGGAGAATGCCCTAATCATAGCCACCCAGGGACAGGCCTCGCGTGGTGTCAGGCGTTTAATCCACAGGCTCCACTACGAGGAAGGTCTGCCAATCATCGTCTTCACCGATGGCGACCCCTACGGTTGGTACATCTACTCCACAATAAAGCAGGGCTCCATCAACCTCGCTTACCTCAGCGACAAGCTGGCAACGCCCGAGGCGAGGTTCGTGGGAATGACTATGGACGACGTGGAGCGCTACGGCCTCAAGAACGTCACCGAGAAGCTCAAGGGAATCCCGCCCAACAAGAAAGGTGGTCCAACGGGCGACTACAAGCGCATTTTGGAGGAGATGGAGTACCCCTGGTTCCAAAACAAGGAGTGGCAGAGACAGCTCAAGATGGCCCTCAAATGGGGAGTCAGGATTGAGCAACAGGCCCTCGCCAACAAGAGCCTTGAGTTCGTCGCCAAGGAGTATTTACCAGAAAAGATAAACAACGGTGATTTGTTGCCATGACGACAACTGAAGAGCTCGTCGCCCAGGTCAACAAGATACTCGACGACATAGGGATAGACCTGGGCGAGCTCTTCGAGGACTTCGACCCGGTTAGGTTAGCCCATACCCTCCTTCGGAATATTTCACTTTTAAACGACCTCCAGGACGAGCTTGAGAGGCGTGTGGGTGAGACTGCACCCTCCGCCCGCTTTATGGACAAAAAGAGCAAGGACCCGCACCTCCAGTGGATTTACAGGAAGAAGCACAACAGAACCCTGGCCCTTGAGAGACTTCGCTCGGCAATAACCGCCCACAAGATGGCCCTGGCCCTGCTCTCGGCCAACTACACCTTCAAGCTCGGCAGAAAGGAGATTCCGATAGATGCCATAACGAAGGAGAACATTGAGAAAATCAAGGCCGTTGAAAAGCCCGTAAAGCTCGGAAGGCTCGAAATCTTGCCCCATCTAGCTTACTCCGGCGACGTCCTCAGGTTGCTATCGAGGGAAAGCCTTGAGGTAAGAGAGGCCTTCAAGTCCATCAAGGGCAAGCTCCGGGAAAAGGGAACCGTCAGAACAAGGGGCATGAGGATTGAGGTTGAGTACTTCGAGAACAACAGGCTGAAGAAGGCCCGTCTCGACCTTCCGGCCGATGCAGACATAGAAATGGAGCTCAGGAAGCGCTTTGGAAGAAGGTTCCGCTGGCGCGTGCTCACCTTCGTGAAAACGAAGGGTGTTTTAATAAACAACCACTACACGGTTGACAACCTCGCCCTCGCCTACGCGTCCCTCGACCCCGAGGGGGGTGCCGAGAAGCTCGGCCTTGACATATTCCGCTATTACTTCCTAACCTCCCCCACCGAGAGGGAGACGCTTGGCATATTCCCCGGAATAAAGGTCTCCGTTGACTGCCATTACTCAATCCTCGACCTGCCCTTCAGGGGCGAAGAAGGCTTCAAGACTGGCCAGGGAAGCCTTTACGTCATAAGGAAGTGCGAAATGGAGGAACAGCTCATCGGCAAGAGAAAGGACATCACGATGATTCCCAACTATCTCCTCGGTGGGGTTCTGCTCTACGGCATGAGCCACTACGATGAGGGTAAAGTGGCTGAGCTCCTTGGAATCGACGAGGCCGAACTCAAGGAGGCCATAAAGAAGTTCGTAATCTCGGGCCTCCACAAAGTCCTGTTCAGCGAGAATGAGCTCAAGAAGTTCGAGAAGTTCATGCCGAAGACCGACAAGGCAAAGAAGTTCCTCGACCTCCTGCAGGGGTGAGTAGATGAAGGTAAGGGTCAGCGCGAGGACCTACGATGAGCTCCTGTGGAAGCTGTCCTCGCTGGGCGAGGACGTTACCGAGGTCTACGTCAGCCTGAGGCCCACCAAGGAGGTGGTTGTTAAGATACTTGAGAACGCCCCCAACGTGAAGCGGATAAGCTGTCCTCCGAGCCTTTACCCGAAGGTCTCGAAGAGGGTCATCTACGCCCTCGGCCAGCTCGGGATTGAGCTCGTCCCGGAGAAGAGGCCGCGCGGGAGGCCGCGGAAGTACGACGAAAAAACGGTGAAGCTCGTCCGCGAGTTAGCCAAGAAGGGCGTCCCGATGCGGGAAATCAGCGAACGCCTTGGGATACCCCTCCGAACAGTTTACTACATGGCAAGTAAACAGGTTAAGAGATAAACTATTTAAGTTGAATACTCTCAATTTTCCGATTGAGGTGGGGGTTTATGGGCCGTTTTGAACCCGTTAAGTCGGCAGTGGAGAGGATAAACAGCTATTTGTCCGAAGAGTATGAGGAAGAGAGGGTAGGGTTTTCTATTGAGGAGATGAAGCTCTCCGACGATGGAAAGTACCTGGCCGTTCTCGTCAGGGACGACTACGATTCGAGGTTTCTGCACGCGTTCTACACGTCCGGAGACCCTGTAAAAGGCTGGGAGGGAGGGGTGCCGATTCCCTGCCAGTCGGACGTCATAATTTTCCCTGGAAAGAACTACATCGGAGTTTTTTCGAAGTGCGGCGGTGGGGAAGTTGCTTTATACCCCCTTGAGGAGCCCCCAAAAGAAAACGCGCTCAGGGTGGCCTTCTCAAAGCCGCCAATCTATATCCTCCTGACGCCAAACGACAGGGTCGTTGTCTTCGGGGACATGAGCATAAACTTCACGGCCCCTGCGGAAACGGAGGTTCTTTTCATTCCAAAACTGCCAGGGGGATACGCGTTTTTTCATGGGGTGTACGACACTGAGGAGGAAGCTTACATCCTGCATACGTTCAGGGAGCCAAACGGGAAAAAGTCCGTCCTCAGGATTGGAAAAGTCCCGTTCCCAGTTTATCCATACTACTCGGCCCTTGAGTTTTGGGATGGGATGGAGATAGTGGCGACCTACACCGCCCCTCCCGCTGTAAAGGGGGCAATCGGTGACGTGTGGGTCAGGGACGGAAGGCCCATTGCCCTTCTCGGCACCAAGATGGGGACGGAGATATACATAATGGACAAAAGGACAACCGTCCTCCCCCTTCCAGGGGAGCTCGTTTTCGCCCGCTTTACCGAGAGGGGCCTCTTTGTGGTCATCGGCCAGTTCAGAGGGTACCTCTACGGCGGCACAGTCTCCTATGAAAAGCTGGAGGAGAAAAAGTCAATATCCCTCGATGACCTGGAAGACAGAACTATCTTCGGGCGCTATAATCCCGAATTCCTCGACCCGAAGTTTTCTGGCATCTCCCGGGACGGGCAGACGCTGTACATAGGCAGGACTTCCGGGAAGACGAGCCCGAGCGGCGGGTTTTACTACTACCTCCTCAAGGACAACCCGTACCTTTACACCCTCAAGACGGACAAGTCCCCGACCGGAGAAGGAGAAGTTGATGAAGACCCGATTCCAGGAATCATAGAGGCGTTCAGGAGCGTTATATTCTACGGCCCCCCTGGAACCGGAAAGACACAGAGGGCTATACAACTCGCAAAAAAGGCCACCCGGTTAGAGGTGGTGACCTTCCACCAGTCATACAGCTACGAGGACTTCGTGGAGGGATTCAGGCCCGCGGAGCAGGACGGGCGGCTGGTGTACCGTGTCGAGGACGGAATCCTCAAGAGAATGGCCGTCGAGGCGATATACCACGGCATAACCGGTTCGCGGGGCGCTGACTACGAGGAGATGAAAAAGGTTGTTGTGGACTTCCTTGAGCGGAAGAAAAACGGCGAAAAGCTTGAGTTCCACCCGAAGGGCAAATACTACCTCGTCATCGATGAGATAAACAGGGGAAACATAAGCAGGATTCTTGGGGACGTTATAACCCTCCTCGACCACGATAAACGCCTTGGAGAGGAAATGGAGACCATCGTGACGCTTCCGTATTCGGGAGAGCCATTCTCCCTGCCGCCAAACCTCTACATCATCGGCACGATGAACTCGACCGACAGGAGCATAGCATTCCTCGACATGGCCCTGAGGAGGAGGTTTGCCTTCGTTGAGTTCCTTCCGAGACCCGAAGAGCTCGGCCACGTGGAAGTCGGGGGAGTGAACCTCCAGCACCTTCTTTCTAAGATCAACGAGACGATTGAAGAGGAGCGCGGCAAGGACTACACCATCGGCCACGGCTACTTCATGGAGGTCGTCAGGTCGGAGGACAAGGTCAGCGCGCTGAAGAGGGTCTTCTACTACAAGATACTCCCCCTCCTGCAGGAGTACTTCTACGGCAACTGGGAGGCACTCCGCAGGGCCCTTCCGGGGTTCAGCTTCATAGATGAGAAGGGCAGGATAATAGAGATGAGCGACGAGGAGTTCCTTGAAACCCTCCGCAGAATGGTGAACGAGAAATGACCCAGGACGTCGTCGTGAGGTTCTACGAGTTTGGAAAAATCCCAATGAGCCGGCTCCGGGGCATGGGGGTGAATCTCTCGTACCCGGAGCTCTCCCACTTCGTTGAGGTCATCAACTCGGTTCACGGCGGCGAGCACACGGTGTTCAGCCTCGAATACTCTCCCAGGGACAGGGAGCACTACCTGAGGGCCCACGGGAGTGTTGGGTTCGCGTACTACGTGACCAACGGGAAGAAGATAACGTTTCAGGTTCTCCCGAAGCCTTTCAGGACAGACCCCGACGACAGGCGCTCCGTCCAGTTCTTCCTCCAGCTCCTCAACCTAGTCAGAGGAATGAGGGTGGGGGCTGGGGAGCTGAGGGCCCTTTCCGAAGAGTACAGCAGGACGGGGGACATAGACGAGCTCTTCAAGAGCATGTACGTCCTCCTCCTGGCGAAGGCCCTGAGCGAGGGGCCTTACATAGAGTACGGGGAGGTCGAGGAGAACTCTGGGGTGCTCAGGGGAAGGCTCTTGATGAACAGGATGGCGAGGAAGCCGCCCTGGAAGCTGGAAGTCCCGGTCAGGTATTCGGTGATGATGGAGGACAACCCCCTCAACAGAGTCCTTAAGAGGGCGCTTGAGATTGTTGTGACCACCTCCAAGTGGAAGTCAACCCGGAAGTTAGGCGGGATGCTGATGGGGGCTTTCGTGGAAGTCGGCCCGCTGAGATATGGGGACAGCTCCAGGGTGGCGTTTAACCACCTGAGCGAGAGGTTCAGGAACGTCTTTAACCTCGCGGAGGCGATAATTTCAGGTTTTGTAGGCATAGGCACCCGCAACCGCGTTCTGCCCGGGATATTCGTGAGCATGGACAGGCTCTTTGAGGGGCTTGTTTACCACACGATAAGGGCGGTTCTGGGGGGAGAGGCAGAGGTCAGGGCCCAGGAGAGCCTGCCCCACCTGATAAAAAACGCCCGCGAGTACGAGGAGAAGAGAAGGGCGATGTTCATGATGGGCAACCCCCTGCCCGACGTGGTCGTGAAGTGCAAGAAGGGGAGGTTTATAGTTGAGTCCAAGTACCGCAGCCTCAGCGTATACCTCCACAACCAGGGCAGGAGCGTTAGGAAGCTCGTTAGAAAGAGCTCCGAGCTGTATCAAGCTTATGCGTACGCCAAGCTGGTGGGTGGTGGCGTTATCCTGATATACCCACGCCTGGAGGGCAGGTACAACCACTGGATTCCTGACCTCTTTGAAGCGGGCGAGAGGGACGTTCTGCGCTTTTTTGACGGCACAAAGCTTGCAGTACTTGGGTACGAGCTTTCAAGGGTTGGAAAAGACGTGAGGATAGAACACGGGGCAGTAGCTGTTAGCGACGAAATCAGGGAGGGGCTTAAAGATTTCCTGCTGAACTTTTGTGGTGACCTTTAAAAAGGGGACGACCAACCCTCCGCTGGGTGAGAGACATGCTGGTTGAGACCCAGGAAGAGGTTCCCCAGATTAGAGAGCCGCTCAGGCGCGTTGGCATTACAAACCTCAGGACAGTCGCCAAGATAAACTGGAAGGGGAAGGTTTACACGTTCATCCCGGTGTTTGAAGTAACCATAGACCTTCCCGCCGAGAAGAAGGGCATCCACATGAGCAGGCTCGTTGAGAGCATAACAGAGGCCATGAGCGAGGCGGTCGAGGAAGAGGTAATGGAGGCCCACAGCTCGCTTGAGGAGCTCGGCAGGGCCGTTATAGAGCGCCTTGAGGGGAAGCACCCGCACAGGCGCGCGGAGGTGTGGATTAAGACCCACCTCATAATCCTCAGGGAGACGCCGGCGAGCAAGAAGACCACATACGAGCCCTACGACGTCGAGGTCGGCGTTATCAAGAACGAGGACGGCTCGTTTGAAAAAGTCCTCAGGGTCAAGGTCATCGGAAACACCGTCTGCCCCCACGCGATGGCCAACAACAACGGGAAGACGCACATACAGCGCGCCGTCGGCGAGCTTGAAGTGAGGGCCGGCTATGATGAGGAGATAGAGCTTGAAGAGATGATAGACGTCGTGGAGAGCTCCTTCAGCCACCCGACCTACACGCTCCTCAAGACCGTGGACGAGAACGCCGTCGTCCAGGGCATGTACAGAAACCCGAAGTTCGTCGAGGACGTTGCGAGGGAGATATTCGCCAAGGCGAAGGAGCGCTTCAACGGGAGGATACACGTGAGGGTCATCAGCAACGAGAGCATTCACAAGCACGACGTCATAGCGGAGACGTGGAGCTGAAGGTTCGAAAATTTTAATTATTTGAATCCCTAACAATACCCGAGGTGAGAGAATGGAGGCCACTCTCAGCGAGATTATCCACCGGATAGAGGAGATAGAACGGTTTCTGAAGGAGCTCGTGGATGTTAACCTTCAGCTCATTGAGGAGTCTGAACCGGAAAAGTGGGAGAGAGAAGCCATCGAGGAGCGCAGAAATGACGAGTTCCTCGAATGGGACGTGGTGAAAGATGAGCTTTGAGAACAGGGTTCTGATAAGCAAGAAAGCCCTGAAAGAACTCCAGGGTATCCCACAACACGAGAAGGAGTTGATAAAGGACAGGATATCCAAGCTGTCTTTTTTCCCTCTGGCCCACCTAGACGTCCAAAAGCTCAAGGGACATGAGAACGTTTACCGCCTGCGCGTTGGACAGTATCGAGTAATCTTCGAGTACCTGAAGGAAGATAGAGTTGTCAAAATCCTAAAAGTCGGCAAGAGGGAGAACGTTTACGGGGATAACCTATAGGGGAAGACGTGGAGCTGAAGGTTCGAAATTCAATATCGGTTTCCCATTTTTCGGGAGCCGAGCTTCTTTCAAAATGATAAAACATTTTGTTAAACAATTTCGCCAATCATGGTATAACTCGGTTATTAACTTGAAGTAATTCGCTCCCTTATTTGCACTATGTCTCTTCTATGTTCATCATGGTCGATTTTTTGAAATCTGCACCTCAACTTCGAAGTAAAACTTAAATATTGTTGGACGATAGTTAACACTGCCCGGGGGCAAGATAGTACCCGGGCAGGAGGGTCCACACCATGAAGAAGTTAATAGCCATACTGTTCGGACTCCTGGTAGTGGCGGCAGGGTTCGCGGCAGCGACGATATGGCAGACCACAGTCGTTAGGGACTACAACCAGGACCAGTATGCAGAGGCCTATGCTGAGATTGGAGTCAGGTACGATGCTCAGCATCCCTATACGAACTATGACATAACCTACAGAACAGGTTGGGGAAGGTTAAAGGCCCCCTACAGCTATCCATACTACGTGTTCAAGAACAACCTCCCCAACGGCGTTGAAGTGAGCGTTTATGTCATGATTCCCGGACGCTCTCAGCCGGATGTGGTATCTGCCAGCGCAACTTGGCCATATATATGACTTCGATTGCTTCCTTTACTATTTTTGGGGGTGGTAAAATGACGTTTAAAAAGCTTTACGCCGGCATTTATTTGGTTGTGATACTTCTCGGATCTAACTTGGCATTGTCCGCTCCATACTGGGCTGGAAAAGGTGCGGTCGTTGAGTACGTTGCCCACAGAGACAACACGTACGTCAGTGGACTGTTGCAGAGGGGAGTCCCTCCAGAGACCGTGACAACCGTGAGCATGTATTACCTTCGAAACGGTTCTGAGTATACAATAAAGGCGTACAACACATCATACTTGAGGTTCGAGATAATCGAAGATTCGGCAGAGTCTTTTAGGGTGAGGACAGAACTAGTGCTATCCAACGTCACAATAATAACCAACGCAAGCTCTCCCAGGTTCTGGAGCGCCGAGGAGGTTATAAACCACACTTGCAGGCTGGGGACGTGCCTTTACAGGCTCGAAACACTAAAGATAACCGGGATTTATAGAATTCTCAAGCAAGGGGACCAGGTTGTAGCCGGTGGAAAAGTTTACGGGAGGACTTTCCTGTGGATTGACCCTACTGAACCTCCAGAAAACGGAACGGTCCTGTTTGACGCCGACGGCACCGTGCTCAAAGTCCAGCGGCTGGAAAATGTCAATCAGTCATTCAAAACGTACAGCGGCACCTTCGGGCCTCCGCTGGTAAAGATCTACACGAACAAAATTAACATTAACCTCGGTAGTGTCTCCGCAGAGGGAATGAACGTCTACCTCTACGATGGCTCCGACTTTGTACTTCTGAGCTGGTTCGGCCTAGCGGGAATAGCGGACCTCAGGGCGATGGGGATAGTAACGATGAGCCTCATGGACCAGAGGGCGGGGAGCGAGGGACTGCAGACGCTTGGCCCGACCTTGTATCGCTTCACACCCGCCCCCCAGACCCAGGAAGACGAGGGAGAGCAAAGCCCCCTCACCGTCGGCCAGGACAGGGACGGTTACGGTAGGGTAATCTTCTACGCGGTTCTGGCCACCTTCACCGTCGTTCTGGTTGTCAGGCTCAAGAGGTGATTCAATGCCAACCGCCGGACCTTCGGGGAGAGGGTGGAGGCGGGTAGTTTCCAATGGAATGCACCGGGCAGGGGCTTTCAAGCCCGGCCTGGCGGTCCTGATGTTCCTCCTCGCTCTCCCCACCCAGCTGGCGGTGGCCACCCCGTACTGGGCCAAGCCTGGAGTCTACGTTGAGTACGCGGCCATGAGGTACGACCCATATATCCAGTATCAGCTCTCCCAGGGGTACTCAACCGAGCAAAGGACTGCGTTTCTTGTTTACCTTTCCCACAACGCTTCCTACAAAATCTACGCGTACAACGACACTTACCTCAAGTTCACTATTCTGGAGGAGACTGACGGTTATCTAACAGTCGGCGTCCGTATTGACATGAGCAACGTAACGGTTAAAGTCACCGTCCCAGCTGGGGAGAACCTAAGCCCGATTTGGGAACAAAACGAGGTCATAAAAGTTGAAACTATACCAACCCCGGGCAATTTCGGTACCCGTGAATACAAGGTGTACCTCCGGTCTCTCGGGATTGAGGGTGTTTACAGAATACGGGAGAGCGATGGTACCGTTTTCAGCCTGAACGGAACCCGCTACGGTCATACTTTCCTCTGGATTGATACCGACCCAGGTTTGGTCCCGCAGGAGAACGAGACCTTCGTGGTTTTTCCCACCCTGAACTGGACGATGAAAGTCGAGAAGGTGTCCGTGAGGGATAAACCCAAGAAAACATACTATGGGGAATTTGGGCCGCCCACTGCCATGCTGTCTCTCCTGGGATCACCACTTGTCATGGAGGGTCTTGTGGAGTTCACCACCCAGACCCCGGGGGACTTGTGCTATGATCCCACCACGGGGGTGGTGTTATCTCTCACTACTATCTCAATACTGATATCCCCTGACCTTGCCGCCATAGGAATTCCCTTTGCATCTTTCATGGACGAACGTGTGGCCTACGACCAGATGGTGGAGAAGGACCTTTCATGGGCCGGTTTGCTACCGCTCTACAATACCAACGCTGAGTTCCAGAAAGTTCAAAAGATTCCCTTTTCGAGGGTCCAAACACCATTAAGGTACACTTTCTGGGTGTCACTGGTTCTCCTCGGCTCTATCGTGGCAGTAAGAGGTTGGGGGAGGATAAAATGAGGAAGTCATTCCCTCGATGTTAGTTACAAAAGGGAGGTGAACGAATGGGCAGGCTTAAAACGCTCTTGAAATGGGAGTTCAACGACGTTATAAAGAACGTTCTCTTTCTGTTTGGATTAGTTCTCGTGGGGATGTCGATGAAAAAGTCAATCATGGACGTGAACTACATACCAGGCTTTGCCTCAGGCACCGAAATAAAGCTTTTTGGGCCCTCCCTGGCACATGGCGTCGCAGGGGAGATACATGGAATGCTTTACCTGAGCGACGTCTGGACTCTAATGGGATTCCTTACCCTACTCCTTGGCGCTTTGTCTTTCCGCTACGACCGGGACAGTGGGGTTGCGCGTTCTATTTACTCGCTTCCGTACTCCAACACCGAAATCTTTGGAGTCAAGTTGCTCTCAATACTCGTCTACAGCGTCCTCATGATTCTTCTCCCCTTTGCATACGTCACGTTAACGAGCTACACCAGCATAGCCGGCTACCTGCCGGAGGTAACCTCGGGATTCATGAGTGATGCTCTCATTATTGTGCTCTTCCTAATATTATACCTCGTCGCCGTCGCAACACTCGTTTCCCTAGCATCTCCAAACGCCTTCCTGGCCTTTATGGTGGGCTTCACCATAGTCTACGCACCAAAAATCCTGGGACTTGAGAGCATTCCCCCGGCACTCTTTACGTACGCCCTTCACAGATGCGGAAGCACGGACTTCACTCCCCTCACGGCCCAATACCTTGGCTGGGGAATCGCAGTTCCGCTACTTCTCCTCGGGGCCGCGCTGGTTCTAATTAGGAGGAGGGATGTAGTATGAGGCGCTTCCTCACAGTGTTGCTCCTTGGCCTGCTTATACTCACAATCGGCTCCATTGGGATTTACCACTCATACGAGAACAAAGTCGGCTCCGTTGGCCCAGTCTTCCTTCAGCCAATAGAGAGGCAGGGAAACGTGACGGACATGATGATGGTTACCATGTACGCCCCAACGAGCTCCCTCGTGGAAGCGTCCTGCAACGGCAACGGGGTCGTGGAGGTGTACGACATCATAACGGGCAAGCTCGTGAACCGGGAGAACATCTATGGGCATCTAACTTATCAGTTCGTCCTACCACGTGAGGGGGACTACCTTGTCCTCAACAACGGAACCGGGAAGTTGACCTGCGCCTTCCGATTCATCAAGAACTACCCGACGAAGGACGTTCAGAACGCAATCTACGGCTTAGGGACCGTTTTTGCACTGCTCCTTGCCCTGGTCATTTGGAGGTGGAGGAAATGATTATCGAGGCGAGGGATTTGAAGAAATACTTCGGGAGCATTCACGCACTTGACGGGGTTACGGTTAGCATTCCGGAGGGAGTAACGCTGATACTCGGCCCCAACGGCGGTGGAAAGAGCACCTTTCTTAAGCTCGCCACTGGAGTTTACAGGCCGACATCTGGAGAGATTAAGGTGTTTGGAGAAAGTCCCTGGAACAACTGGAGGGTTAAAACCCGCTTCGGCGTAGCCTACGACCCACCGGCTTTTCCGCAGTTCACAACGGGACGGGAATGGTTGAACCTCTTTGCGGAGAGCAGGGGATTCGGAGAGGACGAAATTAAGCGCGTGGCGGAGCTCTTTGAGGTGAAGACCTTCATTGATAAGCGCATAAGCGGTTACTCCTCGGGAATGCTGAAGAGACTGAGCCTCGCTCAGGCCTTCATAGGAAAGCCGGAGCTGATATTCTTGGACGAGCCTCTCGCCAATATAGACTTTGACAGCATGGAGAAAGTCATTGAAATCATCGAGGATATGAGGGGGAAAACCAACTTCGTAATCATAAGCCACATCTGGGAGCCTCTGATGCCCATCGTTGACTGGGTCGTGGTGATAGGCAACGGAAAGCTCGTTCTGAGCGGAAAAGCCGAGAATGTTCAAGAAGAGGTCGAGAGGCTGTTCAAGCCGCACATCAGAAGGAAGAGGGGAGGGAGCACAGAGGCCCCCTCACCTTCCGGGCAGGAGGGTCCGCACCCTGCCAACGGTTGAGTTTTGGGCGGTTAGGTTTATTAACTTTTTTCTTACTCCCTCATGGCGGTTAACATGAAGCTCGTCCACGACCCGATACACGGCGGAATAGAGCTCGACGACTTCGCGGTAAAGCTGGTTGACACGCCGGAGTTCCAGAGGCTCAGGAGGATTACCCAGCTCGGCTTAGCTTTCCTCGTTTACCCCTCCGCAAGGCACACCCGCTTTGAGCACTCGCTGGGGACGTTCTACCTGGCAAGGAAGATAACCGAGTACAACCCCGAAATCGAGGAGGGTGCTGTCTACGCGGCCCTTCTCCATGACATAGGACACTACCCGTTCTCGCACACACTTGAGGCGCTTTACCCGCGTCACGAGGAAAACACGAGGCGGGTTCTGAGAGAAGGGGAAATCAGGGACGTCATTGAGGAGCGCTATTCCCTCGGGGAGTTCCTTGGCTTTCTCAAGCATCCCCTCGTGAGCGGTGACATAGACGCCGATAGAATGGACTACCTCGTCCGCGACGCGTACTACACGGGGGTCGCCTACGGCCTGGTTGACCTGGAGAGGCTTATCAGAAACCTGCACTGGGACGGTGAGAGGTTAATCCTGAAGGAAAAGGGCATCATGGCGGGCCAGAACCTCCTTATATCAAGGAGCATGATGTACCCGACGGTTTATCAGCACCACACAGTCAGGATAGCGAGTTCAATGCTCTGCAAGGCCGTTGAGCTCGAAGGGGTTGAGCTTGAGGAGCTCCGGAAAATGGACGAGGTTGACCTCGTCGCGAGGCTGAGGGCCAGCGAGAAAAAAGAGGTCAGAGAGCTCATCAGTGCAATCGAGAACAGGCGGCTTTACAAGCGCGTTCTCTGGAGCGGGAAGAAGCTCGATGAGGAGACAATCAAGGAGTTGAGAAAAGAGCTGGAGAGTGAGTTCGGCCATCTTGCGTTGCTCGACTACCCTGAGAAGCCGAGGTTCGAGGAGAGGAACGCCTTCGTGGAGTTCAACGGGGAAATTAAGCGGCTCAGTGAGGTCTCGCCGGTTGTCAGGGCACTCGTAGAGGCAAAAGAGAGCAACTGGCGCTGGGGAATCTACGCGAGGGAAGATAAAGTTGAAGAGGTCAGAACCTTTGTCTCCAAAAGGCTTAAGTAGTTTTGAATTCCCCGTCCCGTTCCATTTTCCCATCAGGAAAAGCTTTATAACCGAGCCTTTTAAGTTAAGCCGACAAGCTCATCCAAAGGTGGTGCGTTATGGGAAGAAGGGAAGAGATGATTGCGAAGATTAAGGAGCTCATGACCCAGCCCGAGAGGATTAGGAATATGGGTATTGCCGCTCACATTGACCACGGTAAGACCACTCTGAGCGACAACCTGCTCGCCGGAGCGGGAATGATCAGCGAGGAGCTTGCCGGAAAGCAGCTCGTCCTTGACTTCGACGAGCAGGAGCAGGCGAGGGGAATCACCATCAACGCGGCCAACGTTTCGATGGTCCACAACTACGAGGGCCAGGACTACCTCATCAACCTCATCGACACCCCGGGTCACGTTGACTTCGGTGGTGACGTTACCAGGGCCATGCGTGCCATAGACGGTGCCATCATCGTCGTTGACGCCGTCGAGGGCGTCATGCCCCAGACCGAGACCGTCCTCAGGCAGGCCCTTCGCGAGTACGTCAAGCCCGTCCTCTTCATCAACAAGGTTGACCGTCTCATCAAGGAGCTCAAGCTCGGCCCGAACGAGATACTCAACCGCTTCGCCAAGATAATCACCGACGTCAACAGGCTCATCAAGCGCTACGCCCCCGAGGAGTTCAAGAACGAGTGGCTTGTCAAGGTAGAAGACGGTAGCGTCGCCTTCGGAAGCGCTTACTACAACTGGGCCCTCAGCGTCCCGTTCATGAAGAAGACCGGAGTTACCTTCAAGGACATCGTCGAGCTCACCAACGCCGGTGACCTCAAGACCCTCAGGCAGAAGGCCCCGCTCCACGTCGTCGTCCTCGATATGGTCGTCAGGCACCTCCCGAACCCCCTTGAGGCTCAGAAGTACAGGATTCCGCACCTCTGGCAGGGCGACATAAACAGCGACGTCGGCCAGGCCATGCTCAAGTGCGACCCGAAGGGCAAGATGGTCATGGTCGTCACCAAGATAATCCTCGACAAGCACGCCGGTGAGGTCGCCACCGGCCGTGTCTGGAGCGGTACCGTCAAGACAGGCCAGGAGGTTTACCTCATCAACAGCAAGAGGAAGGCCAGGATCCAGCAGGTCGGTATCTACATGGGTCCCGAGAGGATCAACATGGAGGCCGTCCCGGCCGGTAACATCGTCGCCGTCACCGGTCTGAGGGACGCTATGGCCGGTGAGACCGTTTCCGTTGAGCAGATCGAGCCGTTTGAGGCCCTCCACTACGCCAGCGAGCCCGTCGTTACCGTCGCTATCGAGGCCAAGAACGTTAAGGACCTTCCGAAGCTCATCGAGGCCCTTAGACAGCTCGCCAAGGAGGACCCGACCCTCCACGTCAAGATCGACGAGGAGACCGGTCAGCACCTCCTCAGCGGTATGGGTGAGCTCCACCTCGAGGTCAAGCTCTACCGCCTCAAGACCGAGTGGAAGCTCGACGTTGACGTCAGCCCGCCGATCGTTGTCTACCGTGAGAGCGTGACCAAGAAGAGCCCGATCGTTGAGGGCAAGTCACCCAACAAGCACAACAGGTTCTACATCACCGTCGAGCCGATGCCCGACGAGATTTACGAGGCCATTAAGGAGGGCATCATCCCAGAGGGCAGGCCCAAGGACCCGAAGGCGGTCGCCAAGAAGCTCGCCGAGCTCGGCATGGACTACGAGATGGCCAAGGGCATCGTCGACGTCTACAACGGCAACATGTTCTTCGACAACACCAAGGGTATCCAGTACCTCAACGAGGTCATGGATCTGCTCGTCGACGGATTCCACATGGCGATGGACGAGGGACCGCTCGCCAAGGAGCCGGTCATGAAGGTCATCGTCAGGCTCCACGACGCCAAGATCCACGAGGACAACGTCCACCGCGGTCCTGCCCAGATCTACCCGGCCATCAGGACGGCAATCCACTGTGCCATGATGAAGGCCAATCCGGTCCTCTACGAGCCCTACCAGAAGGTCATCATCAACATACCCTACGAGTACATGGGTGCCGTCAGCAGGGAGCTCAACCAGAGGCGCGGTCAGCTCATCGACATGAGGCAGGAAGGCGAGGTCATGATCATCATTGGAGAGGCTCCAGTTGCAGAGATGTTCGGATTCGCTGGAGCCATCCGTGGCGCCACCAGCGGAAAGGCCCTCTGGACCACCGAGCACGCGGGCTTCAAGCGCGTCCCGAACGAGCTTGCCCAGCAGATTATCAGGCAGATTAGGCAGAGGAAGGGCCTCGACCCGAACCCGCCGACCGAGAAGGACGTCTGCCCGCAGCAGTGAGGGCTCTCCGCCCTCTGAACTTTCTATTCTCTCCATCTTGTTCTGGCCCCTGCGGGTATCTATGGACTGTTCTTTTACCGGGTGGTCCCAACCCATTTCTCGTTTCGGGAAACAAAACCCATTGAAATCTGTGTCCAGACGAAACATATTTATGTCCAGCAATAGAAAAAGTCACCATAATTCCTGGGAGGTTGGAACATGCATTCTGAAAAGAATGATTTGCATTATTTTATTACCCGCATTGTTAATCCAGATCTGAACTGGATCATCGTTTCACTGCGCTCTTCTCAGCATGTGGTTCACGGGCGGGATGGGTACACTAGTCTCAGATGGAGTGATCATTCGGTTCTGACAGAATTGCAAGCAGACTCGAGGAGTGGAGGGACAACCTGTGGTACAACTACAGGCGGGACTTTCCTTTGAATGGTAGGGAAATCTTGGATGAGTTTTTCGAAATTCTGGTTGTAGCTGAGGCAAAGCTCTTGGATAATCCCACTAAGAAAGAGGCATTGAAGGGACTCTGGGAACTTGCTGAATCAATGGGAGAGTATCTTGGCTTAGGTGGCTACGTTTTCCAGAAGGCTGAAGAAATCAAAACAAAGGCGGCGAGAATTCGAGAAAGAGATCTTTATCTGAAAGAGAAAGCGGGTGAGACAGGCATTTCACGAAGGTCCAAATCACGGCCCACTTCCCCACATCGCGGAAAAAGGCAAGTGACCTCACTTCCCTACACATCCTCAAGCACACACTTCAGCTCTGGCCATCATAAAAGAAGCTCCACTAGGAGGCACATGGCAGTGGGAATAGCAATCTTGCTACTGATTCTAATGGGGTATTTATACTCACAGGGCGCTTTTGATAATATTAAGCCTGTGTTCTCTGGGGAATCTGAAAATTCGTCCGAAACTAGCACATACACATATTTCTTGGGTTATCCCGATATCCAGACATCTTCAGAAACAACAGAAAGGCCTACTGGTGCTGTTGCACTTAGTGACTGCTCAAACGGTTAACGGTTATTGGAGGTATATCCTTCAGGACGCTCTTAAATGTGCTTTAACTGAAGAAGAACTTTCAAAGGTATCCCACCTTGCAAACCAATTAAGAGGAAAAACCCTTCAGGAGAGTGCTTGGAACGTTCTGGAGTGGCTTGATAGTAACATTGAGTATAATCACTCTAAAGCACTTTTGCCTTCCCCCGTCATCTAG
This sequence comes from Thermococcus eurythermalis, assembly GCF_000769655.1. NCBI lineage: Archaea > Methanobacteriati > Methanobacteriota > Thermococci > Thermococcales > Thermococcaceae > Thermococcus > Thermococcus eurythermalis. The sequence continues at coordinate 1,906,962 of NZ_CP008887.1, read as the reverse complement.
AGGTCAAATGGAAAAATCACAAAAGTTACCGCCGAGCCTGGAGTGGAGATCCAGACTCCTTATGAGACGGTTCCTAGGGGCGCGGGCGTTTGTACTGATTACGCCATTCTGACCACCGCGATTCTACTAGAGATGGGATATTCTCCTGTTTATGTATTCGAGATTGATTTTGAAAACTCGGGTATTGGACACGCGACAGCGGCAGTAAAAATCAACGACGAGTATTTCCTCTTAGATCAGCACCCTCCTGCGATGGACCTGGGGACATATTATGACTATTGGTCAACATACCGGAAAGAGATACTTGGAGAGACACGGTTAATTTCGAATGCTACCATATACGAGATACGGAGAGAAGGTGAAAATGTCCGGGTCACAAAAATTGGGCTCCTGACGGCTGAAGACTTTAAATCCAAAGACTACGATTTTGGTTCTACGGATCTTGCAAGAATCTCCGAGGATTTACGGAGAGCGTTCTTGGAAAACCACCCAAATTTGGTTCTGGATAAAAATATTAAATCCTTGAATACAAGGGCTTACCTGCCCCGGGGATATTCTGATGGCATAACCTGGAGGATGGAGTTTCCACATTTTGCAAACTACTATCATCCGGCATTTTACTACGAATTCGTGAAATACTTCTATAAGAGCCTCACAAGTTCTGCGGGAATTAAAAACGATCTAGGCAGGTTTAATATATTCTGGCTCAAGACTGTGCAGGAAGGAGACTCCATAGAAGTGATACTTAACCTTGCCAAAAAATAGCGAACCGAAAGTTGTGTTTCCCTCTACCAATTTATAGAGCTCCCCTAGCGGTTGTCGCGCACTTGGATAGTTTCTGATGCGCCCAAAAAATGAATTCCAGTCTGAAACTTCATTAGTTAAGTTTTTAAACCCGCTTCGTAAGTTAAGCACAGAACTCATGAGGCCCCCCCGATAAACGGCGGGTTTCCCGCCCGAGGGGGCCGAGGTTCGAAAGATTTAAAAAGCCATCCTAGTCAACGAGACTAGACCAAAATCTGGAGGTGTTTGAAAATGGCTAAGGAGAAGCCGCACGTTAATATAGTCTTTATAGGACACGTCGACCACGGAAAGAGCACCACCATCGGAAGGCTGCTCTTTGACACCGCCAACATACCGGAGAACATCATCAAGAAGTTCGAGGAGATGGGTGAGAAGGGTAAGTCCTTCAAGTTCGCTTGGGTCATGGACAGGCTCAAGGAGGAGCGCGAGAGGGGTATCACCATTGACGTTGCCCACACCAAGTTCGAGACCCCGCACAGGTACATCACCATCATCGACGCTCCGGGTCACAGGGACTTCGTTAAGAACATGATCACCGGTGCCAGCCAGGCCGACGCCGCTGTTCTCGTCGTCGCCGCCACCGACGGTGTCATGCCGCAGACCAAGGAGCACGCCTTCCTTGCCAGGACCCTCGGTATCAACCACATCATAGTCGCCATCAACAAGATGGACATGGTCAACTACGACGAGAAGAAGTTCAAGCAGGTCGCTGAGCAGGTCAAGAAGCTCCTCATGATGCTCGGTTACAAGGACTTCCCGATCATCCCGATCAGCGCCTGGGAGGGCGACAACGTCGTCAAGAAGAGCGACAAGATGCCCTGGTACAACGGCCCGACCCTCATCGAGGCCCTTGACCAGATACCGGAGCCGCCGAAGCCGACCGACAAGCCGCTCCGCATTCCGATCCAGGACGTCTACTCCATTAAGGGTGTTGGTACCGTCCCGGTCGGCCGTGTTGAGACCGGTGTCCTCAAGGTCGGTGATGTCGTCATCTTCGAGCCGGCCAGCACCATCTTCCACAAGCCGATCCAGGGTGAGGTCAAGAGCATCGAGATGCACCACGAGCCGCTCCAGGAAGCCTACCCAGGTGACAACATCGGATTCAACGTCCGTGGCGTTGGTAAGAACGACATAAAGCGCGGTGACGTTGCCGGACACACCAACAACCCGCCGACCGTCGTCAGGCCGAAGGACACCTTCAAGGCCCAGATTATCGTCCTCAACCACCCAACAGCTATCACCGTCGGATACACCCCGGTCCTCCACGCCCACACCACTCAGGTCGCTGTCAGGTTCGAGCAGCTCCTCGCCAAGCTCGACCCGAGGACCGGCAACATCGTCGAGGAGAACCCGCAGTTCATCAAGACCGGTGACTCCGCTATCGTCCTCCTCAGGCCGACCAAGGCCATGGTCATCGAGCCGGTCAAGGAGATCCCGCAGCTCGGTAGATTCGCTATCCGTGACATGGGCCAGACCGTCGCTGCCGGTATGGTCATCTCCATCCAGAAGGCCGAGTGAAGGCCTTCTCTAACCTTTCCTTTACCACTTTAAACGTTAGGAGGGACGGGAATGCAGAAGGCAAGAATTAAGCTTGCGAGTACTAACATCAAGGCCCTCAACGAGGTCACCGACCAGATCAGGCAGATTGCCGAGAGGACCGGCGTCAGGATGAGCGGCCCGATACCGCTCCCGACCAAGAGGATAAGGATCACCACCAGGAAGAGCCCCGATGGAGAAGGAACTGCTACCTTTGACAGGTTCGAGCTCCGCGTTCACAAGAGGCTTGTTGACATCGAGGCCGACGAAAGGGCCATGCGCCAGATCATGCGTATTCGTGTCCCCGAGGACGTCACCATCGAGATTGAGCTGATCTCCTGATTCCTCTCCTTTATGCGCCGGGGTAGCCTAGCCTGGGAAGGCGCGGGCCTGGAGAGTCCGTGGGCGTTTGCCCGCCAGGGTTCAAATCCCTGCCCCGGCGCCAAACTCCTTCTATCGTACTTCTCTCAAAGTTTCTGTTCAAAGTTTCTGTGCAGATTAACTTGTCCTGTCGTTTGTGGTATAAATCGTGGCTATTGACAGGATAAGTTGAGAACAACATTAACAATCTTGGAGCAACATGGTGCTGTTAGGTAGAATACATAGAGGACATAAATGTAGGTGAGTAGAGTTATAGCAAAGGCGCTCAGAAGCGCCTTCTTCTCTGTCTTGGAGCCTGCCTGCCCCACCTGTGCCTGTACTCGTTCTCAAGGTTGTCCCGCCTGAGCATCTCGCGGTATTCCCTTGGGAGTTCCTCACTCAGCTCGGACTTTCTGACGTCAACGCCCGCCTGCTTTGCCAGGTACTTAAGCCTCCTGAGCTCGCCGGGGGCTATGAACGTTATAGCCTTGCCCTTCTTGCCCATTCTTCCTGTTCTGCCGATCCTGTGGATGTACTGCTCGGCGTTCATTGGGATGGAGTAGTTGACAACATGACTTATCTCCGGGACGTCAAGGCCCCTCGCGGCAACGTCCGTCGCGACCAGTATCTTGGTCTTCCTCCGCTTGAAGCGTCCAAAGGTTCTCTCCCTTGAGGGCTGGCTCATGTCCCCGTTTAGGGCCTCGGCCCTGAAGCCGTCCCTCCTGAGCCTCTCCGCCAGCTCCCGTGTTTCGGCCTTCGTCTGGCAGAAGATTATGCCATAGAATTCCCCACTCAGGATTTTCTTGAGTATCCCATAGCGCCTTGCTGGGACGGTCTCTACGAACTCCTGCTCGACCTCGCCAGGGACAAGCTCGTCCCTGCTCACGATGACGACCTCAGGGTTCTTCATGTACTTCTTTGCCAGAAGGAGCACGTCCATCGGCATCGTCGCCGAGAACATCATCACGCGCTTTTCCCTCGGTGTTGCCCTGAAAATTGCCTCTATGTCCTCCTGGAAACCCATGTCCAGCATTCTGTCGGCCTCGTCGAGGACGAAGAAGCGGAGTGAGTCGAGCCTGAGGGTTCCGCGCCTTATGTGGTCGAGCACCCTGCCGGGCGTCCCAACAACTATCTGGGCACTTTCCAGCGCCCTTATCTGGGGCCCTATAGGCTGACCTCCGTAGATGGCGTAGATGTCTATCTTCCGCTTTCCGCGTAGCGAGCGGAGCTCCTCACTCACCTGTATCGCCAGCTCCCTGGTCGGCGTCAGGATAAGCGCCTGGACTTCCTTCTCACTCGCGTCAACCATGTCGAGAATCGGCAGGCCAAAGGCAGCGGTCTTCCCGCTCCCTGTCTTTGATTGACCAATAACATCGCTTTTTCCTTCGAGGATGAGCGGTATAACCTCCCTCTGAACGTCTGTGGGTTCCGAGAAACCCTTCCTCTCAACGGCCTCAATGGATGCCTTCGATAGGCCAAGCTCCTTAAAACTCATTTTTCAAGTCTCCTCAATGTTGAAATCTCAAACGCGCTCCTTCTCAGAACGCGCCGAGGAGAAACGCGTTTTGGCGGGCCGGGGGGGATTCGAACCCCCGACCTGCGGATTAAGAGTCCGCCGCTCTAACCAGGCTAAGCTACCGGCCCACGACCCGAAACCATAGAGGTGAGGTGGGTTTATAAACTTTTCGGTTGACTGCCCGCAAAAGTTATGTAGGTAGTTATACATAATAATTAGTCGGGAGCCCTTATGAATGGGTATCATGCTATAAAACTCACGGCGGAGATGGTTGCATTTGTCACTTTAACTGTTGCTTTCTTAGTCATATACTCGCTAAAGGACACCATCTTGGCTTATGTGGATAAAAAGACGTTCAGACGAGCTTCTCTGGGGGCGCTAATTTTCTGGGCTGGCTACCTTGAGAACGTTCTTAATGATGTCTACTCCACGGAGTTTACCAAAATCTTTGATGACGTCTTGGTAGCCATTGGCATGGCCACGATAATGGTTGCTTCATTTCAAGTACGCAGACAGATTAGAGCAGTGAAGCCCAAAATGATTATGAACGGGCATTCCTCTATAGTGCCTGGGGCTTACGTTACCTACGTGACGTCCCCTTCAAAGCTTCTTTCCCTTCTTGGGGGCAGGCAGATTCTTGCCGTCACCAGGTACCCAAAACCATACGCGGCGCTTGGAGTTCCTTATATCTGGATCAGCAACGTTCCCTCCAAAAACGCTGTGAGGCCCACTGACCTTCCCCTCCTTACCCACAAGCTGGTCTCAAGTGTGGACGAGAACACCTTTGTAATCCTCGACGGTCTGGAGTACCTGATTCTAAACAATGGTTTTGACTCCGTGATGAAATTCCTCACGAGCCTCAAGGATTATGTGAGTTTGAAAAACGCTGGGATAATTGTTGTGGTTGAGCCTAAGACCCTCACCGATAAACAGCTGAACCTTCTCCTGAGGGAGTTCAGTATGTTGCCCTCATAGGAACCGTAAAATTTATAAAGCCTTGTACGCCCCTATATCTGGCAACGCGGGGGTTGCCGAGCCTGGTCAAAGGCGCGGGATTGAGGGTCCCGTCCCGTAGGGGTTCCGGGGTTCAAATCCCCGCCCCCGCACCATTCAAACTTCGCCTGTGCGAAGTTTGATCAAGGTTCGTGATTCTTTTCTGAAGTACTGTTTTGAGAATGTTTGCGCTTTCAAGGGCTCTCGTGGGGTCTCTTCTGAGTGCTGAAATAGGCCTTAGTTTTGAAAAATTAAGTGGTCTCTAAATGAAGGGGGCGAGGATTTCTCTGAGCCTCTATTCGTCCTCGTCCTCAACGTAGGGGGCTGTTATGACCTTCCGTATCTCCCTCGCCTTCTTCTCTCCTATCCCCTCGACTTCTTTCAGCTCCTCCTCGGTCGCTGTGAAAACGCGCTCAACGTTGCCGAAGTGCTTCAAGAGGCGCCTGGCAAGGGTCGCGGAAACGTTCGGCAGGCCCTCGACTATGAGGCGCTGCCTCTCGGCCAGGGTTAGGGCCTTCTTCTCGCTCCTCAGCTTGACTTCCTTCTTCCTCTCCTCCTGCTCGCGCTTTGCCAGGAGGTAGATGAACTGGGCCGTCTCCTCTTTCCCTGAAGAGAAGAGTATCGGGACGCCCCAATCGATGGTCACGGAGGCAATTGCACCGCGAATGGCGTTGGGGTGTACGTTCCTTATTCCGTAGAGCTCGCCCTCGATGATTATTACGGGCTTCTCGTATGCCCTCTTGAGCCTCTCTACCTGTTCAAAGAGCCTGCCGTCTATGATTGACTGGATGAAGTCGTTGGCGCTCTTCCTCTCTATCCCAACGTCCTCGCTCACCACATAATCGGCGACATCTAAAGTCCTGACCTCAATCTCGGCTCCAAGCTCCTTTAGAATCTTGGGGACGCCGCTCCTCATCTCGCGGCTGTCAACGTAGACCACTATGCCCTTCGGCTTCCTGACGAAGATGGGTTTAACCGGGATTTCAGGCCTTTCTTCCGGTTTCTTCTCGGTTTTCTTATCTTCGGCAGAGGTCTGCTCATAGGTCTTTTTGGTGGTCTCTTCTGGCCCCGTTTCGTGTTCATCTTTCTTCGCCTTGCCAACCTTCAGGAACGCATCAAGAGGGGTTATCTTCCCTTTTGAGGGCATCTCAGCACTCTCCCCGGCAGTCTCCCTTATTTTATCATCACTCTTGTGGGCCTTTTCGAGTTCCCCGGCTATGCGCTTTATAGCGTCGAACATGCCCCTTTCCTTCCGCCGGGAGCTCCAGTAGTATGCCTCGTCCCTCGTGCCCTTTGCCATCAGGATTACGACTTTACCCGGCCTGTGCCTGCCAGTCCTGCCTCTCCTCTGTATGCTCCTTATGGCGGAAGGCACAGGTTCATAAAAGACGACGAGGTCAACCTCAGGCACGTCCAGACCCTCTTCCCCGACGCTCGTGGCAACTAAAACGTTGAACTCGCCGCGCGAGAACCCCTCAAGTATCTCCTTCTGCTCCCTCTGGCTCATTCCCCTGTCTTCTCCCCTGCTCGCCTGCCCTATGAACCTCTCCGCGGAGATCCCAAGGGCCCTAAGTTCTTCGACTATCTTCTTTCCGGTGTCGCGGTAGTTTGTGAAAACGATAATCTTTGAGTTGGGCTTTTTCTCAAGCTGTTTCCTTACGAGCTCCTTGAGCTTCTCCATCTTCGGGTGGTCGAGGCCGAGCTCCTTTGCCTGGACGAGGAGGTAAATCACCTTCCTCATGCGCGGGTCTTCCATGAGCTCCTTACCGGACTTCGAGCGGTCTCCCCGGAGCTTCTTGAGGTAGTTCCTAAGCGCCGTTAGGCCCTGCGTTTCGAGGAGCTCTATGGCGTGGTGGAGCTTCATGGCCTTGGCCTGGTGCTTCTTGAGGTAGCCGATTGAGTAGTCCCCCTTGGCCATCGCCTGGTTTATCTTTGAGCCCGCCATCAGGACTTCCCGCTTTGAGATGTCCGAGGAGGCCGAGCTAACGATGCCCGCATCGGCGAGGGGCTTTAGGGAGTCTTTGAGCATCTCGCGCAGGATTTTTCGGACTTCCTTGTATATTTCCGGCAGTTCTACCTTCACCCACTCAAAGGATATCTTCTGGACGTAGGGCTTTACGTCCGGGGAGCTCTCAGTCCTGACCTCGATGTGCTCCACGCCAAGGTTTTCCACTATCTCTCGGATTTTCTCCTCGTCGCTTCCGGGTGATGCAGTCAGACCGAGGACGAGTGGATGCTTTGCCGTCTTGAGGTACTCCTTGGCTATGAAGACGTAGGCGTAGTTCCCCACCGCCCTGTGGGCCTCGTCAACGACGAGCAGAACCACGTCCTCAATGGAAATCCTGCCAGTCAAGATGTCGTTCTCAACCGTCTGGGGTGTCGCCGTGATTACCATGCTCTTTTTCCACAGCTCGGCGCGCTTCTCAGGGGAGAGCTCACCGGTGAGGACGTTGATTTTCTCTGGCGGCAGGTTGAAGAGCCTTCTAAAGCTCTCAGCGTGCTGCATCGCCAGCGGTTTGGTCGGAGCTAAGAAGAGGACTTTTCCCCCGTACTTTGAGAGCCGGTAGTCCGCTATGAGCATCGCGATTAGGGTCTTTCCTAACCCTGTCGGGAGGACAACGAGGCAGTTCCTTTCTTTACAGCGGGCGTAGATGACTTCCTGATAAACGCGTGGCTCGATTAAATCCCTGCGGAGATACGGCATATATGGGTCTTAGGGGGAGGGAATAAAAGCTTTCCTTTTTCTGGGGGCGGTTGCCTTACGGCCACCCTGAGAGCGCTAGAGTCAGGAGGAACTTCGGCGTCGTTGCAACAACGCCTGAGGGGCCGAGGCCGGTGAGCAGGAGGAGGTTGTTGACTGCAGGAATCCCTTTCAAGACAACCATGCCGAGCGCGATTAGTTTAAACACTGGGTTCAGTTTTTCAAGCCTGATGGAGACCTCTACAACGCCCACCCCAAGTGCCGTGAAGAGCGCGTAGCTCCCGAAGAACGCGAGCGGGCTTGACAGCCTTTCCGCAACCAGGGGGTTTGCCTCCTGGAAGCCCGCCCTGACCCCGAACCACGTTGTGAGGGCATCAACCAGTGCGAGGACTACAAAGGCCAGGACGTAATTTCTGCTCCTCATCACCGAGTGCTCGGTTCGGAGGTTTAAATACTTTTTTCAATGGTTCGAACCTGCATATGTAGGTGCATATGTTGCTACACCAAAGGCTTTTTCAGATGCCTGCCGGAGGTGCCACAATGCTCCTGACAAGACACGCGGAGAGCAGGCTCATAAAGAGGCTCACCAAGAGGCGGAGGCTTGAGCGCCTTTATTCTGCGCTCTGGGAGTTCCTCGATCGCTCGCGGAGGATTGATGTAAACGAGCGTGTTGTGATATTCACCGACGGAAGGAAGAGCCTAGTCTGCGCGAGGCTCGACTGTGAAAGGCTTCCGCTGGACGAAATAAAGAAGCGTGTCGAAAACCTTAAGGGAACGTACAGGTGCGTTTTCCCAGAGGGACGGCTTGCGAAAGAGACAGCCCCCACGAAGTTCCTATCTGAGATTCCAGACGGCGAGTACTGCTTCTACATAAACCGAGAGAAGAGGAGCCTTTACATCGGGGGCGAGGAGCCCCTCCTCGCAATAACTTTCAGGCCCGCTAAAAGGTCTGAGAGAGAAAAGGTTGAAAGTTAGTTTGGCTCCTCCCCCACGGGCACGACCAGGATTTCCCCGAAGGGCTCCTCCTGAACCAGATCTACCTTCCCCATGTTGGCAAGGAAAAGGAGGTAGAGAAAAGTCCTCGCTATGACCTTAGGCGTGTTGTCGAACACTAAATCCCAGAACCTTATTGGCTTCCTGGTCTCTGCGTACATCTTCTTCACGATTTCATAGAGCCTGTTGACGTGCTTCTCGATGTCAACGCGGAAGTCCTCGACGACGAAGACTTCCTCCTCAATCTCCTCGCGTTTCTTCTTCCTGGGCTTCCTCCGCTCGGCCTCTTCAAGGGCGTCCATCAGGGCCTCGATGAGGTCGTCGAAGGTGTAGTAGCGCTCAACCCTTCTGAGGGGCGGTGCTAACGGCTCCACCTCAACGCGGATTCTCTCCTCCTCGGAGTCCTCTTCCTCGCCCTCCTCTTCCTCTTGGAGCAGTGCCTCGCTCTTCATCCTCACCAGGATTGATGCCGCCAGGATTGCCCTCGCTGAAACGCGGAGGTCGAGCTCCTTCATTTCCCTGAGCCTCTGAATATACTTTTCGGTCAAATCAACGATGTCTATGTTCCACGGGTCAACGCGCCCCATCTGGACGAGCTGGAGCAGTATGTCAATTGGGGTTATCTCCTCTTCCCGCTTTGACTCCATCCTCAGCCCTCCACGCGCCCAAACATTTCTCTGTGCTCCTCGTCGCTCTTCCTCCTTATCTCCTCAAGGATCTTCCTCGCCTTCTCAAGGCTGAGGGAGACGACCTTTGAGACGCCGTTCCTCATCGTCACGCCGATAATCCTGTCCGCGTTGGCCATCATGACGTCGCGGTGGGTAATGACGACGAACTGGCTCTCCCGGGAGGCCTCCTTGATAAGGTCAGCGACGCGCTTGACGTTTGCATCATCGAGGTGCGCATCTATCTCGTCGAGTAGGTAGAACGGTGCGGGCTTGTAGCGCTGTATGGCAAAGACGAAGGCCAGCGCTATTATCGCCTTCTCGCCACCGCTCATCGCTTCAATCCTCTTGACGTCCTTGCCAGCTGGTTTCGCCTCAATCTCAAGACCGCCCGCGAACGGGTCGTCCGGGTTCTCAAGGATCAGCCTGGCCTCTCCTCCCGGTGAGAGCTTGGCGAAGAGCTCCGAGAAGTTCTTGGCTATGGCCTCGAGCGTCTGGAGGAACACCTGCTTCTTCTGCCCCTCTATCTCCTCTATGAACTCTTCTATGCTCTCCTTCTCGGCCAGAACCTGCTCGCGCTTGCTCTTGAGCTCAAGGTATCTTCTCTCAACGACCTCAAAGTCTTCGATGGCCTTCATGTTGACGGGCTCAAGGGCGCGTATCTCCTCCTCCATGCGCTCAATCTCTTCCCTCAGCGCCTCAAGCTCCAGCGGGATTTCCTTTATTGACTTGATGAGCTTCGCGTCGAAGTGCTTGAGCTCGGCCTTCTTTTCCTTCAACGTTGTCTCCGCCTGGGCGAGTTTTATCCTCAGGGTGTTGGCCTCTATCCTGAGCTCCTGGAGCCTCGCGCTCAGCTCGTCCTTTTCCTTTCTCAGCTCGGCGATCTCCTTCCTCAGCCTCTCGCGCCTCTCGCGGAGCTCCTTGAGCTCGTCCTTCACGTTCTCCTCGGCCTTCTTCAGCTCCTCGAGCTCGGCTTCGAACTTCTTTATCGCCCCCTCGTTCTCCCTTATGTTGGCCTGCAGGGCGCTTATCTTATTGACCAGTCCCTCGATTTCCTCTTCAAGGTCGGCCTTTCTCGGGAGCAGCTCCTCGTTTATCCTGCTCTCAAGGCCCTCAAGCTTGCTCTCCACCCTGCTGAGCTCCTCTTTGAGCTTGGAGATTTCCCCTTCGACTTCCCTTATCTTTGCGTTCAGCTCCCGTGCCTCGGGGTTGTCGAGGGCCTTCCTGAGCTTCTCCCTCTTCTTTTCGAGCCTCTCAATCCTTCCGCGGAGCTTTGCCATCTCGCCCTTTGCCCCTTCGATTTTCGCAGTGAGGGTCTCTATGAGCTTCTCGCTCTCCTCGATTTCCTCTTTAAGGGCTCTGTCCTCCGCGAGGAGCCTCTCAAGGTCGCGCTGGAGAACCTGCAGGTCCTTGGACAGCTCGCTCTTCCTCATGCGGAGCTCAAAGATGGTGTTCTCAAGCCCCCTCCTCTCGGCCTTCAGCGAGTTGACCTCGGCCTCAACGGTCTCTCTCTCGCGCTCAAGCCTTTCGACCTTTGCTTTAATCTCGTCCACGTTGATTCCGAGCCTGCCCCTCGGCCTGTAGTGTCCTCCTGTTATTGCACCGCTCCTTTCGAGGAGCTCTCCTCCGAGCGTTACCATTCTGACCCTGCCGATGCCGACGCTCCTGGCCTCGTCCATGTCCTCCACGATAAGGGTGTCGCCGAGGGCATATGCTACGGCGTTCTTGAAGCGCGGGTCGTAGCTCACAACGTCTATGGCAGGGATTCCGAGGGAAGGCTTTTCCCTCATCGAGCGGGGCTTTATCTTGTTGAGTGGGAGGAAGGTCAGTCTTCCGAGCTTCTTCTCCTTGAGCAGCTTGATGGCCTTCTCCGCGACCTTATCGTCCTCAACAACAACGTTATCGTAGTTTCCGCCGAGCGCAACCTCTACCGCTAGAGCGTACTTCCCATCCCCAACGGTTATCAGCTCGCCCAGAGTCCCGTATAGGCCTGGGATGTTGCTGTTTTTGAGGAACTCGACGGCACGGTTGCCGCGGGCCTCCCTCTGGGCCTCGGCCTTTATGAGCTCTTCCCTGGCCTTGGCAAGCTCAGGCTCGAGCTTCCTGAGCTTTGCCGTCTTCTCTTCCAGCTCCTTCTCAAGCTTTCTCAGCCTTGCCTCGGCCTTTGAGAGCTTCCCCTCGACATCGGACAGCTCGGAGCGCTTTTCCTCAAGGGCCCTCTTGGTCTCCTCAATCCTCTCGCGGAGGGCGTTCCTCTTCAGGTTGGCCTGGGTAATCCTTGCTTTTGCTCTCTCGATTTCCTCCGTGAACTTTCCAATCTCGCTCTCCTTCTGGTAGAGGCCCTTCTTGGCGTCTTCGAGCTCCTCAACGACCCTGTCAAACTCTTCCCTCGCGATAGAATAGCGCCTGTCGATCTCGCCGAGCTTTATCACGAGCTCGTTCCTGCTCGCTTCAAGCGTCTTTACCTCTGCCAGGAGCTTCTCCCGCCTCTTCGACCAGCGCTTTATGGCGTTCCTGCTCTTCTCTATCTCTTCTCCGATTCTTTTTACCTCGCCCTTGGCCTTGGTGAGGCGCCTCTGGCTTTCCTCGATTTCCCTCCTCGCGTTCTCGATGTTCCTTTTGGCCATCTCAATCTTTGACTGAACCTCGCTTATCCGCCTCGTTACCTCAAGTATCCCGTCCTCGCTCTTCTCTTCGAGCTCCCTCTCGACCTCCGCGAGCTCCTTTTCCTTGGCAACTATCTCCTTTGCTACCTCCTTGAGCTTGGCGTTTAGGGCCTCAACTTCCGCCTCTATCTCCTTGTCCCTGGCGCTTTCGTCCTCAATTATCTTTTCAAGCCTCTTTATCTCCCCGAGGACGAGCGTGACTTTGGCCCTCTCAACGCGCTCCTTAAGGTCGAGGTAGCGGAGGGCGTCGTTCCTCTCCTTTTCCAGCTTGTCGAGCTGGGCTTTAACCTCCCTTATGAGCAGGTCAACGCGCGCAAGGTTCTCCTCTGCCTGCTTGAGCTCCTTTAATGCCCTCTCCTTCTTGGAATCGTATTCCGCGATTCCGGAAATGTCGTCTATGATGAGCCTTCTCTCAGTGGGAGACATCTTGATGAACTTTGTGATATCACCCTGGAGGACGATGTTGTAGCCCTCGGGCGAAATCATCGCGGAGCTGAGGAGGTCTATTATCTCGCTCCTCGTTGCCCTCTTCCCGTTGAGCCAGTACGTGCTCCTTCCGTCCTTGTAAACGCGCCTCTTGATGACGACCTCGTCCTCGTCAATCGGAAAGCCCCTGTCCTCGTTGTTGAAGTACATGGCAACTTCGGCGTATTTGGCCGGCGGTTCCCCCTTTGAGCCCGCAAAGATTAGGTCGCTTATCCTGCTGGCGCGCATTGCCTTCGCTGAAAGCCCACCGAGAACGAAGAGAACGGCGTCACCGATGTTGCTCTTTCCAGAACCGTTGGCCCCCACTATTGCAGTAAAACCCTTTGCGAGTGGAACAACGACCTTTTTGTTACCATAAGATTTGAAACCCTTCATTTCTATTTTCTCAATGTAAGGCATAGCTCACACCTAAGTGGAGAAGGGGAAACGGTGATATATAAACCTCACTCAACGATTCTCTTCAGCATGGCGAGAACCCTTTCATCAACGCCATCCCCAACCGTCACGTAGAAGTCCGCATTCGAGAGAAGGGCAATGTCTCTGAGTTTTCCAACGAACCGCAGGGTCTTTTCAAGCCCGTTTTCGAGAAGAAGGTATTCAAAGGCGTCGAGGATTACACTTTTGGCGCCCCCAGTGGAAAGAAGGTCCCACGCCCTCTGTTCAATGATGTGGAGGTTTGTAGGTTCGACTGCCTGGGGGTGCCTCAGCTTTGTGACCCAGATATGGACAACATTGGAGTTAGAGAACTCACCCGGAATTTTTCTTGTTATGAGGATTTTTCTATCAGGGGTGAGGCTAATAAGTCTGGGTAGATAAGTGTAGCTAAGGACTTTGGGGCTTTTACTCTCGATTTTGCCCCTCATGAGCATAAGACATCACTTCCTGCCGTACAACAAAACTCATCGGAACATCGGGGTGATTACGTTGGCACTTATTATGTTCGCCTTATAAATGTTACTGGTATCATTATGGTAGGTTTGTACTAAATACAAAAGAAAAAAGGAGTTTTGTCCCCTGTGGGACTTCATTCATTCCTCTCACAGAGTTCGAGGAGAACGCCGGTTACCGACTTGGGGTGGACGAAGGCTATCTTTGCCCCACCGGCACCAATCCTCGGCTCCTCGTCTATGAGGCGGTAGCCCTTATCCTTGAGCTCCTTGAGGTGCTCTTCAATGTTAGTAACGCCGAGGGCTATGTGGTGTATCCCCTCACCGCGCTTGGCTATGAACTTCGCTATCGGCGAGTCCTCGGCGGTCGGCTCAAGGAGCTCAATCCTGCTCTCGCCGATGTGGATTATGGCAGTTCTAACCTTCTGGTCGGGCACTTCCTCGATCTCCTCGACCTTGAGGCCAAGCCCCTCCCAGACCTTTATGGCCTCGTCGAGGTTCTTGACGGCTATACCAACGTGGTCTATCTTCCTGAACATGGAATCACCCCCATAGTTCCTCCTTAAGCTTCTCCATCACGATTTGAGACGCGGAATACGGGTCGAGCTTCCTCTCAACTACCTCCTCGATAAGCTCCCTCGCTTCTCCCCTCTCAAGCTTCTCCTCGACCTTGCCCGCTATGGTGGAGGCGATGATGGTCTTCACTTCCTCCCTCGCGCGGAAGGCCCTCCTCTCCCTCAGCCTTCCGCTCTCCTCCATGTGCTTCCTGTGCCTCTTTATCGCCTCCCAGAGGGGCCTGACGCCCTTGAGGGTAAAAGCTGTTGTCTCGACTATCGGGGGTTCCCAGCCAAGCCCCTTCCACTTCTCCCTCTCGAACTCAATGGCCATCTTGAGCTCCAGGTAGACCATCTCAACGCCTTCCCTGTCGGCCTTGTTGATGGCGAATATGTCTGCCCCCTCCATGAGGCCGGCCTTAATGGCCTGAACCTCGTCGCCGAGGCCTGGGACGGTTACGAGAACGACGGTGTCGGCGGTCTTAACGATGTCAACCTCAATCTGACCGACTCCGACGGTTTCAACGAATATCAAGTCGTAGCCGGCCGCGTCAAGAACCTTCACTGCGTCGTTCGTGGCCTTCGCCAGACCACCTAGGGAACCGCGCGTTGCCATGCTCCTGATGAAAACGTCAGGGTCGGTCGAGTGCCTCTGCATTCTCAATCTGTCGCCGAGAAGAGCCCCGCCTGTAAAGGGGGACGTCGGGTCAATGGCTATTACGCCAACCCTGTGCCCTTCGTCCCTCGCAAGCTTGATGAGCTTATCGAGGAGCGTTGATTTTCCTGAACCCGGTGGCCCGGTTATGCCCACGACGTACGCCTTTCCGGTGAGAGGGTAAATTTTTTTGACGACTTCCCGCGCTTTCTCCTCATCGTTTTCCACGATGGTTATGAGCCTTGCTATGGCTTTCTTGTCGCCTGAGAGCGCGGACTGGACGAGGGAGTTGAGACTCTCCATTTTGCATCCCTGGAGAAATTATCCAAAGGGGATATAAAGTTAAGCCCTGAAGCGCTTGAGGTTCTCAACGGCCCTATCCACGAACTCGATGATGGTCTTGAGCGAGGTCCCCGGGCCGAAGACCTCGGCGACGCCCATCTTCTTGAGCTCCTCGGCGTCGTCGGGCGGGATTATGCCCCCTGCGAAAATCACGATGTCCTCGTTTGGTTTTATCCCCCTCTCCTCAAGGAGCCTGATTATCTTCGGTATCAGCACCATGTGCGCACCTGAGAGGATGCTTATGCCGAGAACCGCGGCGTCTTCCTGGACAACCGTCTCAACTATCTGCTCCGGGGTCTGCCTTATTCCCGTGTAAATGACCTCATACCCGGCTTCCTTAAGGGCCCTTGCGACGACCTTTGCACCCCTGTCGTGGCCATCGAGACCGGGCTTCGCTATGACGACGCGAACTTTTGAGCACTCGACCATTGACACCACCGGATAGGGTTTCCCCTTGTCGTATTTAAAGGTTGTCAAAACTCAAGGTTTGTCTTTACGTTGGATTTTTTGTCCACAACCTTTTTTAAAGCTCTGGGGGAGGTTAAAACATGATTCACGACTCGCACACCCACACGCTCCACTCGGACGGGCTTGGGGAGGTCTTCGAGAACATAGCCGAGGCCGAAAGGAAGGGCCTCTCACTCGTTGCGATAACTGACCACAGCCACTACGTCCTGGGGGGCAGCTTCAACGCCTATCTGAGTGAAATAAGGCGCTGGGCCGAAGACAGTGAAATAACGGTTCTGGCTGGAATTGAGGCCAACATAACGCCCAACGGTGTGGACGTGCCTGCATGGGCCGCGGGGAAGCTGGACTTCGTGATAGCGAGCGTCCATGAGTGGGTGGACAGGCCCGACCAGTACGTCGAGCTCGTCAAGACTGCGCTCCTCGACGAGGACGTTGACGTCATCGGCCACTTTGGAGCGAGCTTCCCGTACATCGGCTATCCGTCGTGGGACGAGCTTTTGGAGCTCATAGAGCTGGCAGCGGAGAAGGGAAAGGCCTTTGAGATAAGCTCGCGCTACCGCGTCCCGGATGTGGATTTCGTGAGGGAGTGCATAAAGAGGGGCGTCAAGCTGACCTTTGCCAGCGATGCCCACAGACCCGAAAAGGTAGGGAACGTCGGCTGGAGCGTGAGCACATTTAGAAGGGCCGGTGGAAAGCTTGAAGACCTGCTCTTTGCCCCCTACCTGTGAGGCCAGCCCGATGACGAGCTACTCCCGACTGAGCGGTGACGAGCCACCTACCGGCCGAGGGCTTTTAAACCCCTGCCCGAAGGGATTACCATGAGAATCCTCCTCGTTACCGGCAAACTCGCCGAACCCCTCGTGAGGGAGTACGGAAAGGGCTGCGACGTCTTTGTCACGCCGGTCAGTGTGGCGGCATTCCTTACCCCCGAACTAATAGTCCGCTACCTGAAGAGAGCTGGCGTGAAAAGCGAGGACTACGACCTGATTCTTATTCCCGGCCTCGTCAGGGGCTCCGCTCAGCCCATCGAGGACGAAATAGGAGTTCCAACGTTCAAGGGGCCGAAGAACGCCATAGACATTCCCCAGACGCTCAAAGCCCTAAAAGAGGGCTTCAAACTGAGCAGGGAAAAGCCTGCGGACGAGCTCTTCTCCTTTGACGCCCTCAAGAAAGTTGAGGACATCAGAAACAAGACCAGGAACAAACGGTACATTGAGAAGGCCCTCAAAAAGCCGGGGAACGTTCTCATAGGGAACCTTCCTGCTGGAAAGGACTTCCCGGCAAGGATTCTGGGAGAAGTCGTTGACGCGCCAAAGCTCGGCGTCGAAAAGACCGTCGAGAAGGCCCTATACTACCTGCGAGAGGGGGCGGACATAATTGACATTGGGATGGTGGCCAGCGAGGCCAACCTCGATTTCGTTGACTCAATCCCTGAAATCCGCGAGAGGCTCAAGGACAACGGCTTCGACGTGCCGGTGAGCTTTGACTCCCTCAACACGAAAGAAATTAAGAGGGCCCTTGACTGCGCCGACCTGTTTCTGAGCGTTGATGAGGGCAACCTTGAGGAGCTCGTGACGGAAAAGCCCGTCGTCCTCATTCCCACCAACCAGAGAGAGGGCTTTTTCCCAGCTAAGCCCTGGGAGAGGGCCGAGTTCCTTGAAAGGCTCAAGGAGATGGCCCTCGATTTGGGCTACCGGATTGTAATCCCCGACCTAATCCTTGAGCACGTCCCGCACCTGGCGCGCTCGGTCACTGCCTTCCAGCTCTACCGGGAGAGAAACCCGGACGATGTCCTCTTGGCAGGCGTCGGCAACGTGGTCGAGCTGTACGACGCTGACAGTGTCGGGATAAACGCCCTCTTGGCTGGAATCGCGAAGGAGCTCTCAATAAACCTCCTCCTCACGACGGAGGTCAGCGCCAAAGCGAGAGGCTCGGTTAGAGAACTGAGAAGGGCTATTGACATGAACCTCTTTGACCTACCGAAAGACCTCGGCTTCGACCTGCTCATATTGAAGGAGAAGAGGGCGAGCGAGTGGCGGTTTGAGCCTGCCGAAGAGGTCGTTGAAGCCAGAGAGAGACCAGTCGAGCTCGAACCAATCTACTTCAGGATATGGGTCGAGGGCGGGAGAATCTGGGTAAACGCTCACCGCGGAACCGAGACCGTCCTCACAGTGGTCGGCGAGGAGCCGAACGCGATAATAGACACAATCCTTGAGCGCTTCGAGATAAGCCCGAGGCACGCCTTCTATCTGGGGAGGGAGCTTGAGAGGGCAAAAACTGCACTAAATCTGGGGAGGAGCTACGTCCAGGAGGGTGAGCTTTTTCCCGAGTTTTACATTGGCCCCTGAAGGTTCTGCATCTTTGGTTTCCTGAAGAGCTCGTCCAGCTCGGCCCTCTTGGCTTTGATTTCCTCATATAAGTCCGCAACCTCTCCTTTCTCAGGATACTTCATCTTCAGAGTCATCAGGAGCCCTTCCAGAAAACTCAGGACGGAGAGCCTTATGTAGTCCTCGCCCTTCTTCGTCTCAAGCCCCTCGTTCAGCGCCATGAAGGAGTCAACCCTTGCAATCAGGGCTTTCTCTCCGAGCTCTTCGAGGAGCTCCTTCACTTTCGCAACTTCTTCCACTTTCATATCCTCACCCCCAGATTGAAGAACTCAATTGCGTTTTTCTCTGTTTCCCTTTCCACTTCCTCAAAGTCCAGCCCCTGGAGCCTTGCTATCCACTCAACGGCGACTTTGACGTTGCACGGGGTATTTCTCTGCCCCTTGAAGGGGCTCATGTACGGGCTGTCGGTCTCGACGAGGAGAGCATCAACATCGATAGCCTCGGCGACCGCCTTAACTTCGGGGATGAAGACTATCCCCGTGTTTATCCCTATCACGTGGCCGTTCTCCACTATCTCCTTCGCCAGCTCAACGCTCCCAGCGTAGGAGTGGAAGTAAGCCCTGACCCCGGCTTTCTGAACGAGCTCGTAGGCCTCTTTTTCGGCTTCTCTTGCGTGTATCACGACTGGCAGATCGAGTTCGAGGGCCATCTCAAGGAAGTGCCTGAATATGGCCCTCTGGTTTTCCCTCTGAGCCTCGTTCTCGGCGTAGTGGTAGTCGAGGCCTATCTCTCCTATTGCCACTATCTCTCCCGAGTGCTCGCGGATGAAGTCCTCGACTTTTTTCACCTTCTCCCAGTTTCCCCTGCGCGCCTCGTTGGGGTGGTAGCCGAGCGTCGGAACGACGAACCCTAAGTATGGCTTCAGTAGCTCCCAGCTCTTCCAGACGTGGGCCTTGCGGTACTCGGTTATTGAGTCCACTACCGCCCTAAGCTCCTTCCTGCAATCCTTTATTACCCTTGGTGCGTCCTTTTTGTAGAACTCGAAATGGGCGTGTGCGTCTATCATGGTCGGTCGTTTAAGATGGAGCAGAAAAGTTTTTTCCCTTGATAGGTGCAGTTAATCTGGGGATTGCTGTATGGAAAAAGACCCGAGTGAGCTCATGAAGGAAATTGTAAACCGCCTGAAGAACCTATCGGCAAAGGAGCTGTTAAGCTATGCCATCTTTAACGAGGAGGAAGAGGCCGAATATTATGCTGAACTCGCCAAGCGGGCCGAGCGCAGGAGCGTTAAGGCCCTCTTCAAGAAGATGAGCGAAGAGAGCAAGGGGCACGAGCAGCTGCTCCGCAGGCTCTTTAACAGGCTCTTCCCCGGAGAGGAGCCGGTAAAAGTTGATGCCCCTCCCGTTGAGGTCTACCCTTTCTATCCGAAGTTCGAGAGCGCCAGAGATTACCTCTCGGCCCTGAGCTACTGTATGGAGAGTGAACTCTTTGCCAAGCATACCTATGAGCTTCTGGCGAGTGTTGCACAGGACGAAGAAGTGCGGAGACTTGCCCTCGACCTGGCGGCCATAGAGCAACTCCACTACGAGGAAATCAAGCGCGTTTACGACCTCATCGAGGCCTTCGAACGCAGACATTTGTCTCCTCGAGACCTTACTTCGGGAGCATACCTACTCACAGACGACGAGAAGGTGAAGTACTTCCTCCTCGACTTCCTTGATGGACCGAGGGTTCTCCTTGCCTTTGTCCGAGAAAACCCGCGTAAATTCGCCGAGTTCGTCCAAAGTCCTGGAAAAGTGCTGTGGGTAACAAAGACTGACGTCGAAGATGGTATTCCACCCGAACTCATCTTCGACATGAAGAGAGAGGTTTCCAAGTTTTTCAAGAAGTGCTCCTCAAAGGGAGAGCAGGGAGTCGTGTTTATCCAGAACCTAGGCTATTTAGCGAGCCAGCTCGGCTTCAAAGAAGCGCTTGACTTCGTGCTATACGTCAAGGACCTCGCGACCCTCAACAACGGCTACCTTGTAGTGACGGCCATTCCAGAAGCCTTTGAGAAGAAGGAGTGGGCGATTATCACATCGGAGCTTGAGCTAATCTCTTGAGCGCTTTTCCCAAACTACCTTTCCATCTTTTCTGACAACGCGGATTATCCTGTGGTACGGAATCTGCGTCTCGCCGATGAAGAAGTAGCCGTGCCCCAGCTTAATCAGCTCAACGGGAATCTTTTTCTCGTTTCCATATGCCCCCCTGTGCTCGATTACGATGTAGTAGTCCCCCTCGTTCTCCCTGGGGTCGTGCTTAATCTTCGCCAGCACCTCCTTCAGGGAACCCTTCCTCATAGGAACCTCCTCACGGCCTCGATGTTCCCGCGCCAGTCCTTTATTACCCACCCGTGCCCAGGCAGGCCGAAGTCAACCCCAAGCTCCGCCAGCCTTTCGATGCTCCCCCTAAGCGCCCTGTGGTCTCCGCTGGGTAAGTCAGTCCTCCCGACTGTTCCCTTGAAGAGTGTGTCCCCTGTGAATGCAAGGCTCGGCTCTCCTTCAAGGTAGAGGCAGGAGCTTCCCGCTGTGTGGCCCGGCGTGTGAAGGAGGAGCAGTTTTCGCTTACCAATCCTCAGGTAGTCGCCGTCCTGGAGTTTGAGGTCAACCCCATGCCCCGGGAACCTTTTTCCGTAGGCGTAGTCGAGGATTATCGAGCTCTCGGAGCGCTCAATGACCTCCGCCGTCTTTTGGTGGGCGGCGAAAACAACCTCAACACCCATCTTCTCAAAAAGCTCTTTCATCTTGAGGTTTCCGCCAATATGGTCGAAGTGCTCGTGGGTGTTGAAGATTATGACCTTTTTGAGGCCGTTCAGGTAGCCCTCGCTGAGCCAGAGGGAGAAGTAGCGCTCAACGTTGTCCCCCGTGCCGGTATCAACGACAAGGGCTTCCTTCCCGGAGCGGAAGAGGTAGACGTTGGAGTCCCAGTCAAGGCCCCTCAGCATCACCGTGTTCGGCGGAATCTCAACCGGGAACAGGTCGGGGTATACCACTTCAAGGTTCTCCAAGCTCTCACCTCCAAAAGGGCTCGAGGGGGGACCGCGTCTTCATCTCGGGGGGAGCGAGTCCCCGTCAGGAGGGATGAATCTCTTCATCGCCCGGCCGTATTACTCGGGTGGGTTTATAAACTCCTCCCCTAAAAGCCTATTAGGTGACCCAAATGAAGACCGAGAGAGCGAAGGAGATACTCCTTCAGCTTTTGAAGATACCCTCCCCCTCAGGAAAGGAAGACAGGATAATGCTCCACATCATGGAGTTCCTGCACAGGCTCGACTACGACGTCACGATAGAGAGCGACGGCGAGATAATAGACCTCGTCGTGAACCCCAATGCCGAGCTCTTCTACGAGGTGCACGTGGACACGATACCCATCAGGGCCGAGCCCTTCGTTAGGGGCAACATCGTCTACGGAACCGGTGCGAGCGACATAAAGGGCGGTGCCGCCGCGATACTCCTCATGCTTGAGAACCTCCGCAAGGAGGGCAAAGACCTCAACGTCGGCATCGTTTTCGTCAGCGACGAGGAGCAGGGTGGCAGGGGAAGCGCCCTCTTCATGGAGCGCTACAAGCCCAAGATGGCGGTTGTCCTTGAGCCGACCGACCTGGAAGTGCACATAGCCCACGCCGGCAACATCGAGGCATACTTTGAGGTGGACGGTAAGGAGGCCCACGGTGCCTGTCCGGAGAGCGGAGTTAACGCGATTGAAGAGACCTACAAGATGCTTGAAAAGCTAAAGAACCTCGAACCTTTCAAGGCCAAGGGAGAGTTCTTTGACCCGCACATAGGAATTCAGGAGCTCGTCTGTGAGAACCCCGTCTACCTAATCCCCGCCCTCTGCAGGGGGAGACTTGAGGCGAGGCTTCTGCCTGAGCAGGAGGTCGAGGACGTCCTCGATATAATGGACCCAATACTCGACGAGTACACCAAGAGCTACGAGTACACCGAGATATGGGACGGCTACCGCCTTGAACCCGATGAGGAAATCGTCCAGATGGCCAAACAGGCCATGGAAAGGACGGGCCTTGACGAGTTCGGCGGAATGAGGAGCTGGACAGACGCTATAAACTTCATGTACAACGGGACGAGGACGATAGTGTTCGGCCCCGGCAACCTCGACATCTCGCACACAAAGTTCGAGCGCATTGACGTGAGGGATGTAGTAACTGCCAGCGAGTTCCTGAAGGCCCTCAACGAGATTTATGGAAAAGGGGCGTGAGCCTTTCCTTTTCGCTTTTAGTCTGGGCCCGCTAGTTACATTTTTCTTTTGAAAGCCTCGCCCTTTAGGGCGGGGATGCAGTAATTGAGGGTTTGGCTCTTTTAGACCGAAACCAGTAAATAATTTCCCGTTTAATAAGGGCCTCGAAGAGGCCACTGTAAAACAACCTCTCTCAAAGGGGTTTCACGTTACCTTCCAGCGTTGGAGGGTTGGCGCTGTTAAGCGTCCTTTTCAAGAACCGCCTTCGAGCGGTTGAAAACTCTGGAGGGTGACCTTTGAGCGATAACCCCGAACCGCTGGGCCGGAGACCCGGCCCGCGGGCTGAACCGAAAGTGGCAACACGAGTAGGTAATGAACCCGCAAACCTCCCCGTCGTTGGCGGGGGGTAATCCGTTGGAACCCTCAGCTAAGGCGGGGAGGAGGTCAGTGGGTAGACTTGTCTTCCTTTTCTTTCTCCTCCTTCCTGTCCACCCAGAACCGCCTCGTCCGTATGAACTGCCTCTCGCGCTCCATCAGGGCTACGATGAGGGCATCACCCTTATACTGTCCCAGAATCCTTGCCGCAGTGTCTGGGCCAGTCCCATAGCTCGCCAGGGCGAGGACGGCGTCGAAGCCGTATGAGTCTATAAGATCTGCCGCCTTCAGGAGCTTCCTGTAAACCCTCTCCTCTTTCTTATCTAACGGTTTTCCATGGCGAACTTTCTCCAGAACCGGGAGAAACTCCTCCGCGTCGATCGGGTGGGCAACAGCCAGCATTCTCGAACCGCAGCGCGGGCACTCCCAGTACTTAATTCTCTCCTCCAGGCGTGAGACCTTCGTCTTCGAGTTCCAGCCACAGTTGGTGCAGACTAAAACGACCTCGTGGTCGAGGAGCCTCTTCTTAAACAGCTCAAGTATCTCGTCCCTCTCAAGGACGCCGGAGAGCAGGAACTCCCCTCCGACGCTCATGTTAAGCTTAGCCAGCGTTGATGGCTCTCCCCTCAGCTCGGTCTTCACCCTAAGGGTGCCCCGCTTAAGCATTTCAAGCAGGAGCTCACCCTTCCTCACGTTGACCTTGTCGTGGTAGAGCTCGTTGAGTGTTTCTTTCTCAATCACCGTGCCCTCGAAGAGCCTTTCAATCCTCCTTATTTTCGCGTCCCGTCTCAGCGCGCCGAAGCGCTTTGCTACGTTCATCATCCTCCAGCGGTAGGCGTGGGAGTCTCTTATGGCGCGGGAAACTATGAACTCCAGACTCTCTGGCTCCTGGTAGAGGTAGCCCTTCACCTCCTCAGGGTTTAGCTGGAATGGTGTCTTGAAGACTATCGCGTGGGCCTGGGAGCGGACTGAGAAGACTCTCCCATATCTCATGATTAGAAGGGAGTGAACCAGCTGGCCAAGGGCCTCGTTCGCCCTGTTCCCGAAGTCAGCGTGGATTATCGTAGCCTTCGGCGTGCTCTCGACGACTATATCGCGGTCGGTGGAGAAGGGTTCGTCCTTGATTTCTTCGAAGGCCCTTCTAAGTTCCTCCTCTTTGAACTCGACCCCTTTCAGGAGATCCTTCGCTTTCTCAAAGTCGAAGGCAAGCTCCCTCTTCAGTCTGCCGACGTCAAGGGCAACTCTGAACGGGACGGGAATCATCTCACCCTCCCAGCTCGGTATCGCGCTCTCAAGGCTCCTGCTCTCGCGCACCTTCAGAAGCCTCGCCTCACCGTCTATCTTGAGCACAATCCAGCTCCGCCCGTTCATTACGAACTCCATACCCTCCTCCAGATCCATCACAAAGCTCTCGTCCAGTCTGCCTATGATGTGCCCGCTCTTCGCGTCAAAGACCCTCCATGAGACCTCATCGGGAATCGTCGAGAGGTTTTCGTAGTAGTACTGGAATGCCCTGCGCCTCAGGTAGAGCAGGCCGCTCTCCTCGTCGTAGCCGACCAAGTGAGCGTCCTCCAAAACGCGGAGAACGTCGAGGTAGTCGCTCCAGCTCAAGTCCCTGTAAACGTACGCCCTCCTTGCTATCTCATAGGGCCTCTCGCGTGGAAGCTTTTTGTACTCTATGAGCAGGCCGACAACAAAGTGGGCCAGAACGTCCAGCCCTCCCATCGGCTCGACCGCCTCAAAGCGGCCTTCGAGGGCGTGCTTAGCTATGACAAGGCTCTGAAGGTAGTCCTCGACGTTGGAGGTTATGATGTAGCCCTCGCTGACCTCGCCAATCCTGTGCTTCGCCCTCCCGACGCGCTGGACGAGCCTGTTGACCTGCCTCGGGCTCATGTACTGGATTACGACGTCCACGTCGCCGATGTCTATTCCCAGCTCCATTGAAGAGGTGCATATCAGCGCCCTGATTTTACCCTCCTTCAGCGCCCTCTCCGCCTTAACGCGCGCCTCCCTCGAAAGCGAGCCGTGGTGAACCTCAACAGGCTTTCCCCAGGCCTTGAGGCGGTGCGCCAAAATCTCCGCGAACTGGCGCGTGTTGGTGAATATGAGGGCCTTTCCGTGCTCCTCGACTATCTCCCACAAAAGTCTAAGCCTCGCCGCTATCTCTGGCGAGAGGCTCAGTTTCTCGGCCAGCCCCATGGCCTTTTCAGTAGGCTTTGGATATAGCACGTGGAAGCGGTAGCTCTTCTTCCAGCTCGGCCTGACTATGACGTCCGCCTTCAGCCACTCTCTCACCTCGTCCTCGTTGCCCACCGTTGCAGTCATACCTATCCTTCTGAAGTCGGCTATCTCGGCCAGCCTCTCAAGGTTGAGGAGGAGCTGCGCCCCGCGCTTGTTGTCCACAAGCTCGGCTATCTCGTCCACGATGACGAACTTCACGTTTTCAAGGTGCTTTCTGAGTGATTTAACGGTCAGAATGACGCCAAGAGTTTCAGGGGTGATTATTAGCATCTGGGGCGGGTTCCTCGTCTGCCTCGCCTTTTTGTATGCCGAAGTGTCACCGTGTCTGACCTCGACCGTTATCCCTAGCTTCTTTCCCCACCATTCGAGCCTCTCAAGCAGATCCCTGTTGAGGGCCTTGAGGGGAGCTATGTAGAGCGCCGAGATAGGTTTGAGCCCCTCCTCGAGTATCTCGTTGAAAACCGGCAGGACTGCCGCTTCTGTCTTTCCAGAACCAGTTGGGGCGATAATCAAAACGCTCTTTCCGGAGCTAACCTCTCTAAAAGCGTCTTGCTGGAGCCTGTTGAGCCTTCCAAAGCGCTCTTTGATGACCTTCTTGAGGAGGGTGTGCATGGTTGGCATTCGGGTTGAGTCTATAAAACTTTGTTGTGTTTTTGATCAATAGTTGGGGGAATCTTTTTAAATCCCAATAGCGTTTATACGCTAGGTGATTGCATGGAAGCTATTTATGTTAAGTGTTACCATGCTCTTTTAAAATCCGAGTTTAATGTTTATGTTAACAGTACGGAAGTAAAGAGCAGTGAGTACAAAGCGGGGACTCTGAAGCTTGGCATTGAGACTAAGAGTTTCTCCAGAGATCGAATAGTCCAGCTCTTCTCAAGATACACCGACAGGCCCGATGAATGCTTTAACGGGCTTGTCAAAAGAGGGTTCATAGTGAAAGTCGGAAACGGCTACCGTTCCCTACATATGGACGTTGCCATCAGGAGTGCGTTTCTCAGAACTTCCCCCAACTCGCCTCCCTATGTGGTCAGCCCCAGGTTGGCGCTCTACGAGATTCCCATACCGTCTAATGAGGACCGCAGGATTTCCCCGGGCAGGCACTACAGGGATGAAGGCTTTAAGAAGGTTGAAAATGTCCTCGTGAAGAGCATCGTCGGCTTTTTCGGAGAAAATGGGACGAAATACGCTGAGATATACAAGGAGTTTCTCAGAAGACATTTCGGCGACGGCGGTCTCGATGCGTTTCAGGCCCTCGCCCTTTCTAGACTCCTCAGGGAAGGCTATCCCCCTGTTGGTAAGACCTTCATAATCACCGCTCCCACAGGTTCCGGAAAGACTGAAATCTTTACCCTCTACATGATAGCCAAGCTTATCAAAGCTGTGATGGACGGTACTGAGGAGCGCGTGGTTCTTGTTTATCCGCGAAAAGCCCTCTCCGTTGACCAGGCAGGCAGGATTATCGAGATGTTAAAGCTATTGAATGACATTCTTAGGAGGCACGGCATAGAGCGGAGGATAACCTTTGGAATCAGAGATGGAGAAACACCCCGCGATTTGGGTAAACTTAAAGAGTTCCTCAGGGAGTCCAACTCGTTCAGGGGCATACTTGGAAAGGACAAGAATAAGTTCGTTTACGAGATAAGAGATGGAAAAGCCGTGGTTTCCAAAAATGGTGTTGTTTACGACTTCATAGTTCCACTTCGGAGGGACATGGGCGATAATCCACCAACGGTTCTCGTCACAAACACGTGGGCCCTTGAAACGCGCCTCTTGGATAACACAAAAAAAGACATCGGAGCCAGGTACTTTGAAAAAGTCTCCCTGGTTGTTTTCGACGAAGCGCACGAGTACACAGGCCTTGGAGGGGCCCTCGTTGCAGGTAACATCGAGCTGATGGCAAAGGTTAGCAAGATGCCTCTGGACATTGTTCTTTCCTCTGCAACCGTTCCCAATCCAAAGGATTTCGCAGAAAGGCTTTCCGGTCGGAGCAATGTTGTCCACGTGGATTTCAGGGAGCACGTCAAGGTCCTTGAAGGGGACTATGGAGTTAAGTTCAAGGGCAAACGCCTAGTCCTCATGGGAATATATGACATCCTCCCCACAGTATCGTGGAGTACCTACGCCCAGCTTTGGGCCGTCTACATGTCATTCCTCCACTACTGCTACTCCAATGGTGGAAAGAACTACTGGCCGAAGTCTCTAATATTCATACAGAATATCAAGGAGATACGCAGGGTTAAAAGAGGTTTTGACAACAACATCTCCCTCGGTGAGCCGAAGGACCACCTTTACCTGTTTGGAGATAGACGGCCTTCCACCGACCCATTCTCGTATACCCATTATGTTCCTCCAAGTCTATGGGGGTACCTTGACTCCGTTTTTACTAATGAGAGTCCTTACCTCAAGGAACTCCTTGATAAAGTGGCGATGATGTATAGCGAGCTTCCTAAGGGGGAGCGTGAGGCGATCATAAAGGATCTGAAAGAGCCAAAATCAAACCTCGCGACCGTTCTGACGACCTCGTCCCTTGAGCTTGGAGTTGACTACGATGGGGTTTCTTTTATTCTCAACGTTGGCTTTGAGAACCCAATATCTCTAAGACAGAGGATTGGAAGGGGCGGTCGTTCAATGGAGTCCATGAGGACCGTCTTGGGCATAATCCTCACTAAGAAGGTGCCCACTGAGGCGTTCCTTCTCTATGATCCAAACATCTGGGATAAGCTTCACCCGATGCAGAGACAGGACGAAGGACAGCTCATAGTCTCGACCGAGAATCCGCAGGTCAAGGTGAGGAACCTTCTCACTGAGGCAGTTGTTAATCTTGCCCTCGCCGGAGAACCAACGTATGCCTCAGATGAGGCGCTCAAAGGTAAGGACAGGATGGTGGAGTTCCTCAAGAAGGTTCTAGATAAGGTGGAGGGTGGGTTATGACCGGTGAGTACAATTACCTGGACCTCATTCGTTCCGTTGTTGATTTACTCTCCCGTGACCTCGACGAGGTAGAAGAAATAATAGAAAGTGCCCGCGTTAGGGACGAGGTCCCCTTTGCAGTCATAAAGGCGAGGCGTGCGATTGAGGACCTCATGGAGGACGTTAAGAACTTTGAGCAGGAGATCGAGAGTCCGGAGGCTAGAGAGGTCCTTGAGGAGCTCATCATTAAACTGCAAGAAGCTCTTGAAGCACTTAATAGGTGTCAGAATGGCTCTGAGAAGTGCTACTCTGGCAATGAAATTGATATGGAATGCGTTGATTGTCACTACAAGGTTCTGCGGGAAGTTCGTAGGACTCTTCTTGAAGTTGAGGATGATTTAGATAGCATAAGACGCAAACTTCGCAAGACGGGCGAGAGGGGGTCCCTTCTTAGGTCCCAGAAAGAGAATCGTAAAAAGTTTCTTGGAGACGCAAGTAGGTTGCGTGATTTCATTGAGGACACCCTCACTGAGCGTGCGAATGAACTCAACGCCATAGCTCAAGTGCTTGATAATGTCTCAAACCCCACCAATCTCTTTGAAAACATAGACGATAGGACGGTCTTCATACTCAGACTCCTTCTTGAACTATCTGAATCCGGGGTGTATGTTGGTGAGGTCCTGAGCGCTCTGACTGGTTTGAAGTCGGTCACGGCCGATCCCGTTGACCGGGAGGTTAATATTAAGCTTCCCTCCAAGAATTCAGAGACGAGTTATTATGAGCAAAGTCTTCCTCTTCAGACCCTCTTCTATCGCTATCCCCCCTTCGAGCCGATATCCCTAGAGGACAGAGATGGCATCAGTGGTTCCCATGTCTGGTTCGTCAAAATCAAGAACACTGACTACTACAATCACAAGGGCTATATGTACGTTCATCCCCAATCAATAAAGGACTTGGGTTTTGATCCAAGAAACCCTGTCCACGATGCCACCATTAGTGACACCCACGAGACGATGGGGGCAATCTATCCCGAGCATGTCTTTAAGATTAAACCCGTGAGTGTTTTAGAAGCCAAAGATGGCTACATAATCCTGGCGGTCTCAATCAATCCGAAAAAACGGGAGAGAGTTTACATAAAGTACGGCTCCGAGTTCATTAAGGAAGTGCTTGAGAAGAAACTGAATAAACAGAGTATCAGGGACATCTACGTTGACGAGCTTAGGAAAAAAGGTCACAGGGGTAAGGTCTACGAGCCCACAGACCTCACCTACACGTGGTACTGCACTTCTGGATATGGCCTCTCAACCGATCCCCTTGACGTGAAGTGTCCCTTCCGTAAATGGTGCAAGTATGGTAACGAATGTGGGGGCAGAAAGTGGAAGTGGACGAGACGCATCTTTCCAAAGGTCTTCCTTGACGTTGAGAGGAGTTACAGCGGTGTTGAAAACACCAATGGTCTATTGTCTCCGATAGTCATGAGGAACGTCCGGATTGAGGAGGAGTATCCCTCCGCCCACCTTTCGATGCCCGAATCTGGCCTCCCGGTCGTGTTCAAGTTTAAAGTTCCCTTCAGAAGGTCGCTTCCTAAGACCAACGTCATAGGCTTCAAAATTGCCCCCGAGTTCCTTGAGCTGGTCGTTAGAACGGCCCTCGATGAGAGGGCCCTCCGTTCTCCTGAGCTTGCCAAGGTCCTCACGTATGAGCTTTGGAAAGGCGGTCCTGAGGTCAAGCTCGGTGATGTTCTACTGACCAAGTTCTTCATTTACGATAAGGCCGAGAAAGGCTTCAGGACCTACGACCTCCTGAGGAAGAGGAGCAGCAGTCTACTCAAGGAATATCTCCGGATGAGGGAGAACCTCCTCGTCAAGAGCATGCCATACAATAAGAGATATTTCAGGAAGTTCCTCGAGTGGGCCACCAAGACGGTACTCCACTCCCTAGCCCACGCGTTTCTTTCCTACGTTTCCGTGGAGCTCCAGATTGAAACAAGCAATCTGGTTTACCTCTACGATGAGAGGGAAGGGTTGGTTCTCGTGGCCGAGAACAGCCCTATTGGAGCCATAGACATCAT
The DNA here is from genome assembly GCF_000769655.1 of Thermococcus eurythermalis. Taxonomy (NCBI): domain Archaea; kingdom Methanobacteriati; phylum Methanobacteriota; class Thermococci; order Thermococcales; family Thermococcaceae; genus Thermococcus; species Thermococcus eurythermalis. The sequence continues at coordinate 1,877,176 of NZ_CP008887.1, read as the reverse complement.
CGGCGCCCTCAACGAGTGGTGTAAGGCTAACGGGTACGGAGACAGAAACTGTTATAAAAACTTCATCGAGAAATTCTTTAGAAAGGAGCTGGAGTTCCTTCGGGAGCACGAGGAGGATACGGTTCAGTACGCTGACAGGGTCAAGTCCGTTGTCTCATCGGTTTCCAGAGAGGACGATCTTAAAGACCTTAGAGATGCTATAATAAATCTCTACAATGAGTTCATCGAAAACGGTCTAGTACTCGATGTCCATAGCCTATCAACTCATCTTCTCCTCTCTTCAGCCGGGGAGACAAACCTTGAAAAGTTGATAGCTGAAAAGGAGCTTGGTGTAGACACCAAGAAGGCCCACCGCTACTTCGATGATATTCTCCTCACGGCAGTTCCCAACTACTGCATTGACGGCTGTACAACCTGTGTTGTAGTGGATAGAGGCTGCACCGAGGGACTCGGCCAGACCTACACGGTTTCGAGAAAGCTTATGGAGTTCACCATTGGGGTTCTCCTCGGGGAGTATCCCCTTCGCGGACCTGGGGGGAGCTACCTTAAAAAGCTCCTCGGCATTGCGAGAGAGAGTGTGGAAGCAATGTCTCCTTACCTAGATGATGAAGGAATTGAAACCCTCATTGAGCTAGCCGAGAAGGGAATTCACGTGAAACTTTCAACGAGGCCAGAGTTCGTTCGGGAATACGGAGAGAAACTCAGAAAGGCAGGGATTGAAGTCATGGAGATCAGGAACGAGCACGACAAGTGGTACTGCCTCGACGGGTGGCTACTCATAAAACCCACCGTAAACATGAACCTTGAGTCCGAGAACTATAACAGTTTCGTCATAAAGCTCGGACGGTGTTGGTAATGGAGTTCTTCGCTGAGGTTGCCAAAATAGATGCGGAACTTGAGAGGTTGGGCAACGCCCTGGCCGTTCCCTTTCTTTACGACCTCTATGTCCCATATCACAAACGGTTTGTAGATCTACGCTCTGACATAATTAGGGAGTTCTTTGTGTCATATTCAATGTATCCCGTTGTTATGTTGGGGACCCCTATAATTAGGGGCATTCGAACAACAGCGGACATAGATTTGTCCAGTAGTGCCGTTCATATAGAAACTCTCAAAAGAAAGGGCAAATCTTATGGGACTGACTTTCCTGGAAGTTTTGTAACCTGGGGGAACGTTCACGAATTTCTTAATGACTCCAAAATCCCTCTCGAACTAATCCAACTTCTTTGGTACTTTGCCGTTCTAAGGGCCAAGCCCCTTGGTATTCCCCACGACAAATCTAAAAGGTATTACAACAACATAATTCCCAGTCCCCTTTCTATCTTCACGATTCTTGATAGAGATAATCAGCCATTGGTGGTTTCTCCCTTCTCAGCAGTTATGGTTCTGGAAGTTGAGAAATCCCCTTCGGAGTGGGTGCCCTACTTCCCCGAGACATTTCATGTCAGGCGTGCTAGGGCCTATACCTTCGTGACGGACGGAAGGCACGTCCGCTTTGCGGGACCCTTTAGGACGTTCGTTCCCGACGTGGACGGGATAAACGTGGGGATTGAACCTGGGGAGGCACTTCTTGACTACTACCTTGGGCTTGCTGTGTTTCCCTTCCGGGGCAACTCTATCGGATATGTGAGTAGTATCTATGGAGGCAGATCTTCACCGGGCTACTTCCTCGTTTTTGGGCGCCTTCCATTCAGTTCAGAGATATACTACCTCCTAAACTTTGGGAGCACTGGAGACTGCGGAAAACGTAGAATCGTGGGAGAAGGAGACTTTAGGCTATGGGCCGAGGATTTCAACAAGGCCCTGACTGTGCTTCACACGAAAATGAACTTCAGGGAGGAGTGGACAGGGGACATGTTCTTTAAGCTCTACAGAAAATGGGTAGAAAAATCCAACTCTCTGCTGGGAATTTACGAGGGTCATTTTCTTCTGAAAGCCCTGGCATTGGGAATTAACCCCTTTGAGGAGTCTCTGGATGAGATTCTTAGGCACCCACGGGACCCGCTCTTTGAGATTCCTCATCCGGTATCCCTTTCGAAGGTCTCGAAAGACGCGGATTTATTAATAAAGAACCTACTTAAAATTGGATTAGGAATTATGATTTAGAGAACCACTACCTCCACCTCATCATTATAAATCCTGCGTATTGCATTTGAGAGTGCCTTCATGGCTGACTTTTCAACTTTCTTATCCAAAAATATAGCATTAGAAGTCCTTTGTAAGGGTTTGGTAAACACTATTCTGCTTTTCGTAGGTTTTTCTCTTGTGAGTATGACTACAAAGACACCCCTCAACCTGGACCTAGCAAGCCTTCCGGGGGGCTCTCCAATTACCCAGTAGGAAACGCTCGGATGTAGTCCGCTCTCAACGGAAGCCTGAAGTATATTCTCCCAGTCAATCACGGATTTTCTGTTATAGAACAGCACGACTCTTCCACTGGGGGTTAAAACCCTCTCAATGTTGGAGAATACAAGCTTCATGGCTTCTCCAAAGCCTGTCCTATCGCGGGGTATCTCGTTCCTTTCCACATTATCCAGGATTACATCGTTTGATATTCCGACGATTTCATCGAACACGCGCATTGCACCATAGTGAACTATCGAGAGCGAGGCATAGCTCCTAACGGTGTCCATGTATGGCGGGTCCACTATCGCTATATCAATGGGCCTGTCTGGCACAAACGTTCTGGCATCGCCTATCTTCGCCTCTACAGCGACGTCTCTGCTAATCCTAAGCTCGCTACTGGCTATGCGAACCGCCCTCCTTATCGAGGACGCCAAGGCGTTTCTAGCGAGTGGAGCCAGTTTTTCAGGAACCCTCGCTAGGGGATTAGTCTCGACTGTGTACTCAGGAACCCAGTAGGTTTTCATGGCAACCGCCGGTACAGGCTCTCCGATTGGAGAATGCCACTTAGCGACAAGGCTTGACGATTTCGCGCTCTCACTGAGGAACACAGAGAAGATTTCAATGAGCTCTTCATCCAATCCTAGTTCCTTGCAGGCCTCGGCAAAGGCAACGAAAGTTGCGAGCTGTCTCGTGGTAAAGAGCTGTGAGAAGCGCTTAATGCCCTCACGCTTTAGCCTTCTCCCTTCCATCAGGTCCTCTAGCGGAATTGGATCGAGGATTTTGCGGGCTTTGTTCGCTTTTCCCATAGCTTTAAAGTGACTTTCCCGAAGCCAATTTAGGATTTCCCTGGCGTCGAGGACCCTTTTTCTCCATTTTTTCCCATCTCTCTCGCGAACCTCAGCGGCCCATATAGTGTAACCGTCCTGGGTAGGATATCCTTCGCCCAAGCGAAACTTCGGTTTGTGAGTTACCTCAAAGGATCTTCCACAGTGTGGGCACGTTTCCTTTTCAGAGCTCCTAGGAGATTCAAAAATAGTGCCACAGTAGGGGCATCTTAAAATCCTAATGGGCTTTCCGTTTCTGCTGTACTTGTCGATCCACGACGGAATCTTTCCCTTAGTTATAAAGATATAGGAGACAATCTTTCCTTTCACATTCCATGACCAGCCAGTTTCAATTAGCTTTTCTTCGGTTTTTCTGAGAATAGTTTTTCCTTTTGACTCAATTTCCTTGGCATCTACTTTGCCTTTAAGCAGATTCGATGTTGATTTGGCTATTCTAACCGCAACTGGATTGATGTCTATCCCTATGGAATGATAGCCCATTATGGCCGCTTCAATTATACCAGTTCCCCCACCCATGAACGGCTCATAGAAGACTTTTCCTCTAGCAAGGATTTCAATGGCCTTTGGGTTATCAAGACTTTCACGAACAAGCTCTTTTGAGTCTGTTAGGTATGAGGCCAGTATCGCCCTGTAGAGAATGGCAAAGCGCCTCGACCACCAGCGGTGAAGACTGTGATGGGGTAACCTCTGACCCTTTTCGATAAGAGCCTTTTCGACAATCTCTGCCGTGAACTCTGGTGTCATTTTATCCAGCAACATTGTAACCCCCACACCTGAATGTGGATGACGCCTAAAAAGTTAGCGCTCGATGAACCGTTACCTTTATAAAACAACATATCGTCCGACATGTCGGTGAAGAACCATGGACGCGATGAAAAACGGTGAAACCTACGACCTCAGCTACGCGAAGAAGGCGATGCTGGTAGTCGTCATCCTTCCACTCCTCGTCATGTACACAGAGGCGATGCTGACGCCCGCTTTGCCCACAATACAGAAGGAGTTCGCGATAAACCCCAACGACGTCAGCTGGGTTCTGACCATCTACCTGCTCGTTGGAACGGTCAGCGTGGCCCTCTTTGGAAAGCTCGGCGACATGTACGGCAAGAAGAAGATGTTCCTCGTTGCACTGGGCTTCTACACACTCGGCGTCATCCTGAACGGCTTTGCGCCAAGCTTTGAGGCGCTCCTCGTCACGAGGGCAATCCAGGGCTTTGGAATGGCCATATTCCCGCTCGCCTTCGCCCTCGTCCGTGAGGAGTTCCCGCCGAGCATGGTGCCGCAGGTTCAGGGAATGATAAGTGCCATGTTTGGAGTCGGTATGGTCATAGCCCTGCCCCTCGGCGCCTGGGTCACCGAGAACTGGGGCTGGAGGTGGACATACCACACGGCGGCCCCGTTCGCAGTCCTGATGTTCGTCCTCGCCTGGAAGGTTCTCCGCGAGAGCCGCTACATCAACCCCGGAAAGCTCGACTGGCAGGGCGCTCTGCTCCTCGTCTGGGCCGTCGTGCCGATGCTGGTCGGTGTAACCCGGGCCCCGAACGTTGGGTGGACGGCGACTCAAACGCTCCTCCTCTTCGCGGTCTCCATAGTCGGCTTCATACTCCTCGGTATCTGGGAGAAGAGGGTGGAGAACCCGCTCCTTCCGCTTGACATCATAACCTCGCGCAACCCGGCCATAGTGAACGTTGGAATAATGTTCGCGGCCTTCGGTATCTCCATGATGAGCCAGGCGAACACCTACATCTTCCAGATGCCGGAACCCTACGGCTTCGGCAAGACGATACTCCAGAGCGGCCTCCTCATGACCCCCCAGGCCCTCGTGATGCTTATACTGGCCCCGCTCGCCGGAAAACTGATGCCAAAGGTCGGCGCAAAGCCAATAGCCCTCACGGGCGCTCTGGTGGCCAGTGCTGGCCTTGCGTTCATGTCAAAATACGCTACCGGCCTCTCACTGTGGCAGTACGTCGCTATGATTGCAGTAGTCGGAGCGGGGATAACCCTCATGAACATCTCGCTGATAAACATCTTAGTCTTCAGCGTCCCGCCGAGGATCATGGGCGTCGCAACAGGTGCAAACAGCCTCTTCAGGAACTTCGGTTCGACCTGGGGGCCGGCAATAGCGGGAACAATAATGAGCACCTACTACGTCCTCTTCCACCCGCCGGGGGCTCCGGAGTTCGTGCAGATTAAAATCCCAACGGAGGAGGCCTACTCGGTGCTCTTCGGCGGGGCGGCAGCGGTTTACCTGTTCCTGGCGCTCCTTGTCCTTGCAACGAGAGAAGTCATGAAGGGCGGAAGGATACATGAGGTCAAAAATGAAGGGGAAAGGGACGTTGAGGTCGCTTAGCGCCCTTTTCCGCCTTTTCTTTTTGGCTCCTTTCACCCTCTCCCGTAAAATGCCCTCAGATACAGCTCCTTTATCTCCTCTGGCTTCGGCTCGACGGGGTTGAAGGCTGTAAGCCCGTCGCGGTAGGCCTTCTCCGCCATCTCGTCGAGCCTCGCCATAAAAGTTTCTTCATCAACGAGCTCGCCCAGTGTGGGCACTCCGAGCATCTCGTTGAGCTCCTTAACGACCTCGATGAGGTCTTTTGCAGTCTGGAAGCCGAGCTCCCTCGCTATCTCCGCGTAGCGCCTCCTTGCGTAGTCGCTCCTCTTGGCGTTGAATTCCATCACGTAGGGCAGGAATATTGCGTTGAGCAGGCCGTGCGGACCGAGCCAAGCGGCCTTGTGGCTCATCGCGTGGCAGAGTCCGAGGCGCGCGTTCAGGAAGGCGATGCCGGCCATAGTCGCCGCGTAGTGGACTTTCTCGCGGGCCTCTTCGTCGCCCTTGACCGAGAGCGGAAGCCACTTGTAAACTGTCTTTATCGCCCTAATCGCCATTGCGTCGCTGAAGTCGTTTGCCACCTTGGTGGTGTATGCCTCTATCCCGTGGACAATGACGTCTAGACCGGAGTTTCTGGCGACTTCCCTCGGCATCGTCATCGGCAGGCGGGGGTCGAGGATCGCCACGTCGGGCGCTATCTCGGGCGTAACGATGTTGTACTTGATTCCGCCCTTCTTCAGAACGCTGGCAGCGGAGACCTCGCTTCCAGCCCCGCTCGTTGAGGGTATCGCTATGAGTCTCGTCTTCAGCTTTGGAACAGGCTTTGGCTTTGAGAAGCGGTCAATGAAGGCTATCTCCTCGAATTCCAGCTCGGGGGCGTCGTAGAAGACCTTCAGAGCCTTGGTCGCATCTATTACGCTTCCTCCACCGAGGGCAACGAGAAGGTCAGGTTCGAACTCCCTCACCTTCGGCAGGAACTCCTCTATTGTTTCCACGCTCGGCTCCGCCGGAAGGCCGGTTATCGAGAAGACCTCCGCACCGGCTTCCGTCACGTAGTCCTCGGCCTCGCTGAGAAAACCATGCCTCTTCATCGAGTTGCTCGACAGAATGAGAACCCTCTCGTGCCCCTCAGCTTCCTTTTTGAGCTTCTCAAGGGAGCCCCTGCCCTCGATGATTCTCGTCTTGAGCCAGAACATTGTACTCACCGATAAAAATTGGGTACATTGACTTTTAACGGTCTCGATGATGTTAACTTCTCGTTTTCAACCTCCCGTTCAAAAAAGGCCTTTAAGCTGTCCTTCTTTACTATCTCCGATGCTCGTCAGGGGAAAAGTGGTGGGGAAGGAAGGGACGGCCCGTTTTGAAGCCCGGAAGGGTGAAGAGGGAATATCTCTCAGGGTGGAGTTTCCAGACGGAGAGCCAATCGACTACTCTATCGACTGTCCCTGTCTGGAGCCCCTTGAACTCCTCGGCCTCCTTCTGCCTGTCATAGAAGAGAGGCTCGGGGAGATAGATGCAGTCATCGTGGAAGAAGCCGTTGAGGACAGGAAATCCGTTTTAGACAAGATTAAGAAGCTTCTGGGAAAAGAGAAACGAAAACCAATTGATAGGGGCGCCCATCAGTCATTCTAACTCTTTGAACAGCCTCTTCAGGTTCCTCTCAAAGGGCGGGTAGACGATGCCCCTGTCCGTTATTATGCCGGTCAGGTACTTGTGCGGCGTCACGTCGAAGGCCGGGTTGTAAACGTCCACGTCCGGTGCTATCTTACAGCCGCCGCAGGTGAGAACTTCCTCCGGCTTTCTTTCCTCAATCGGTATCTCCTTCCCGCTCTTCAGGCTCATGTCAATCGTCGAGAGCGGGGCAACGGTGAAGAACGGTACCCCGTGCTCCTTCGCGAGGACGGCGAGGGTGTAGGTGCCTATCTTGTTGGCGAAGTCGCCGTTGGCCACTATCCTGTCGGCGCCAACTATTATCGCGTCAACCCTCCCCTGCTGCATCACGAAGCCGGCCATGTTGTCGGTTATCAGCTTGAGCGGGATTCCATCGTAGTGGTACTCCCAGGCGGAGAGCCTCGCTCCTTGGAGGACGGGCCTCGTCTCGTCCACCCAGAGGAGCTTGAGTGTCCCATCGCGGTGCATCACCCTGAGAACAGCCCCAACGGTTCCGAGCTGGACTGTAGCCAGGCTTCCGGCGTTGCAGTGGGTTAGGACGTTCCCTTCCGGCAGAGCCTCGGCACCGTAGTGGCCCATCCTAAGGTTCGCCTCAACGTCCTCGTCCGCTATCTTCTGGGCATCGGCCACAATCATGCGCTTTATCTCGTCGAGCGGGCTCTCAAGGTTCTCCTCGACGAGCTTCTTAATCCTGTTGAGGGCCCAGAAGAGGTTCACAGCGGTTGGCCTCGTGTTCTTCAGGGTCTCGTATGCCCTGTAAAAGCCGTCCATGAACTCGTCCTTGGTCTTGGCCTTCGTCGTGTCCGCATAGAGGGCCAGCCCGAAAGCGGCTGAAGCCCCAATCGCCGGCGCACCGCGCACCTTCATTGTGACTATCGCTTCGGCTACCTCCTCAACGGTTCTAAGCTCAATCGTCCTGAATTCCCTCGGGAGTAGGGTCTGGTCGATCATGATGACCTTTCCAGTCTCGTAAGTCACGCTCCTCGGGAGCTTCGTGAGTTCCTCCGGTCTGTACCGTATCTCCACGGCGATCACCCCAAAGGGTTTAAGGGAGGAACTTAAAGCTCCTTCGGTGATGGAAAATGGTCAGGGTTTTTGTAACGGGCCCAGCTGGAGTCGGGAAGACGACCCTCGTGGAGAGGGTGGCAAGGGAAGTCGAGAGATGGGGCTACATCGTTGGAGGCATGATGACGAAAGAGGTGAGGAGAGGCGGAAGGCGTGTGGGCTTTAAAATCCTCGCCCTCGACACTGGAGAAGAAGGCACCCTCGCGAGCCTCCGCGGGACTTCTCACCTTCCGGGTGTTCCCTTCGGAAAGTACGTCGTCCATGTTGACGAGCTTGAGAGGGTAGGTGTTTCTGCTATAAGGCGCGCCCTCGTTGAGGCAGACCTCATTGTCATAGATGAAATCGGGCCCATGGAGTACAAGAGCGATGAGTTTGTCCGGGCGGTGGGCGAGGCCCTGAAGTCGGACAGACATCTCCTCGCCACAGTGCACAGGAGAATGGCGGACAGGTTCAGGCCGCTCGGAAAGTTCCACGTCCTTAGCGTGGAGAATAGAAATAGAGAGTTCGGAATAATCCTGGACGAGATAATGAGGGGGCTGAGGGGTTAAAGGTTGAGCTCGTCCTTGCAGGCCTCACAGACCCACTTTTCCTGGCCTTCAATGTAAACCTTGTAGAGGGGGCCGTACTGACCGCAGATCTCACAGATGCCGTAGACATCAGTCTCCTCGACGGCTTCCTGCTCCTCCTCGTTGTTCATGCTGTTGAGGGCGGCGAGCAGGTCTGCGGCAGTTACAAAACCGAGGGGCTTCCCGAGCCTGGTGACGAGGAGCCTCCTGATGCCCTTCTCCATCATCTTGTCGATTGCGTCGCTTATGTCGTAGTCGTCTTCGATGGTTATCGGATTCTTTGTCATGACCTCTCGGACCTTGACGGTCTTAGGGTCCCGGCCCTTAGCAACGACCTTGTCAAGGATGTCGCGGTCAGTGATGACACCGACTATCTCGTCGTTTTCAACGACGACTGCGCTTCCAACCTTGTGCCTTGAGAGTATTCTGGCGACCCTCTCGATGGTGTCGTCGGGTTTTACAATCACTGCTTTTCTCTTGACAACCTGCCCTACGGTCATCATTGGCACTCACCTCTTGGTTGGGGGTTGATTTGAGTTTCTTAAAAACGTTTCCTAAGGAGCCACCCCGCGGACACGACGATTGCAAAGACTATCACAGCCAGGAGAACAGGGAGATAGCCTGACGACGCTGTCTGTCTAGTGGTTTCTGAAGAGAGTATTTTTATGGGCTCCGATTGCGCTGAAAAACCCCTCTGGGACCCAAGATATCTTTCCGAGAGCCAGTAAACGATGACCGAAAGCCCCGTCGCTACTGAGAGGGTTATCACCTTCAGCCTGTCCAGAGTTGAGGGCCTCTCCCCCGCGGGCCTGGGCAGCAGAAGAATCGGCCTGCTTGAAGCCCTGTAGAGCTTTACCTCCTGCAGTCTTTTCCCGTACTTCTTACCGGAGACCTCAACCAGCCCCACGCGGAGTAGCTTATCAAGATGGTATGAAACTGTGGATATTGGCATGTCGAGCTCCTTCGCAATCTCGCTCATCGAGAACTCGCGCTCGCGGAGAAGCCTCAGAATGGCCATCGCTCTTTCGTTGGCGAGAACCTGTGCGAGTTCTCGAACCCGCTCATCGGTAACGTCTATGGTCTCATACTCCAACGGGCCCACCAGAAGGGGTACGAGACGGTGCTATTAAGCTTTACTTCCCTAGAAGAAACCCTAAGGAAAAGGAAAGGGGTCAAATTCACGGCTTCTCGAGGATAATCTCGATGGTCGAGGTGTTGGCGGTCCTGCCGTCGGCAGTCGGGAGCTCCTCGGTGCCTATCTTGATTTCCTTGACCCTGACCTCGGGGAGGAACCTGTTCCTGACAATCTCGGCGACGTCAACGGCCCTGCTGATAGCCCTACCGCGAGCCTTGATGCTGACCTCCTTAGCGCCCTCGTTGAACTGGGTTATCACGGCGAGGACGTAGTTCATAACCGGCTTCTTTCCGATGTAGACGACGTGCTCCTCAGCCATTTCTGGCACCTCCGGAAGTTTTGTCATCAGCCTATCGCGGGCATAGGGTTAAATACTTTTCGGTTTATGTAGCTCTGAAACATGGAGCTTTCTGCATTTTTGAGTGGGGTTTAGTGGAATGATGCCGATTAAAACCACGTCTATTTAGCTTTGTTAAGTAGATTAAGTGGTAAAACTTGTAAAGCTATGATATCATGCCGATTCGGTGATTTACTTGAAAAGAATCATTGGACTGTTAATATCGGTTTTAATATTTGGATTGATAGTAAATCCAGCACTTGCCTTGGGGGAAGCAACGCAAGGGACAAACGCTGGGGTTAAAACATATGAAATCGAAATTTACGGAGTTCCAACAAGGGTAACCATAGCCGAGAACTCCCTACTGAAAACTCCTGAAGAGGTTAAAGCCTTCATTGAAAGCCACGTCAGCAGAGAGGACTTTTTGAACGGTGTTGTTGTGAATGTTTCCGAAGTCTCCTCCGGGAATTCCCCACAAAGCGAAATGACAAAGGAATTCACTGTAAGTTCTCTAAAGGAACCCCTCAGTGTTGGCACGCTCCTTTCCAGTGTTCTCGAGGTTTTCTCCATAGGTCCTTTTATCCTCAGCGGCCCTTATGCGTTGCTTGCAATGGCGATAATAGCAGCTGCAATTACCGTCGCGTATGCAGTATACGGTGACGAAATCAGCGATGAAGTTCGTGAAAAGCTCGATAGTGCCTACCAGTACTTCTACAATTACATTGAAGAGAGAAAGAAGGATGAAAAAACGATTCACATATATGAAAGAGAGTTTCAAGGCGGTCTTCCAAAAAGAATTTATGTGAAAGAATTCGTTCATAAAAAGGACTTTAAGGTCACTGTTGGGGAGCTAGTTGATGTTATCACTAAAGTGCCTTCCGGTAGGCTTGCCCTCAATGCAACCGTGAAAAATTTGAAGGAAGGCAACTGGGAATTAGCGGCTTTAAAGGGAATAAGGTTCATCATTGGGGCAACAGGAGAAGCCGTAGCATATCTCGCAATAATAAAACCCGAAGCATATGGCCCTTCCATCCTCAACATAACACCGAGATCAAACGCAAAAGGGCCTGATTTTATTTATGTAAAAAGCACAGAAATCCCTCCAAAGATCCCTTCAGATTTGACCAAATGGGAAGCAAAAGGAACCACCGTCTTCAGGGTCACCACATTAATTCGGGATGGATACAACCGCAATCTGGAAGGCCAGCCGGGCATAGTCTCCGTTTACAGAATGAAAGGCTCAAATCTTTACGTGGCATTTATCTACGGGTAGTTTCCAAGGAGGTGTAGATAATGAATATCCTCTCTATCGCAGGGAACTACGTCTTGGCTAAAAATATGTGGGATGGCATAAAGAATGGGAGGAGTGTAATAAGTGGAAAACCACTCTCCCAGGAAGAAAGTGCAAAACAACTAAAAGAGCGACTACCGCAGATACTCTCTGGGTTTTCATGGGGGGTTATCGGGTTTTTTGGAAATGATGAGATAACTCTTAGAAAAGAACTTGGGCCTGCTATTATACTGTTGGGAACTCACAACAGAGATTCGATCCTCACTGAAGCATGCTCGTATCTCAAGGAAGTAATGGAGTACTCAAAAAAGGTGAACATTGACTTAAATCGTATTTTAGAGAATGATCCAGCTATTCAAACCAACTTTAGAATCGCGAGCCTTCTGTGCAAACTCCACTCCAAAGCAATCCAAAAGGATGAGATTTCTTTACTGTGCAGTTTGGTTATTCCGAGAGCTACACAAGGTATTTTTCGCCAAGTTCTCCTCACTCTCAAGAAGTATCTTGAATCTCAGGGTTATGATGTTCCGGAAGAACTCATGGAGGCGTTGAACAAGCTTCCCAAACCTAAAGAGACCGATTACTGGGAGGAGTATCAGAAAACGCTGAAGGAATTCGGGGAGAAAGGCAAAAAGTTCCACGAGAGGGCAAAGGAAGAATGGGAAAAAATCGAGAGGGGAGAGGCTGAAGATTTAATAGGCTCCCTTCAAGAGGTAATCTGGAACCTGAGCGAGGGGGTAGTTTACAACTTCGCCATGCGAAAGTTTAAGCTCGTAAAGGAAGCTTACGAGATTTTTCTAAAGGCACACGAATTTGCGAAAGAGAACGACCTGTTCAAGACGAGGCTCAGCGAGGATGTATGGCTTGGAAAGCTCAAACGCGTGAACCTCAAGTGGGGCAACGACATAAAATGGCCCGAGGATTACAGGGTTATCTCTAACAGAATAATTAGACTGACGAGAATTGCCGAGTTCATGATGTGGAAGCGCAGGATTCCCGAATTCCTCTATGCGAACCCGTACATTAACCTCGGTGCGGATTACGAGCACAACGATCCGCCGCTGTGGGCGTTAACAAGGGGGCTTATGATGATCCTACAGCACAACCGCTCCAAGGGGGTTCTCCCAAGTGTAGAGCTTCAGGAGGAAGTTCTAAACTACGCCTTGAGGCTTAACCTCCTTTGGCCAGAAAAAACAGAAGCCTTGGAGTGTAAAGACGGGATCTGCATAGTCTTTAGAGGCGAACTCAATGAAAAAGCAATTAAAGAGTTAAAAAGAAACGCTTGGGACGATGACATCGTATTCTACCACGGAAAGGGCATCTTGATAAGCTACTCAAGAAAAAGAAAACTGGGATACGCATGCGGAAAAAACCTAACTGAGGAGCTGATTCGAAAGCTGGTAAAGTGAGCGTTATGCTTTCCATTTCATTCTTGGCACAAGAATGTTAAATCAAACCCTTTTTAAACTCAAATACTTACACCTGTGTGGTGATACAATGGCGGTTCACCCCATTGACTATCGCTACGGAAGTAAGGAAATGAGGAGCATCTGGGACGAGAGGAACAAGCTCCAGAAGCTTCTCGACGTTGAGGCGGCCCTGGCGAGGGCACACGCGAAGCTCGGCAACATCCCAGAGGAGAGCGCCCGCGTGATTTCTGAGAGGGCGAACACGGAATGGGTGAAGCCGGAGCGCGTCAAGGAGATAGAGGCCGAGATACACCACGATATAATGGCCGTCGTTAAGGCCCTAAGCGAGGTCTGTGGCGAGCACGGGAAGTACGTTCACCTCGGCGCGACCTCCAACGACATAATCGACACCGCGAACGCACTCCTCATAAAGGAGAGCCTTGAGCTGATAGAGCGCTATCTCAAAGAGCTCCGCGACGTCCTGCTGAAGCTCGCCGAGGAGCACAAGTACACCGTCTGCATAGGAAGAACCCACGGACAGCACGCGGTTCCGACAACCTACGGCATGAAGTTCGCCATCTGGCTCGACGAGGTTCAGAGGCACATTGACAGGCTTGAAGAACTTAAGAAGCGCATTTTAGTTGGCAAGATGCGCGGTGCCGTTGGAACTGCTGCGTCCTTCGGGGAGAAGGCCCTCGAGATTGAAAGGCTCGTTATGGAAGACCTCGGCCTCAAGCCCGCGCTGATAACCAACCAGCTCGTCCCGAGGGACCTCTACGCGGAGCTCATGATGTTTCTGGCATTGGTTGCCTCGACCCTTGACAAGATTGGCCTTGAGATAAGGAACCTCCAGAGAACGGAAATCCTTGAGGTAAGCGAGCCCTTCGGCAAGAGGCAGGTGGGCTCATCAACGATGCCCCACAAGCGGAACCCTATAAGGACTGAGAAGGTCTGCGGGCTGGCAAGGGTCATCTATTCGAATGTCATCCCTGCCCTGCTGAACAACCCCCTGTGGCACGAAAGAGACCTCACGAACTCCTCCGTCGAGCGCGTTATTCTGCCGGAGACGTTTGTCCTTCTCGATGAGATGCTCCGCGTCACAATCAGCGTCCTTAAGGGGTTGGAGTTCTTCCCAGAGAACATCGAGCGCAACCTATACCTGACCAAGAACCTCATAATGGCGGAGCCCCTGATGCTGAAACTTACCGAGAAGGGAATGGGCAGGCAGGAGGCGCACGAGCTCGTTAGGCAACTTGCGATGAGGGCGTTCAAAGAGGGAAGGGACTTTCTCGATGTCGTGAAGGAGAGTGAGGAAATCATGAAGTACCTTAGTGATGAGGACTTAGCTTCTCTAAGGCCTGAGAACTACATTGGCGTTGCCCCCCAGATAGTTGACAACGTAATAGCCTCGGTAAGGAGCAAAATTGAGAAAGAAGGCCAGTGAAGTCCCGGTTCGCTGTTTTCTTCTCTTTATACTTCTCTTCTTGGTAGTTTTTGTCGAAGTTATCTCTCGGATTTTTGGGCAAATTTTTACGTTTAGCTTGTATAGCTTTTATTTACACTAATAAGATTAATTTTTGGAAAATAAGAATTTTCTTTAATAGTATGATTTTGAGTAGTTGTTAAAATGAATTTTGTATAGTTTTATAAATTAATACATTTATTGATAGTTGTAATATTATGTTTAAGTATGGTAGAAATTTTGGATTTTAAACCATTGTAAGAAGTAATTTTTGCAACCACATAGTGCCTTGGGTCACGCGGAGTTTGACTCCCTGCGAGATGGCCTTGGTTTTGAGACCTAATTGATACAATCCTTCCCAACCTACTACTTTTAATTGTAACTAGATTCTGGAGTAAAGAAGCGGGACTTCACGAGTAAAAACTGGCCAACTTGAAGAAGCCTATCGAGCCGCAGGGTCATCTATCATATTATCCCTACCTCTGCAACCTTTGATATTGACATCAGAAATAGTTGTAATAGTCGTAGGTATCTGGGCGCCTTCTGTGTTATACTTTATGGGGTGTACTTATCTCATCACTGGATTATGGAGTTTTCTTAAATGTTTGTCCTCAATGGGCGGCACCTGTGAATCCATCTTCTTCCAAGATAATGCTTATCTTTGTCCGCTGTTTTTAGATATAAGGTACATTATATCTAAAATTTGGGCACAGACCTGTGCATTACAATCGCTTCAGTATATGTGAAAGCTAGGCAAAAGTTAACTCCGTTGTGGAGACCTGGTTTTAATGTGACTGCTCATCTTTTAGCTTACACCCGCAGGAAGTCGTTGGACAACCCCTTAGTTTGGAATCCACTTTGGGGTCTTGTTGTTTAATTCCCAGTTCTTGTTCTGTGACCAGTCGACAGTACCCTGCTGTTAGTCTCGTAATGAGTATTGTAACTAGACTTCTTGGAGCATCAAAACGATATCTCACTGACTCTACTCATACTCCTGTGCTTTCTTATGGTTCAGAGGCCTTGTGGGTAGTGCCATATGCTCATACTGAAGCTTTTCAACAGGTTGCGCGGATATAATTCAATCTAAACAGGGGCAACCTCAACAGTCCGGGTCCCAACACTGTGCTCATTGCTACTTTTTGACTCTGATCCACCGAAATGTGAATCTGTTACTTCGCAATGTAGCATCGATCAGAAATGCATACTCTCCAGAAAAGTTGGTGTTTTTTATTGTAAGTTTATGTGTTATTATGTGTTTCAATGGTATATTTTTTGGAGTTTTAACTATTGTTAATTGTTTTTTGATTAATTTTTAATAATTGTGTTTTAAAAACTATAATTACATATTAGTTACGTAACAACTTCAACAAGTTCTTATAAAAACTTTTTTGTTCTTTTTGGTTCTCAATACTTTTTCTAGTAAAATATCTCCGAAAAAATTGAGAGATAAATCTTGCACAAAATTAGGTGTGCCTAAAACTAAGAAAACCGTTAAATACCTCCTACTGGCCAATAACTCGATTAGAAAAGATGTTTTTACGAATACTGGCCTTACAGGCCTTCTTCGTCGATGCCCTTTAGGGCCTCGTTTCCTTGGGGCAGGATTATCAATTCCCTGCCCTCCACGAGCATCTGGGCGACCTTTTTTCTGGCCGAGCTCAATGCCCTCCACACGGTTCCCCTTGAGACTCCCATCCTCTTTCCCGCTTCCTCCTGAGTGAGTCCCTCATAATCAACCAGCCTGAGGGCCTCAAACTCCTCGTAGGTCATGAAAATCGGCGGTTTTGGTTGTCCTACAGGGGGTAGGGCCGGATAGAAGTGCCTAACCTGCGGAATGAAGCCTATCATTCTCATCTTCCGCCTTCTGCCCCGTCCTCGTCCCCATCCTGGCCCTCCTCTTGGCATTTCTAGCACCTTCAACGGGTTTGTCCAGTTAGAGTTATAACCTTAACGGAGAACTTTCAGGTCGGTGAAAGCATGTTCAGGGTCGTGGAGAGAAAGATAGGCTGGCACAAGGACTTCGACAGTTCGCACTTCCTCGCCCTTCCCTACGACAGCAAGTGCCTCCGCATACATGGCCACACCTACAACGTTGACGTGGAGATATGGGGCGACATCAACGAGAACGGTATGATATTCGACTTCAACCACCTCAGCAAGCTCATAAAACTCCTTGACCACAGGATTCTCGTAAGCGAGGACTGGGTTGTAGAGAAAAGAGGGGGAAGAGTGGTCGTCGAAAAGAACGGCAAACGGCTTGAGCTCCCTGGGGAGGAAGTTGTAGTCCTAAACAAGCCCAACGTCACGGCTGAGTACATAGCCGAGTGGTTTGCTGAAAGGATAGCAGAAAAGGCAGGGGACAACGTGAAAAAAATCCTCGTCAAAGTGTGGGAAGACCCAAGGAGCTATGCCCAGGTGGTTCTTGAGCGTTAGTCTTCTTCTATCTTCTTTCTGAACTCCCGAACCCGAGTGAGTAGCTCGTCGTAGTATTCATTGTTGAACTTTTCAGAGGCTTCCTCAACGAGGCTTTCTACAAGCTTCGTATAGGAGAGGGCTGTTTCCTTGTCCTCGTGCTCTACTATAATGGGCAACATAGTCACGAGGTAGCCGACAAATGAGCCAAGGATTCTGTGCCAGTCTTCCGTTAGACCATTCTCGGTGAGCCAGCCCTTGAGCGTCAGGAAGACCTTTACGGTCGGCTTTACGACGGCATACTCACCAAAGCGGCGGTAGCGTATGAGGAGGTACTGGAGGAGCGAGAGGAGCACATGTCCAACGGCTTCTTTACCAACCGTTTCCTCTGCTAGCCGCTGAAACGCTGGAAGGCCTTTCTCTCCACTCTCAAGGAAGGCTTTGAGAAGATTCGGGTATGGAGGAGCATACTGGCGGAAGTCCACCTCTTCAAGCTCTTCCAGTTCGGGTAAAATCGCCATTATTGCTTCTTTGGTTCTCATCTGACCACCCAAAGCGTTAAATCATGGAGTTTTATTAGCTTTGAGGTGGGAATTATGGAGTTCAAACCTGGAAGGGCCTTCCTTCTTAGGGTTCCTGAGGGAGAAGACCTGCTCGGTTTTGTGAAGGGGTTCGCCGAAAAGAACGGTATAACGACCGCGATGGTCAGCGGGATTGGCTCGCTCAGAAACCCTGTTGTTGGCTACTACTCGGAGGAAACCCGGAACTACAAGAAGATTGAGCTCGCTGGGACATTCGAGCTGCTCACGCTCCTCGGCAACATCAGCGTAAAGGACGGGAAGCCCTTTGCACACCTTCACGTCACACTTGGCAATGCCAGCGGAGACGTTTTTGGAGGGCATCTGATAAAGGGAGAAGTCTTCGTGGCCGAGCTCTATATCCGGGAACTTCTGGGTGAACCGCTTGTAAGAAAAGAGAGGGGGAACAACCTCAGCCTCTGGGACGAGGAGCCCCTCTGAACTTTTTCCACATCACAACATAGTGCCAGATTATCACTCCAAACGCCCCGATGAACTCTGCGGGCGCGACACCGGGATAGCGGTTCTTTGCCCAGAGTGCGAGGGCCCAGCCCACTGCAAACAGGACCACACTGAAGAGTCCGAGATCCTTCTCCCCCGCGAGGCCGAGCCCAATACCTGCCACCAGGAAACCGAGGCTCGCAAAGATGAAGAAGCCCCAGCTGACGTAGTAGTGGGGGCTTGTCCCCTCAGGGAATATGCCTATCAGTGACAGAAACACTAGACCGAGAATGAAAATCCCGATTCCGGCTTTTTGCACTGTGCTCGTGGCTTCTTTTAATAGACCTGCCACGTAGTAGATTGCCAGGGCCGCGGAGACAACGAGCGAAACGTTGAGAACCCAGTTGTGGTGCAGACCGACTTTTCCTAGGTCACTTATGGCGTTCCCTGTGAGCCTCCACCACGAGCGGTGGATGAGAATGGCGACCCCGATTCCGGTAAGGGCGACTATTGGGGCGAGAACCCCGGCAAGAATTTGGCCCCTTCTCATGGTTACCACCGTCAAAAATAATAATGTTGAAGAATTGAAAAGGCTTTCTCAGAATGCTGAGTTTAGTCTTCCGCAATCAACAGGAATCACAGTATTGTTGGTGTATCGGTAAAAAGATAAGCGATTCTTAACATTTTTCTTTCTTTAGCCTCGCCCTTCAGAGCAGGAAGGAGGTCAGCGGGTTTCAACAGGTGAAGAATAAAAGGGAGGTTCACCAGGAACCCCTGCCGTATCCGCCGCCCATTCCGCGACCCATACCGCGACCTCTTCCCATTCCTCCGCCTCTTCCCATACCCCTGCCCATACCGCGTCCCATTCCCATGCCGCCACCGGGGCCCATTCCCGCTCCTCCCTGGATTCCGGGCTGGAGCTCACCGCGGAGGAGGGCCTCAACGGCTTCCCTAACGGTCATGGTTGGTGGGGCGGAGTACATCCTTACCCCTGCCGCCTGGAGGACGCCGTAGGAGTTCGGCCCGAACTGGCCGGCTATTACGGCATCGGCTCCCTGATCTATGACGAACTGGGCCGCTGTGACTCCAGCTCCCCTCGGCTGGCTGTAGCCGGGGTTCTGGACGACCTGAACGTTTACTATCTCGCCGTTCTCGACGTCAACTATGGTAAAAGTGGGCGTTCTACCAAACGCCGGGTTCACCCTGTCGTCGAGTCCTCCAGTTACAGTTGAGACTATAATCCTCATCCACGTCACCTCCAGATGAATTAGGAAAACCGAACTTAAAAAAGTTTGCATAAGCTCAAAACAGCCGTCCCCATCCCCAGAAGCGGCGCCCCAGGAAAGACCTGAGGAGCAGGAGTATTGCCAGCCCCAGGGCGTATGGAAGCGCCACGAGGAAGAGCTTGAACAGGAAGTACAGGATTCCAAGCAGGAGTAACAGGTCAATTATACCGTAAGCACTGCCAAAGGGGCTGAATGGGTAGAATCCGTATCTCCCCCTGCCGTAGCCCCTTCCCATTCCTCTTCCCATACCTCTTGGCATTTTCCTTTCCTCCGTGCGGTCTCAAAGCTTGCGCTCATAAGAGAAAAAGAAAAGGCTTCACCACCAGCCGTAGAGCCAGCGGAGAGCCCTTCTGCTGGGCTGGCCTGTCCAGGGGCAGTAACCGAGCCTTGCACCCCAGCCTCTGCCACCTCTGCCCCATCCACGGCCCCATCCGCGGCCTCTTCCCCAGCCGCGGCCCCAGCCTCTACCCCAACCGGGGCCGAAGCCGTAGGCTGGGTAAGCTGGGTACGCGGGTGTTGCTGGATAAGGCCCATAAGCGGGGGTCGGTGCCGTCGGTGTCGCCGGGGCAGGTGCCGCTGGAGCCGTGAACTGGCCGGCGCTTCCGCTGACCACTGCCTTTATGGCCTCCTCTACCGGGGTTCCCGGGGCGACCTGGTAGAGCTTTATTCCGGCCGCTTGGATTGCGCCGAGGGCGTTCGGGCCGACCTGTGGTGCCACTATTGCTTCGACGCCCTCGTTGATGAGGGTCTGAACGGCCATTGGGCCGGCCCCTCCGCCGGCCATGGCGGCACCATTCTGGATGACCTTTTCACTGATGATGTTTCCGTTCTCGTCAACGTCCGCTATGTAGAACGCCGTAGCGCGGGCAAAGACAGGGGCTACGGTGTCGTTCCTCCCTCCACCGTTGGTTGGTATCGCGATCCTCATATCCACCACCTCACTTCTTCTCTATTATTTTGTGCATATGCACAGCATTTAAAGTTTTCGGTTGCCCTAACATTGGGAGGTTGGTGCCTCACCGTGTTTCTCTGCTCTTCAACCGCCTCATGTAAAACTTCTTCCCTTCATATTCCAGCTCTATGAGCTTGTTTTCCCGAATCAGCTTTTCGATGATGCTCCAGTCGGCGTTCGCCTTCCGTAGGAACTCTCTCACGGCGTCTTCCCTCATGGGATGGACGGCGGTGATGCTGAGTAAATCCTCCTCCACGTTTCCGGTGAATGCGAACGCGTTCCCCTCGTAGCCTATGAGGTACTCCACGCGGTCTTCGCCGAGAGCTTTGCTGAAGGCCTGAAACGCCCTGTTGATGACTTCCTCTCTCGCGGGCCTCACCCATGGCTCGGCCGGGGGCCTGGTGGGGACGGCTATGTAGGCCGTGTCCGGCTTTAGCTCCTTTAAAAATTCTGCTATCCGCTCAAACTCATCGCCGTAGTCCACGTTGTCTATCAGCATGGTCTCGGTCACGAGTTTTCCTCCGAACTCCTTCCTGAACTCAAGCATCCCCTCAAGGATTCTCTCCAGGCTCAGGCTCTTGTGGGGCCTGTCAATTTTTCTCCAGAGGGCCTCGCTGACGGCGTCCACCTTCAGCGAGACGAAGTCCAGCTTGAGAAGGTCTTCCCTAACGTCCTCACGCCAGATTAAGGAAGCGTTTGTGAGGGTGGCGAGCTTTATCCCGAGCCTTCTGAGAAGGTCTATCTCCCTTCCAAGGTTGGCATCGAGCGTTGGCTCCCCGTCGGGGACGAAGGTTATGTAATCGATTTTCTCTCCCCTCTCCAGGGCTTCGTTGACTTTCTCGGAGACTTCCCTGAATATCAGCTTCGGGTCGTAGAAGGCCCTCCTCTCGATTTCCATCCTCAAAGTTCTCCCAATCTGGCAGTAAACGCAGGCGTAGGTGCAGACCTTATCTGGAATGTTATTCACTCCAAGGCTCTTTCCGAGTCTTCTTGAGGGAACCGGGCCGAATGCTATCATATCACCACCGGGATTAGGTTGGTCTAAAAGCGTATAAGGTTTTTGAGCCCATTCTCCCATATATCGGGGGGTGTACGGGATGCCAAAAACGGAACCCTTTGAGAAGTTCACGGGAAGGTATGAGGCCTGGTTTGAGAGGCACGGATACGCTTACCTCTCCGAGCTTGAGGCTGTTAGGAAGCTTCTGCCGAAAGAAGGAAATGGGGCGGAGATTGGCGTTGGAACCGGCCGCTTCGCGGAACCGCTCGGGATAAAGCTCGGCGTCGAGCCTTCGAAGGCCATGGCGGAGATAGCCAGAAGGAGGGGCATAGAAGTCATCGAGGGGGTTGCCGAAAGCCTTCCTTTCTCCGATGAAAGCCTCGACTACCTCCTAATGGTTACTACAATATGCTTCGTTGACGACCCTGAAAAGGCTTTACGCGAGGCCTACCGCGTTCTGAAACCTGGTGGAGCGCTCATAATAGGCTTTGTTGACAGGAACAGTCCGATAGGGCAGGAATACGAGCGAAACAAAGAGAAAAGCGTTTTCTACCGCGAGGCGAGGTTCTTCTCCACGGAGGAACTTCTGGAACTGCTCAAGAAGGTCGGCTTCAGGAAATTCGAGATAGTCCAGACTCTCTTCCACAGGCTCGACGAAATTAAAGAAGTTGAGCCCGTCAAGCCGGGCTACGGTGAGGGGAGCTTTGTGGTGATAAAGGCCGTGAAGGAGTATTCATCTGATTAAACTTTAGATTAGGCAGGTAAGAATCCCCCGCACCATCTTTTTTGTGCTTTGGCGTGGACATTGAGGTCTCTTTAGTAAATAACACCATTTAACGTAAACTCTTTTGTTTGCCTAAAATGTTAAATATTCCGCGTATGTGGACTCGTCGGAGGGATTCAGATGAGGAAAGTTGCTTCCCTGTTCATAATCTCGGTTCTAATATTGAGTGTACTCTCGGGAGGGTGTATAAGCTCGGAGACTTCAACATCTAAAACTTCGAATACTTCCTATACCACGGCTTCCGTATCGCTCTCAGCCTCCTCAAAGGAGGTAGTTTTGACCCTCGTTGGTCCCGATGGAACCAAAAAGTCGTTGACGTTCGAGAACCTCAGGGAGTTCCCACAGGTTGCCGGAAGGGGTGGGCTGAGAACGAAGAAGGGCTCAATAAAGAACGTCGGTGTCTACAAAGGAGTAGCTCTCGTTGACCTTCTCAAAAAGTTCGGCTGGCTCTCAGAGGGCCATAACTACATCATAAAGGCGGCTGACGGTTATACCCTGACGGTTGACTACGATTTCCTTCTGGGTAAGGGCGTACCGCTTTATGATGAAGCGGGAAATCCGACCAACGGCTCCATGGTCCCAATCCTGGCCTATGAGTTTAATGGAACACCGATAGAGTTCGCGCTGGACGGGAAAACTTACACACTCAAGCTGGCTCTGGTCGGTAACGAGACGCTCATCACCCCTGGAAACCGCTGGGTCAAGGCCGTCGTTGAGATTGACGTCGTTAGGAAGTCTTCCTCCGGGGAAACGGAAGGGGACGCAGGCTACGTCATCGTCAAGGACTTCCGGAACCGAACGGTTAAGGTCAAGCAACCTGTGAACAGGATGGTCTCGCTCTACGGTCTGGCCACCCAGATGGTCTACTTCCTGGGCGTCGAGGACGGGAAGAAAATCGTTGGGAGCACCCCTCTGGCGATAAACGACCAGTTTATAGCCCTGATAGACCCGGACGTCAAGAGCAGGATGGTATTCGTTGGCAGTCCAAAGAGCGCCAATATCGAGACTGTAAAGGGGCTCAACCCGGACGTCGTTCTGACCGCATACTGGGGCGACGAGAATATAAACAAGGCCCTTGAAGGGCTCGGCATTCCGGTAATAGCACTCAACCTTGAGACTATGGACTCATACCTTAAGAGCCTCGAAATCGTAGGAGATGTTCTCGGAAAGGAGGAAAAAGCCAAGGAAGCCGTCTCCTACTACAGGGAGGCCGTTGCCTTTGTAACCAACAGAACCTCAAAGGCAAGCGGGAGGCCAAGGGTTCTCCTAATTCAATATAGCATGAAGGACAAGGCTTTCAAAGCGCCCGGAAAGGAGTACTTCCAGAACAGAATGATAGAGATGGCCGGTGGGGACAGCGTCTCAAAAGACCTGCCGGGAGGATGGAACACCATCAACGTTGAGCAGGTCGCGAAGTGGAACCCGGACGTTATAATAGTCGTGAGCTACTCCCCCAAGAAGCCGGCCCCAGAAATCAAGAGGGAACTCCTGAGCGACCCCGCCTGGAGCCAGATAAAGGCAGTGAAAGAAGGCAAAGTCTATGCCATGCCCAACGACGGCGAGAGCTGGGATTACCCCGCCCCCAAATGGGTTCTGGGCCTCTACTGGCTCGCCAAGGTTCTCCACCCGGAGCTTTTCAGCGACCTCGACGTCAAGGCAAAGGCTGACGAGTTCTATGAAAGATGGTACGGGATAAATCCTAGCGATGTAAATATAGTAGGTGATATGCCGTGAAAAAAGCGGTTTGGCTTTTCCTTTTGGTTTTCCTTGTTTCACCTTTCGTCGGCAGGTTATACTTCTCGCCGTTTACCCTGAGCCCGCTTGATAGGACGATACTGCTTGAGATCCGCCTGCCAAGGATTCTGGCCTCGGCCCTCGTCGGCGCCTGCCTCTCCCTCGCCGGATTGACGTTTCAGAACGTCTTCCGAAATCCCCTCGCGGGCCCGAACCTCTTGGGGGTCACAAGCGGTTCCGCTTTTGGGGCAGTCATCGCGATACTCCTGGCCCAAAGCCCCTACGCAATCCAGCTCTCCGCGTTTGTCTTTGGCCTAATCGCCGTCGTCATCGTGTGGAAGCTGTCGAGGTTCATAGGAGATGGCCTTTTGAGCCTAATCCTCGCCGGGATAGCCGTTTCCGCCTTCTTCTCCGCCCTCGTCGGCTTCGCTAAGTACCTGGCGGACCCGTATGATAAGCTCCCGACGATAGTCTTCTGGCTCCTCGGGAGCTTTGCCGGCCTCCGCTGGGAGAGCATAAAGTTGATGCTCGCCCCGATTGTCGTCAGCATAACCGGCGTACTGTTCCTCCGCTGGCCTCTCAACGTTATGAGCCTGAGCGAGGAGGAGGCAAAGTCCCTGGGCTTAAACGTCCGGTTTTACCGGGCCCTTTTTATAGCGCTCTCAGCCCTCGGAATCTCGGCTTCAACGGCCATGGCGGGAATGATAGGCTGGGTCGGGCTGGTGAGCCCCCACATAGCGAGGCTCCTTGTTGGGCATGATAACAGGGTTCTCGTTCCCACATCGGCCCTCGTGGGGGCATCACTTCTTCTCCTCTGCGACGACATTGCGAGGAGTGTTGCGACCTTTGAGCTTCCTCTAGGTGTTGTGACGTCGCTCATCGGCGCGCCGGTGCTCGTGCTCATACTCGCGAGGAGGCGGTGGCATGTTAAGGGTTGAGGGACTGAGCGTCTCCTATGGTGGAAAGGACGTCTTGAAGGGGGTTTCCCTTGAGCTCAAATCTGGGGTGGGTTGCCTTCTTGGGCCGAACGGTGCCGGAAAGAGCACGCTGATGAAGTGCATCGCCGGAATCCTGCGGCCACGGGGGAGGGTGATACTCGACGATACTGACCTGCTTGAGCTGCCCGAGCGGGAGCGCGCGAGACTGGTCTCATACTCGCCCCAGGAGTTCTCCGTGAACTTCCCCTATACCGTCTTTGAGGTCGTTCTGATGGGCAGAAACCCCTACGTGAGCCCTGTGACCGGTCCAACAACGGAGGACGAGAAGAAGGCGCTTGAGGCACTGAAGGCCCTCGGAATTGAGAATCTCGCCGAGAGACCCTTCATCGAGCTAAGCGGCGGCCAGAAGAGGCTCGCGATGATAGCCAGGTCAATTGCCCAGGATGGAAGGCTGTTCCTCTTCGACGAGCCGACTTCCTTCCTGGACTTCAGGAACCAGTACCTTGTTCTCTCGGCCATAAGGGAGCTTGGAAGGAAGAAGCTCGTTCTGATTTCCCTCCACGACCCGAATCAAGCCTTTGCATTCTGCGACGTGGTCTTTCTCCTGAAGGACGGTTCTCTAATGGCCTCAGGTGACCCCAAGATTGTGATGACATCCGAAAACCTCTCAGAACTGTATGGGCTCCCTGTTGCAGTTGGCGGAGTTGGGGACAGGATTGTAGTCTTTCCCAAGGTAAATAGGAGCGTTTTACGGAAAACGGAATTATTAACGAGAAGTGTTATTAAGGACCGGTCGGAGGCACGGTTATGAGACGGTTTGTTCCCCTGCTCCTCGCGGTCATCGCCTGCGCCTGCCTCTCTTTCCAGCACGGTGCGGAGAATGCGGGAGTGCAGACCATCTACGTAATCGGTGATGGCGTCAGGGCCTACACGGTTGCTAATCTGGAGAAGATGCCCATGAAGGAACTCAAGATACCGGACTTCGCCCTCGGGCGCTCCGTGGGCTGGAAAGGTGTTCCCCTCGGTGAGCTCGGCTCCGGAAGAGTTGTGAACGTCATCAACAGGGATGGGGAAATAGTCAGTATACCCGGCAACGCGAGCGCCGTACTCGCCCTCTACCGCGATGGGGAGCCCTTCAACGGTTCGCCGCGGCTCGTCATGCCTCTGAACTATGGGTGCAAATGTCACTGGCTTCCGAACGTAACTGTGCTTGAGTTTGTGAAGGGCGCCTCACTCCACATCTACGGCGACGTTGAGAACGAGCTCTGGCTCACGGGCAGAACCCTTGGGCTCTATCACTCGCCGGAGGCAGTTGCCAACGGGAACATCTCAAGCGTTCCGCTCTCGTGGGCCATAAGGCTTGCGAATCCCTGGCCTGAGGCTAAGAAGGCCTACCTTGTCTTTGAGAACGAGACGGCCGAGTATTCGCTGGATAAGCTCCTCTCTGGAAGTTTTACGCTCCGTTTCAACGGCACAGCTTTTGAAATCCCTGAACTCGGGATAGATGGCCTCGTGGAGATTAGAGTTGGGGGTGATTGAATGCTACTTGGGAAAATAAAGAAAAAAGCCTTGGAACTTACTGATGGGCTTGAGCTGGTTGACTTCGGCTTTGCCCTCCCTTACACGTGGGTTCTTGTTGAAGGCGAGAAGGGAAAGGCACTCGGCGTGGCAATGACCCTGCCAGAAGAGGTTCAGCGCTACACGAACTCAATAAGTGAGCCCTCGCTTGAGGCCTTCATCAAAAAAGCCGACAGCCTCAACGTCATCGAGCGCACGTTGGGCCTTGCGGCAATAAACGCGGTCTCGCAGTACCACATAGACCTCAGCGGCGCGGAGTGGGTCGATGTGCTTGAGCTCCTCCCGGAAGATGCCGGAAATGTCGCACTGGTCGGCAACATGCCCCCGCTGGCCAAGGCCCTGCGCGAGAGGGGCTATGAGTTATACGTCTTCGAGCGGAATCCTAAGCTCTGGGATAAAGATACTTACAGCGACGCCCTTGAGTACTACCTGCTCCCGGAGATGGACGCGGTCATAGCGAGTGCAACCTGCCTTGTCAACGGAACTATTGATATGCTCATTGACAGGGCAAAGAGGGCGAAGCTCTTCGTCCTGACCGGGCCGACCGGACAGCTTCTGCCAGAGTTCCTCAAGGGCACGCGCGTTACTCATCTCGCGGCCATGAAGGTGGTCAACTTTCAAAAGGCCCTGCTCGGCCTGAAGCTCGGCTCATTCAGGGGCTTCGAGAGGGGGAACAGGAAGTACGTGGTTGAGGTGCCATGATTTGTGTTGTTGGCAATTCAGTGAAACTCCTTTATCCCTCTTCCTTTACGAACCTGCCGTCGTCTCTGGTCTCCGAGAGCTTGTGAACGTTTCTCTCCAGCCAGCCCGTTCTCTCGACGGTTCTGATGTCAAACTCCGGCACGTATGGCTTTATGTCGAGCAGAGGCGTCCCGTCAACGATGTCAACGTCCTCGATGTGGAGCACGTTTCCCTCAACACTGATGAGCCTCACTATCGAGAGGCCTATTGGGTTTGGCCTGCTCGGTGCGCGGGTGGCGAAGACTCCATGCTCCTCATCGTCCATGTACGGCCTGACGAGGAGCTTTCCGGGCTTCGCGAGGTGGAGGTGGTATATCAGTATGATGTGCGAGAACCCTTCGATGTCCTTCAATCCCGGCGAGTACTCCGGGAAGAGCTCCACGGTTCCTCTAACTCCTCTGGCGGCAGAGGGCTGTATTGGAACGCCCTTTGGCTCCTTGAAGGGGCTGTGGATGACCCCGATAATGCGGTACGTTACTTCCATCACTTTCCTTCCCCGGTGTGTGTTCGACAGGAGAAGTTTAAAACCCTTCTAGTGATGCTTTGTTGTGGAGAAATAAGAGGAACCTCTTAATAGGTTGCCCATATATCTGAATTCATAGCTCCTCTCCCTGCTCAGACAATGGGACAAATGCCTACATTCGGGAAAATATCCTGAGAGATTCGTGGAATTGAAGGCGGAGAGCATCATCAAACTCTAACCACGAAGAAACTCCCACAATCGCCTGAAGAACTCCGTTTTTCTCCCTTTCTCAGTTACGAAGCGGAGGATCTTCAGCCCTTCGAGGGTCTCACCGTCAATACTCACCCTTCTACCCGCTTCGTTTAGGTCTTTGCTTTCGGCGAGCGCTTGGATGGCCTTCCACCCGTTTGGGAAGAGGCCGTCGAAATATCGCTTAAGCCACCTCTCATCAATCGAACGGACGAAGAGCTCACCTTCGCGGGAGAGGCGGTAGTAGGTGTGGTGCTTGTGGACCTCAAAGGCCTTTTTGAAGCGCGCCCTGCTCCTCTTTATCGCGCTCCCCGAATCGCGCTCAATCAGTCTGAGCTCAAGAAGGTCGTTTATAGCGTCTTCTATAAGCTCAAGGGGCAAACCGCCCATCTTAGCCATCATCTTGGCGTAGTCCACCCCGGCTTTCTTCAGGTGGGTCAGAACGTAGAGATGAACGGGCAGGAGTTCAAAGCCCCGGTAGGAACCTGGGCGTCCTTTTTGCGTATTCTCCCCACTCATCGCCGAACATCTCCTCAAGGGCTTTCTCTTCCTCACCTATAAATTTCATTACGGCAATCCACTGACCTCCTCCCCGCCCTGAAGGGCGAGGGTTCCAACGAATTAACCCCTCGCCAACGGCAGGGAGGTTTGAGGGGCCTCCCCAAAGCCCACTTTAAATGGGCTTTTCAGCCCCTCTGGCCGGGCCTTCGGCCAGTTACTCCTCCCTTGGGCGTACAAACCGCCCAAGTTCGGGGTTATGGTCCTCACAACCTTCCTCAAAATGTTAAACGCTCCAACTAAGTCTGCATTAAAAACAAGCCCCGTTGCGGGACACTTAAACAAACCCCTGACAAAGCGAGCCCCCTCGTGGGGCCTCCCGCAAACAGGGCAAACCTTAGACGTGAAAGCTTCATTCACGACCAAAACCCGAACACCATACTCTTCCGCAACTTCAATCAAGCGTTTAATAACGTAATTAAACCTCCAAACGTGAGAGAGGAGGAAGTTCTGCCTTTTACCCTTGTCAGAATTCCGAGCCATGCCCTTTGGATAACCAACGACGATTCTATTAACTCCAACTCGTAGAGCTTCCTAACCGTTCCTCTTACGGCAGTGTTGATGTAGTGTTTAGCCTGAAGCTTAGCCTTTTCGTGCATTCTCCTGAGTTTCCTACTCGTCTTGGCTCCCGATTTATTGAGTTTTGACTGGTAGTCAGCAATCTTCTTCCTCCAGTAGAAGTCAATGCTTTTAGGCGGTCTTCCATTGACCAGAAAGCTTTCTCCATTCTCGACATAGACGGCCATGAGATTGTTCACTCCCAAGTCTATGCCCGCCGAGAGGCTTCCCTTTGGAGTTCTTGGAACTCTTACCCATTTTTCGTCTTCGAGTTTTTCCTCGACTGTAAAGCTCACGTGAGCATACCATTTTCTCCTAACGGGGTCGTAAGTGATTTCTAACCGCCCCTGCTTGCCCTTCAGGTGAATTCTTCCCTTAAACTGGACTTCGAGGCGTTTAAACTTGCCAAGACCCTTGAGGATTAGTTTGTTCCCTTCAATCTTGTACTGGTCGTTTCTCAGGACGATTAAGGGTTTTCTCTGCCAGCCTTCTTTGAGATAGTTTGGTGGTTTGGGCTTAAGCCAAGAGGGAAGTTCACCATTCCGCTTTTTTCGGAGGAGGGAGAAGAAACTCCGCCAAGCTTCGGCGTTTTTCCTCGCTATTTGCTGGACGGTTGCTGAACCGATTTCCCGTTTAAACTCCCCATAAACGGTTTTCTCGGTTCTGTTAAAGTCCACGATTTGGTCTTTGAAGTATTGTTGTCGCCTCAAGTAGTTTACTCGGTTCCAGGCTTTGGCTCCTGAATCGGCTAACTGGTGGAGGATTTTCGCTTGTTCTTTTGAGGGGTGGAGTTTTATTGTTACTGTCCTTTTCGTTTTAACTCACGCTCCCATTGGGTTTCAACATAGTGCTTAACAATCTCGTTGGTTACATAACCAACGGAGGCTACAAAGTAGGAGCGTGACCATAAGCGACCGTTGGTCGTTTTTGCCCTCAATTCGGGGAATTCTTGGAGGAGTTTTCTGGCGGTTTTACCTTTTAAGTGGTTAATTATTTTGGCTGGTGAAAGGTTTGGCTTTGCCCTGAGAAAAACGTGCACGTGGTCGGACATTACTTCGATGGCGATAACCTCACAATTAATTTCCTCGGCATACTCCTTGAGCATTTGTTTGAGCCTCTCGGCAACTTTTCCGACGAGAATGTCTCTCCTGTATTTTGGAATCCATACAAAGTGATAGGCTAAGTAGTGTTTTGCGTGTCTCGTTCTTGAAAGTATTGGTATTTCTGGCTTCATTGTGAACCCCTTAATGTATGGTATGCATTATGGCTTAAATACTTTTTGCTTTCTTGTTTGATTGCTCGTTGGGTCGTTTATTGCATCCCAGCCCTAAAGGGCGAGGCTTGCAAAAGAAAAATGCAACCTTGGATTCCAAACACCATAGAGGGAGTTCAGGTAGAACGCGAGGAGGGCATAAGGAAAGGCGAAAAGGAAGACCTTGGGCACTATCCCAAGGAACCTCATAACTCACTCCTCTATCGGCGGCTTCTCGGCCTTCTTAGCCTGCACCTGCTCCCACAGGTCGTCGAAGTTTTCAATGACCCTCTGGAGGGCGAGCTTTAAGTCCCTCGTCCTCGTGAAGAAGGCCACCTTGTTGGTCTTGTCCCTTATGCGCAGGAAGTTCGGCCCCATTCTGAATGCCGCCAAAACATCAACGTCGAGGAGCTGGCTCACAACGGCCTTGAACTTCCTAGGGTCACCATGACCTTCGTCGTGCTCCTCAAAGTCCCTGGCTTTGTTAGGTCTCTTTTCGAGGAGCTTTACACTCCCGTCCTCGCAGACTTCGTAGATTGCGAAGAACTCTGAATCACCGTAGTGCGCGTCTATCAGCCTCTCATCGTCTTCCATTCCGAACGCGACCTTAAGGCACCTCATGAGCATCACCGTTGTGAGCGTATGCACAAAGCTTAAAAGCTTTTAGGTTAGCCTAATTCTCGGAGGTGAGAGCTTGCAGATAGCCGTGAGCGGTGGGAAAGGAGGAACTGGAAAGTCAACGGTCGCAATTAACCTCGCGGTCGAGCTTGCGAGGCGCTTCAAGCTGGTTTTAGCTGATCTGGACGTGGAAGCACCAAACGACCACCTGCTTTTGGGTGTTGAGCTGGCCAGCGAGGAACCAGTCAACCAGTTCATGCCAAAGTTTGACTACTCCAAGTGCACCAAGTGCAGGAAGTGCGCCGAGGTCTGCGAGGAGCACGCGATAGTCACGCTGAGGGACGGGACACCGTTCCTAATGCCCAACCTCTGCTCTGGTTGCAGGGCCTGTGAGATAGTCTGTCCCGTTCCAGGGGCCATTCAGGAGGCCTTCCGTGTTGTCGGCCACACCTACGTAACCGAGACGCCCTACGGTTTCACCCTCGTCACCGGAAAGCTCAGGGAGGGTGAGGAGCGCTCGATGCCCCTCGTTGTCGAGGCCAAGAGGCGCGCGAGGAACCTGGACTACGACCTCTTGATGGTTGATACAGCTGCCGGAACCGGTAATACGGTCTCAAAGGCAATAGAAGGCTCAAAACTCCTTATCGCTGTTACCGAGCCGACCCCGCTTGGAATTCACGACACTGAGCTTATCCTCCAGCTCGGAAGACTGATGAACCTCAAGACGTGGGTCGTTGTCAACAGGGCAGACCTCGGAGACGTCGAGAAAGTCAGAGAGAGGGCCGAGAAGTACGGCGCAGAGATAGTTGCCGAAATCCCGTACAGCGAGAACATAGTGAAAAGCTACGTCTCTGGAAGGCCAGTGGTGCTGGAAGACGTCCCGGAGTCGAAAATCTTCCGCGAGCTGGCTGAGAAGGTTGCCGACTTCCTCGGGGGTGGTGAGTGATGCAGGTTGCGATTGCGAGCGGTAAGGGTGGCGTTGGAAAGAGCACGATTACTGCCTCGCTCCTCTACTTCCTGAAGGACAGGTATAAGCTCATAGCTGTTGATGCCGATGCAGAGGCACCGAACCTCGGTCTCCTCCTTGGTGTTGAGGAGTGGGAGGAAGAGCGCGAGCACATAGGTGCGAAGATTGCGAGGATAAACCCGGAGAGCTGCGTCCGCTGTGGCATCTGCTACGAGCGCTGTCCCTATGAGTGCATTTACATCGACGAGGACGGCAACTACGTCGTCAACGAGCTCACCTGCGAGGGTTGCAACGTCTGCGGCCTTGTCTGTCCCGTCCCAGGAACCATAACCCTGGAGGAGGCCCGTTCGGGAGTCATCAGGAAGGGAACCACGAAGTACGGCTTTCCGATTATTTCGGCCCAGCTCGACGTCGGCAGACCGGAGAGCGGGAAGCTCGTAACCGAAGAGAAGGAGTGGGCGAAGAAGCTGATGGACGAGCTTGGCCTTGAGCACATGATTGTTGATTCAGCGGCTGGAATCGGCTGTCAGGTAATAGCGAGCATAGGTGGGGCCGACCTGACGATACTGATTGCCGAGCCGACACCCGCTTCCCTCAGCGACGTCCAGCGCGCCTACAAGGTCGTCCAGCACTTCAGACAGCCGGCTTACCTCATTATCAACAAATCCGACCTGAACCCAGGCTTTACCGCGCTCAGGGAGTGGGCCGAAAGCGAGGGGATTCCAATACTGGGAGAGATACCCTACGACAGGGCGATTCCAAAGAGCATGTCAATGCTCAGGCCCGTGGTGGAGGCCTTCCCCGACAGCCCGGCGAGTAAGGCACTCAAGGAGATTGCCCAGAGAATTGCCGAGGAGATTCTCCGCTGATTCTTCCTCCTTTTTAGCCCAAACCTTAAAAGCTCATTTCCATAGTTTCTCCGGTGATAGCGATGGTCGAGAAGGAGATGGAAAAGCTTGCTTATGAGTATCAGCTCCTGCAGGCACAGGCACAGCTCCTTGCCCAGAACCTTGAGCTCCTTACCCTGGGAATGAACGAGTTCAAGGCCGTCAGGGAGACCCTTGAAGGGCTTAAAAAGACTGAGGGAGAAGCTGAGATTCTCGTTCCAATTGGCGCAGGTTCGTTCCTAAGGGGCAAAATAACAGACAAGGAAAACGCAATCGTCAGCGTTGGGGCGGGCTACGCTGTCGAGAAGAACCTCGACAGCGCCATCGAGTACCTGGACGAGCGCATCAAGGAGTACGAAGAGGCAATAGCAAGGACTCAGGATGCCCTGAAGAAAATTGAGGCACAGCTCGGAGAACTCGCGAGGAAGGCCCAGGAGCTCCAGGCCAAGCAGGGCACGAAGGTTTGACTCCCTCTTTTTATAGATTCCTTTGGAAAAGGTTTTATACGTTGGTCCCAAATGCCTACACGATTAACCCCAGAGGTGGCGAAGATGGTCAAGATAATGGCATCCAAGCTTAGGGATGTTGAGCTTATAACTGACACTGGAATAAGGCTCGGCTGGGTCTACGACTTCAGCTTCGATGAGGAGACCGGAGAAATCCTTGTTATCGTTGCCGAGCCGGACGAAGACCTTGACACTAGCGAGTTCGTGACCGACCACGAGGGACTTCTCCTGATTCCCGTCAGTGCCGTGAAGAGCATTGGAGAGGTCATAATAATTGACGCCAGCAAGCTCGCCGCCCGCTCCAAGCTCAAGCGCCTCCCGAAGCCCGCCCAGTCAAGGGCAAGGAGCGTCCTTAGCGGCGGCCTGAAGAAGAAAGACTAAAGGCCTTCATATAGCCTATCCGCCAGAAACCTCGGCAGTCCCGCGTCTATTATCTTTCTGGCCGCTTCTTCCACGTCATATTCAACCCTGTGAAATTCAACGTTGCCGGGCGGCTCTCTTTCCGTATCTATTATGGCATAGCTCGCCCTCCAGTCCCCGTCCCTCGGCTGGCCGATCGAGCCTGGGTTTATTATCCTTCTTCCTTCGACGACCTTCAGCATTGGCACGTGGGTGTGGCCGACCAGAAGGTCGTCCTGGCGGACGT
The DNA here is from genome assembly GCF_000769655.1 of Thermococcus eurythermalis. NCBI lineage: Archaea > Methanobacteriati > Methanobacteriota > Thermococci > Thermococcales > Thermococcaceae > Thermococcus > Thermococcus eurythermalis. The sequence continues at coordinate 1,843,581 of NZ_CP008887.1, read as the reverse complement.
AGCTCAGAACGGCCTTGAACTCCTCATCAGGGAGCCACGGGAAGAGGTATTCCTCCAGAGGAGCCCTTGGGGAGCCGTGAATGAGCAGGTAGCTCCGTCCGGTGTCGTCTGTGAAGAGCTGCCTCACAGGAAGTTGCCTTAGGAACTCAAGGTTTTCTACGGTCATGACCCTCTGGTGCCAGCGAACGGCCTGCCTCGCGTAGGGGTTGAAGCCCCACTCAGCACCGAAGGCTATCGCGTTGTCGTGGTTTCCGCGGACGCAGAGAAAAGTCCGCTTTTTCATCTGCTTCCTCACGAATTCCACGACTTCATTCGGAGAAGCGCCGTAGCCCACGAGGTCGCCCATACAGAGAACGGCATCAGCGTGCTTTATCTCATCCCAGACAGCTCCAAGCGCCTCAAGGTTAGAGTGAATGTCGGAGATGAGCGCTACGATCAATGCCACCACCGAAGGAAAATGGGAGAAGGGACTTAAAACTTCATCCCGTAGGCAAAGAGGGCGATGCCCGCGAGCATCAGGCCAAGCCCAAGGGGAAGCTGGTACTCTGGGGAACCGCTGGCCCGGCAGGCCTTTACAATCTCTTCGTAGTGTTCAGTGCAGTATTTGAACTCCTTGTAGGTTGCAGGGTCGTCGTAAACGGCCATTTCCCTTATCCTCGTCCCGTTCTCTACGAGTATTCCCCGGATGTTCCTCCTGTAGAGGGCGTCCCCCACTTGGAGGGTGCCGTTAATGTAGGTCGCCTCAATCTCTCTGAACTCCCTCCTCGGAAAAATCGTGAGCTTCCCGCTGACGTTGAACCCGGCCCTGCCGGAAACTTTCAGGTAGAACTCCTGCAGGGGGACGAAGTAATCGCTCAGAAAGACGAAATAGCCCCCGCTGGCATTGTAGGTGACGTTTGGAGGTGTGGCATCTGGAGGCCACACGAAAACATCCCCTGAGTTCGCCTTCAGCTCAAGGGCGGGAAACGTGAAAGGACAGGCAATTCCAGAGCAGTTCGGCCGGTCGTAAGTCGCGGCAAGGACGAAACCTATTGTGAAAAGAACGATTCCAAAAAGTTTCAGCCAGCGCTTCATTACAACCCTCTTTGAATTACGCTACGGAGGTATAAAAAGATTTTGGGAAAGAAGCGAAATTCACTTCTGCTTGGCCTTCCACCTGCTCCAGCGGTAGAGGGCGGCGAGAGCCTTTATAGCCCTCTCCGGCTCCGGGTAGGCCGGGATTCCTTCCTCGTTGAGCCTGTCGATGGCTTCCTTGGCCTCGATTCCACCAACGATGGCAACGACGAGCGGCTTCTTCCTTCCGCTGGCGTTGTACTCGCGGATGACTATGTCGGCAAGGTCACGCGGGTCAAGAACCGCGGTCTGGCAGTAGAGGACGGCTATGCTGTGCATCTCCGGGTGGGCAAGGGCGTCCCTGATGGCACCCTCATAGCCCTCGGCGCCGGCCATGCCGGTGAGGTCAACCGGGTTCTTGTAGCTTCCGAAGGGTGGCATGTGGTTGGCGAATATCTTGAGCTCTTCGAGGTTGTCGTAGAGGTGGAGTCCCTCTTCCTCGGCCGCGTCGGTGGCCATAACACCAATTCCACCACCGTTGGTGATGATGACGACGTTCTCTCCCTCGGGCTCAGGTAGGTTGCTGAGGGTTCTCGCGTAGTCGAAGGCCTCACCGATGGTGTAGGCCCTTATTATGCCGGCCTGCTTGAAGGCGGCATCGTAGACCTTGTCGCTTCCGGCGAGGGAACCGGTGTGGGAAGCGGCGGCTTTAGCACCGCGCTCGCTCCTTCCGGCCTTGATGACGACTATTGGCTTGACCTTGCTGACCTCCCTGGCGGTCTCCATGAACTTTCTTCCGTCCTTGACACCCTCCATGTAGATGAGGATGGCCTTGGTGTTCTCGTCCTCCTTGAAGAACTCGAGGAGGTCGGCGTCGTCTATGTCGCTCTTGTTTCCAACGCTGACGACCGCTGAAAGACCGACCTTCTCTAGGATGGTCCAGCCCATGAGGGCAATTCCAAGGGCTCCGCTCTGGCTGATGAGGGCGAGCGGGCCGGGCATGACGTCGGTCGGGCCGAAGGTGGCGTTGAGCTTCTCCGGGGTGTAGACGACACCGAAGATGTTCGGGCCGAGAATCCTCATGCCGTACTTGTGGGCGGTCTCAACGAGCTGCTGCTCGATCTTCTTGCCCTCCTCGCCGAGCTCACCAAAGCCGGAGCTGATGATCGGGAGAACCTTAACGCCCTTCTTCCCGCACTCCTCGACGACCTGCGGGACGAACTTGGCCGGGACAACGATAACTGCCATGTCAACCTCGTCGGGAACGTCAAGAATGCTCTTGTAGACGGGGAAATTTCTTCCGCTTATCTCAATCTCGCCGCCCTTGACGTTGACGGCGTAAATCTTGCCCTCGTAGCCGTACTCCACGAGGTTCTTCATAATAGCGTATCCTATCTTGCCGGGCTTTCCGGAAGCGCCGATAACGGCGACGCTCTTGGGCCTGAAAAGTGCTTCAATCTTCGGGTCTGCCATCTTTATCACCTCTGATGACATTCACGCTTTTACGTCTCTGACCTCCTCCCCGCCCGTGGGCGGTTCGGTTTACGGGCAATCATTCCCTACTCCCGTCACCGGTTTCGGGTTCGCCCGAAGGCCCGGTCTTGGGCCCGTTACCCCTACCGGCAAAGCCGGATTGGGGTTATCACAGGGGAATCGCCACGGGAGTCCTAACTACTCACTTAGTTCTGAGTGGACACCTTTCCAGTGGGCGAAGTTTTCAAAAGAAAAGACATAAAAGCCAGTTAAAACCTTTCTCTTCTCTTTTTGCCGATGTTGGGCTCGACGGACGTTTAAAGACCGAAAGTTCCCAACCGATGTTTCAAAATTCTCGGTGAAGATTTCTTAGGCTTTCAAAGAACCCTTAGGATTGTCGAAAAGTTTTTAGCGATTTAAGTGACTCCTCTTGGGGTATGACTATGGTCAAGAGGCACCGTGACCCCGGCGTCATCGAGAGCCTCCTGCTCAAGTGGCTCAGCGTGCTTTTTGACATAGTTGTGATAGGCTTGGCGACGGTAACTATGGGCTACGTGGTTTATCTCATGGCCAACCTTATTACAGAAAGCATGCACGCCTTTGACGTCGAGGAAGTTCTTCACCAGATAGTCCTTATCATAATCTTCCTTGAAATATTTGAACTGCTCACCATGTACGTCACTGAACACCACGTCAGCATGCGGAACGTCGTCGAGCTCGGTGTCCTGGCAATGGTGAGGAAGATTATAATCACCCTCGACTACAACAAGCTCGGCTGGCAGACGCTCTTCGGTATTGCGGCGCTGATATTTGTTATGGGCTGGATCTACGTGCAGGAGAGGCAGAGGAGGACGAAGCACGAGGAGTTCCTCATCGAGAAGGGTTTCTACCGCCGATGAGGAGCCTTCCCCTCTCTGATGCGTGATGAGCAACCCGGTAGGCCGAGGCAAACCCTAAATACTTCCTTTCCCACTTTTCTTGGGTGAATCACAATGGGAGTCCAAATCGGCGAGCTGATTCCCAGGAAGGAGATTGAGCTCGAAAACCTCTATGGGAAGAAAGTTGCTATAGACGCGTTCAACGCAATGTACCAGTTCCTCTCAACAATAAGACAGCGCGACGGAACACCGCTCATGGACTCAAAGGGGAGGATTACCTCTCACCTCAGCGGGTTCTTTTATCGGACGATCAATCTGATGGAGGTAGGAATAAAGCCAGCCTACGTCTTTGACGGTGAGCCCCCCGCATTTAAGAAAAAAGAGCTTGAGAAGAGGCGCGAGGCGAGAGAAAAGGCCGAGGAAAAGTGGCACGAGGCCCTTGAGAGGGGCGACATAGAGGAGGCCAAGAAGTACGCGATGAGGGCGACGAAACTGAACGAGACCCTGATCGAAGACGCCAAAAAGCTCCTCCAGCTTATGGGAATACCCGTCGTCCAGGCCCCAAGCGAGGGTGAGGCCCAGGCCGCTTACATGGCACAGGAGGGCAAGGTATACGCCTCCGCGAGCCAGGACTACGACTCGCTCCTCTTCGGGGCGCCAAGGCTCGTGAGGAACCTCACGATAACGGGAAGGAGGAAGCTTCCCGGAAAGAACGTCTACGTTGAAGTGAAGCCAGAGCTCGTGGTTCTTGAAGAGGTACTCAAGGAGCTTGGAATTGACAGGGGAAAGCTCATTGAGCTGGCAATCCTCGTCGGCACGGACTACAACCCTGGCGGAATCAAGGGTATCGGGCCAAAGAAAGCCTTAACGATAGTGAAACGCTCAAAAGACCCGCTCAAGAAGTACCAGAAGGAGAGCGACGTTGACCTGTATGCGATAAAGGAGTTCTTCCTTGACCCGCCTGTTACTGATGATTACGAACTTAAGTGGCGCGAGCCGGACGAGGAGGGAATCCTGAAGTTCCTCTGCGACGAGCATGACTTCAGCGAGGAGCGCGTTAAAAACGGCCTTGAGAGGCTGAAGAAGGCAGTAAAAGCAGGAAAACAGAGGACGCTTGAGAGCTGGTTCCGCTAAAGCGGTATCTTGAGGTTCAGCTTGTCAACGAGCTCTTTATAGCGGTTCCTGACGGTGACCTCGGTGACACGGGCGACCTCTGCAACTTCCCTCTGTGTCCTTTTCTCCCCTTCGAGGAGCCCTGCGATGTAGAGCGCCGCGGCGACGAGACCAGCTGGGCTCTTTCCGCTCGTGAGGCCCCTTTCGTATGCCTCTTCGAGTATCTGGATGGCCCTCCTCCTTACCTTCTCGCTCAGACCGAGCTCGTCGGCGAACTTGTTCACGTAGTCGGTGGGCTTGACGAAGAGCTTCTTTGGAGTGAGGTTGAGGTGCCTTGCTATGAAGCGGAAGCTCCTTCCGATTTCCTTTTTGTCGACGCGGGAGATGTCAGCTATCTCGTCAAGGGTTCTCGGAACTTTCAACAGCCTGCACGCGGCGTACACACAGGCCGCTATGACTGCCTCAATGGAACGGCCCCTAATCAGGCCCTTTCTGACTGCCTCCCTATAGAGCCTCGCGGCCTCCTCCTCAACGTGCCTTGGAAGCTTGAGCTGGCTCGCTATCCTGTCAAGCTCGCTCAGTGCAAACGCGAGGTTACGCTCGGCGGCGTCACTGACCCTCAGGCGGCTCTGCCACTTCCTGAGGCGGTACATCTTCTCCCTCATCAACCCGGTGAGGGAGCGGTCCACACCTATGTCGGTGGAGAGACCCTTGTCGTGGAGGAGTATGCTTTCGGGAGCTCCAACACGCGCCCTCTTCTCTCTCTGGCTTGGGTCAAAGGCCCTCCACTCGGGCCCCTCATCTACCACGTTCTCTTCGATGACGTAACCGCAAACCTTACAGACTATTTCACCCCTGCTGGGGTCATAAATGAACTCGGTAGAACCACAGACGGGACAGACTCTTTTCCCGCTCACTTAAACACCCCCGGCCGGCCGGCTATTTGCCAAGCCCCTTATAAACCTTAACTTTCGGGAAGATGAACTTCAGCAGCCAGAGCAGGTCTTCCTTCTGGAACGTTATCCTCTCCAAAACCCTGACGTCCCAATCATCTTCCACCATGTTGGCGTATATCCACAGGAAGACCGGGTTCTCCTCGCTACCCACGTGGCGGTTTTTGTACAGGACGTCCGCCGTTCCGTCCTCGTTCACGCGGACGGACACAACCTTCCAGGTGTCGAGACTGACCTCCCCCTTTTCGTCCAGTATCTTCACTATCTCCCGCGCATCCATTGATGCACCGTCCGCTACCACTTAATCCTGAAGTCCCTTCTCGTCCTCGCGTCAATCTGGGCAAGGATTTTCTTCAGCTTGGCGTCATCAAGGGGCTCCGTTATCTGGCCCGCCTGGTAGAGCTGGGCAAGTACGAGCTCCACCTGCCTCGCGAGTTCGGGCCTGACGAGCTTGACGCGCCCGAGCCTTTCCCTCGCCTCGGGGGTCAAGACTTTCCTCATTATTGCATCGAGCTGGGCCTCAAGCTCCATTTCCCTCTGGAGGGCTTCCTCCTGGGCCTTCTGCTGTTCAAGGTACTTCTTCTGGAGCTCCATGAGCTTACGCTTCCTAATCTCTTCTATGTCCTCCGCCATTCTCTCACCTCCGGTTGAGGCTCAGAAGTCGAAGTTAAAAATGTATTGGGTAGGGTGTGAGAAAAGGGACGGAGCTCAGTACTTCTTGAGCTCCGGAATCTGCTCCTCGAGCTCCTTCTTGAGCTCGGTGGCAATCTTGTCGAGGAAGCTCTGGCCCTTGGGGGTTATGACCCTCCCCTCGCCCGGAACCTTCTGGACGAAGCCAGCCGCCTCAAGCTGCTGGAGGGCCTTCCTTATGATGCTTCCGCCGGCCTTGTAGAAGTGCTCCGGGGCGTGGCCGCGGTTCTTTCTACCGCCGTACCAGGTCCTGAGCCTCTCAATTCCGACGGGCCCGTCAATGTAGACCTTCCTGAGTATGCTGGCAACCCTGTAGTACCACCAGTCGTCCTGCTCCGGGAGCCTCTCCTTGTGCCTGCCGGTCTTGACGAACGGGGCCCACTCCGGGGGCTTTATCTCCTCTATCTCCTTCAGCGCCTGAGCGACCCTCTCAACGAGCAGGTCACCGGGAACGTCATAGACAGTCGCCATTTTTCAATCCCTCCCCTTTCTAAACTTCTTCCTGAAGTTAGCGATGTCGAGCCTGACTTTACGGGCGGGTTCCTCCCGCCTCTCAGCCGACGCCTTTCTTTCAAGGCGCCTTAAATACCTTTCCCAGCCTTCCCTCGGTTTGAACAATATAAACCTTTTGCCCCTGACGTCTATCAGCTCGCTGTCCGTCAGCTCCGCGACTTTCTCTGCTAGGGTTTTCCTGTCCAGTCCAGTCGAGATGAGCGCGCCCTTCCTTATCTCAACCTTCAGCACGCCGTCCTTCTCAAGCTGGGTGTTTATTTCCTCGATTACACTCTCAGCCAGGCCCTTCTTCCCAATCCACGCTCGCGGCTCGATATCGTAGTATCTCGCACGCAGAGCCCTCCTCACCTTACCTGGTAAGCGTTTCTCCATCTCTCTCACCTCTCTTAACATCTCGCCCGAAAGGGCCTTAAAAAGGTTGGCCTTTTAAAGATATTTCCCCAGCAGGATAAAGAGCTTAACTGACGAAAGCTGGTGATGGCTATGAGGGTGCACCACCTGTACTCAGGAGGAAAGGACTCCAGCCTGGCCGCTTGGATACTAAGCCAGATGGGCTACGAAGTCGAGCTGGTGACCGTTACCTTTGGCCTGCTCGACAACTGGAAGTACGCGCAGGAGACCGCCGAGAGGCTCGGTTTTAGGCACAGGGTTCTCAGTCTCCCGTTAGAAGTCCTTGAGAAAGCTGCCGAGATGGCGGTAAACGACGGCCACCCCAACAACGCGATACAGTTCATCCACGAGAGGGCCCTCGAAGCCCTAGCTTCCCTCCCGGAAGTGGAGAGAGTGAGCGACGGGACGCGGAGGGACGACAGGGTTCCGCTCCTCGACCTCCCGAAGGCCCGCTCGCTGGAGGACAGGTTCAATGTAGCTTACATCAGGCCTCTGCTCGGCCTTGGTTACAAGACGATACGCGAGCTTACCGAAAGGCTTTTCGTTGTGGATATCCGAGAGAGCGAGGAGCTGCAAAAAGCGGACTACGAGGTGGAACTGAGGCACCTGCTCCGCGAGAAGGGGATTGACCCGCTGGAGATATTCCCAAAGAGACACTACCAGTCAAGGGTTTTGGGATGGAAAAGAGAAATCAGAGCTCAAGGCTGAGCCTTCTGACGACAGGGTCTTCGGCCTCTTCGGGCTTTATCTCCTCGATGCTCTCAATCCATATCTTGCTCCTCGGGACGCGGTGCTTGCTGCCTATGTCGGAGTAAACGAGCTCTTCGACGTGCTCGGGCTTGAGAGCGCGGTACTCCTTGGTGAACGGCTGTTTGAGCTTACCCCTCTCAAAGACTCCCTTAACGCAGTAGACCTTGACCTCCATTTTCATCCCTCCTTCAGCGGGCCTTTGAAGGTGAACTTTTAAGCTTTATCCGAGGAAGCCGAGCGCCTCCTCAATCTTCACAATCTCAGGACCGGTCGTGAGGTGTCCGACGACGACGCCGTGCGAGTTGGCTATCATACACGAGCCGACGAAGGGGACGCCCATGTTGGCGGTTCCGACGTAGACGTCAACCTTGAAGAGGTCGCTCAGCCACTCAAGCTCCTCGTCGGTCGCCTCGGGATGCACGAGACCACCTTTGTTCGTGACAACGCCGACGCTTCCAACGGATATGTAGTCGGCTATAACTCCCCTCTCGACTGGAACGCCGAGTATGTCCTCGATTTTCTTGGCTTCTTCCCTCGTGAACTCCTTGCTGACGAGGGCGCCCCTGTCGTTTGCCAGGATCAGGTTCCCAAGGGCGGTAAGCCTGCTCTGGAAGGGGACGACCTCCATGTCAATCCCGTATTCTCTGAGCTGGGCGTTCATGAAGTCGAGCTCGGCGTCCCAGATGTACCACGGGACTATGAGAGCGTTTGAGTTCCCTGCAACAAACACACCGACTATGCGGGACTTCATTATGCTCGTCTCGATGAGCGGAACCTTCAAAACCTCTCTGAGGACTTCAAGCTTCTTCTCGCCAAGGCCCTCCCTGATGACGGCTACCCTGTCGGTAGCGAAGCCGTAAACACCAAGATACGGGGAGTTCTCAAAATCGAGCCTCTCGATGTGCATCTCGTCACCTCTAAAAAGTGGTTAAAATCAGGCGAGGGAGACCTTGGCAATCCTCTTGCCTTCTTCCTCTTCGACGACGACCTTGACGCGGAGCTTGCTGGGTGGCTTTTCTATTCCACGCTCCCAGAGCTTCTCGTTGACGTCGGTGCCGATGACTACCTCGTCGGCCTTGGCGTGCCTGGCTATCCACTCGCGGACGAACCTGGCGGCCCTCGGGGCCCTCTTCCAGCGCGGAACGCGCTTCTTTATCTTCTTGATCGGGACTACGAACACGACTTCCTCACCGGGCTTGATCATTTAGACCACCTCACTCCTTGAGCTTGGTTCTCCTCCAGTGCCTCCTCTTCGGGTGAGTGAGAACCTTCCTGTTCGTCTTGACGATAACCCAAACAGGAACGCGCCTGTTCTGCTTGTTAGCCTTTGCAAGCCTGAGCTTCTTGGCGAGTGGCTTGTTCCTTGACATGGTCACACCTCCCCTCGCAATGCCTGTTGATGCTTTGAGAATCCGTTTTTAAGCTTTTTCGTGAGGTTCGTAAGGGGAAAGAAAAGAGGGTCAGCGCCTCCGCCTCAGGAGAAGCGGGAGCACTGCAAGGCCCACCACGAAGGCGGGCCCGCAGACACCGCTGGCCTCTTCAGCCTTGACGACATAGCCAAACTCGACTTTTTCGGGAACCTGCGCCATGAGGGCCCGGTAGTCATCTGCCGGAACGCCGTAGCGGAGGTATACATTGCTCTCTATCAGGACTTCGTTCTCGCTGAGCTTGGTGACCTTCATTACAACGCTTCCTGCGTCCGTCTTGGCCTCTATGTTGCCTGGGAGCTTTGTGAACTCGTAGCCCTCAGGGAGCTTAATCCTTGTGACTTTGGTCTCGTTAAGGGCCGCGTTGAGCCTGTGAGAGAAGCTTATGTTCCCGAATTCGAGCCTCGGGTCGTACTCATAGATGTATGTGTCATTGACCTTGCTGACGAACCCCTGAAGGTTCCAGCGGTATCTCACGACGAGGGGACCGGTGGACTCGACGTTCTGTATCGAGACGTTGCCAGACAGGACGTTTACGCCCCTGCTCTGGAACGTCCGAGCGTAGCTCTGGTAGAGGCTCTGCTCCGCCTGCTGGAGTCCGAGATACGCAAACTGGGCTTTAAGGTAGTTAACGTATGATTCGGGCTCGACGTACTCTTCAACGCTTTCGAGAATCGTTCTGTCCTCATCAACGGTTATGTTGTTGTATATCCGCATCACCCAGGTGGAGTATTCCTCAACTCCCGCCTTTCCACCGTATTTAATGGTAACCGGGCCGAGCTTTGAGTACAGCACGGTCAGGTCGTCCGTTGTAACACCGTCTTTGAAATATATGACCGAGTGCGCGGTGATTGTAGTCCCATCTACCTCAACATCAAGCTGTATGTAGCTTCCGCCGGACTCAACCTTGAAGCCCTTGGTGACGTTTTTGACCTCGGCCCCTTCTGGAAGGTGGACTGTAAAGTAGTTTTCAAGGTGCATTGAGCCGTTGATTGTAGTCGGGTCAAACTGTGAAAGGTCAAGCACGCGGAGAACGTCCAGAGAAACCTCCCAGGCGTCGTCGTAGGAGTAGTAGCGCGCGAGGCCGGGGATTACGCCGCTTATCGCGACCGTGATGGGGCCGGTTGTATCGTGTCCCGAAATTTCCACTGTAGCGTTTTCAAGGGTAAGCCCAAGCCGTGAAAGGGCCTGCTGTTTCTGGGAGAGGAACATTCTCGTCGCGTTTTCAACTCCCACCTCAAGTATGCTCTCCTTAGTTCCGTTCAGTGCTTCTTCGGGGCCGTACAATGTGGTCTTCAGCGACACGTTGGCGCTTCCGTCCCAAGAGACCCAGTACTCATTTTCCTGCACCTCTTTGTATTCGCTGGACGCCGAAACTCCTCCGGCAACAATTCCAGCGAGGAGAATAGCAACAACCAAAAATCCAAACTTCCTCATGTATCTTTACCTCCAGCTGTCCTGCCTCATAGAAACGGGAGAGGGTATATTAAGTTTGCCCAAGAAAAGCGGAGAAAAGAAAGCGGTCAGTCACGCCACTTGCTCTCGTCGAGCTCTCCCTCGGTCTTAGCCACGATCGTCGTCCCGGCCAGGTCTCCGGTGACGTTGACCATCGTCCTGCCCATGTCAAGGAGGGCGTCAATTCCGAGTATCATGGCGTATGCAAGGGCCACTGGACTGCCCGCGCTGAGGTCGAGGCCGACGCTCTGGAGAACCATCGCAAGCATTATCGCTCCAGCTCCCGGGACGCCGGCGGTCCCAATCGAAGCGAGGACTGCAGTAAGGACGACTATCAGTTGCTGGCTAAGTGTGAGGGGCTGGCCGATGGCATTGGCGACGAAGAGCACTGTTACACCCTGGTAGAGCGCCGTTCCGTCCATGTTTATCGTCGCGCCGAGCGGAAGGGTGAAGGAATAGATACCTTTGTCAATGCCCATCTCTTCATCTGCCACGCGCATCGTGACTGGAAGTGTGCCGCTTGAGCTCCTCGTGACGAAGGCAGTCAGCATGGCGTCTTTGGCTTTCCTAAGGAACCTGACCGGGTCAATTCCAAAGACCTTGAGCAGGATAAAGTAGGTTATGCCTATCTGAAGGATTAAGCCAAGGTAAACTGCCGCGACGACCTTGACGAGCGGGCCAACGACTTTGACTCCCTGAGAGGCCATAACGTAGGCTATGAGGGCAAAGACACCTATCGGGGCGTACTGCATGACACCACCAACTATGAGGTACATTGCCTCGGCCAGACCGTCAAAGGCTCTCAGGAGGGTCTCCGCTGACTTCCTAACGCGCTCCTCCTCCCTGTTCATGAGGTAGGTTATCGCTATTCCAAGGACTATGGCGAAGAATATCACCTGGAGCACTGCCCCGTTGGTCAGCGACGCGAAGGGGTTTGTCGGCACTATATTGAGGAGCGTGTCCACCAGGGAAGGCGGCTGGGCCTCAATTGCCTTGCCGGTGCCTGAGCCGAGGTCAATGTTCGCGCCGACGTTGAAGATTCTGCCAACGATGAGACCAAAGAAAACCGCCATCGCAGAGGTGACAAGATAATAGACGACTATCTTGAGGCCAACGCGGCCGAGACGGGCGGGGCTTATGCTGGCCGCACCGACGACAAGAGATGCCAGGATAATCGGCATGACAAGCATCTTCAACAGGCGCACAAAGAGGTCACCGAAGGGCTTTATATACGTCTTCACTGCCTCTGCATAGCCGTAGTGCCCCGCTATAAGTCCAAAGACGGCACCCAAAATCAAACCATAGAGTATTTTCCACAGTATTGGATACTCTAAATACCTTTTCAGCAGTCCCTTCCCCACTGTCTCACCCCCATTTAGCTGACTAATTGCCAGCAAGATTATTTACTCGATGGGTGGCATATTAATCTTATCCCAAGAAGCTTGACAAAATGACAAAAACTTAGAAAAGCCTTAACGAGACATCTCCATACGTGATTCTCCTTAACTGCCCACCAATGTCCATAAGCAACGAGCCGTCGTCCAGTACGTCCAGTGCTATACCTGAGATTCTTTCCTCCCCTTCTATCACTGTAACGGGCTTCCCCAGTATGAACGTCCTCTCGCGGACTTTTGCCATCAGCAGGTCGGGCCTCTCAAGGAAGACCCGGTACCAGCCGTCCAGGTGCAGGAGAAGCCTCTTCAGGACTTTTTCAAGGGGAAGCTTCGAGCCTATGAGCTCCATCATCGAAGTTGCATTGTCCTTCAGCTCCTCCGGAATGGGGTTGTTCACGTTGAGGCCTATCCCCAGTATGCTGTATTCTCCAGCTTTTCCCTCTGCCAGTATGCCGGATACCTTCCTTCCGCCGACCCACACGTCGTTGGGCCACTTTATTCCCGCAGAAATCCCGAAGTCCGCGAGCGTGTCCACCACCGCCAGCGCCCCGACGAAGGCCAGCCTCGGGTCAACCCGCGGGGGCTTTAAAATCACGCTCATCCAGATGCCTCCCTCGGGAGAAGCCCACGAACGCCCCTTCCTGCCCCTTCCGGCAGTCTGCCGCTTGGCAATGACCACAGTTCCCTCTGGAGCCTCATGGGCAATAGTCTTGGCGTATTCGTTTGTTGAACCTACCTCGTCGAGCTGTATAACCTTGACCCCTACAATCCGCTTCATTTTCTCCATCCAACCACCGTTCACAGCTCGACCTTGGGCTTAAACACCTTTTCGTCAAGGAAAACCTTAAATTCTCAAAAGATATATCACTCCCGGTGATTAGTATGGACGCGTACCAGAACGTGGGCATAAAGAGGAGGATGAGGCGCTTCTTCAGGAGGGACGGAAGGGCCCTCATATTCGCGATGGACCACGGCTTCGAGCACGGGCCTACCGACTTCGAGGAGCACTGGGAGCATGTTAACCCGAAGGTCATCATAAGGAAGGTCGTTAGGGCCGGAATCGACGGCGTTATGATGCTCCCGGGCCTCGCTAGGATAGCCGGTGACGAAGTAAAGCCCAACGTCGGCCTCATGGTAAAGCTTACCAGCAAGACCAACCTCCGCCCGAAGGGAGACCAGCTCCTCCAGAGCCAGCTGGGCTTCGTTGAAGATGCAGTGAAGCTCGGCGCCGATGCAATAGCTGCAACCGTCTACTGGGGCAGCCCGGCTGAGGACGTTATGATGCGCCAGTTCGCCGAGATAGCGAGCTACGCCCACGACCTTGGCTTCCCGGTCGTTCAGTTCGCCTACCCGCGCGGGCCGTACATCAACGAGCGCTATGGTAAAAAGGAGGACTACCGCGTCGTCATGTATGGAGCGAGGGCCGCGGCCGAGAGCGGCGCCGACATGATAAAGACCTACTGGACGGGCTCAAGGGAGACCTTTGCTAAGGTGGTCGATGCCGCCGCAGGAGTCCCAGTCCTGCTCAGCGGCGGTGCTAAGACCGACAACCCCGTTGACTTCCTCAAGCTCGTCTGGGAGGTCATAGAGGCCGGTGGTGCCGGGGCAGTCGTTGGGAGGAACATCTTCCAGCGTGAGAACCCCGAGCCGTTCATTAAGGCCCTTATCAGGGTTGTCCACCGCAACGAGGACCCGGAGGAGGCCGCCAAGGCCGAGGGGCTCATCTGAGCCCGTTTTGTCCGTTTTTACTACTTCCCTTCTTTCGACACTTGCCGTAACATGTCTCACCCCATGTCGGAACATTTTTAAAGTGGTTCTCTGGTTAGGTGGCATATACGGAGTGACTGGCAGAAATGCGGGTGATGGCAATGGTGGAGATAATAGACACCACGTTTAGGGATGCCCACCAGTCCCTCATAGCGACGCGCCTCAGGACGGAGGACATGCTTCCCATAGCCGAGAAGATGGATAAGATAGGATTTTACTCGATGGAGGTCTGGGGAGGGGCAACTTTCGATGTCTGCATCCGCTATCTGAAAGAAGACCCCTGGGAGAGGCTCAGACTCCTCAGAGAGCATATAAGGAAGACCAAGCTCCAGATGCTCCTCAGGGGGCAGAACGTCGTCGGCTACCGCCATTATCCTGACGATGTCGTCGAGAAGTTCGTCGAGCTGGCGCACAAGAACGGAATTGACATCTTCCGCATCTTCGATGCGCTCAACGACGTCAGGAACATGGAGGTGGCGATAAGGAAGGCCAAGGACGTCGGCGCAGAGGTGCAGGGAGTTATAGCTTACACCACCGGCAAAATCTTTACACTGGAGTACTATATGAAGAAGGTCGAAGAGCTCCTCCAGCTCGACGTTGACGTCATAACCATCAAGGACATGGCCGGCCTGCTGACGCCTAAAAAGGCCTACGAGCTGGTCAGGGAGATAAAAGAAACATACGGAGTGCCCGTGAACGTTCACACCCACTCAACCACGGGAATGGCTGTGGCAACCTATCTCAAGGCCGTTGAGGCTGGTGCAGACTACATAGATACAGCAATAAGCCCCCTCGCCTTTGGAACGGCCCAGCCGGGAATACAGACGATATGGCACGCCCTTCCGAAGGCCGTCGGAAGCCACCTAGACAGAGAGTTAATCCACGAGGTCTCCCGCTACCTGAAGAAACTGCTTGAGGAGAAGTACTGGGGTCTGCTCCACAAGGAGGCACTCATGGTCAACCCCTACGTCCTGAAGTACCAGGTTCCCGGCGGGATGTACTCCAACCTCATAGCCCAGCTCAAGGAGATGAACGCTCTCGACAAGCTCGATGAAGTGCTGAACGAAATTCCGCGCGTCAGAGAAGACCTCGGCTGGCCCCCTCTGGTGACGCCTACGAGCCAGATAGTAGGGACGCAGGCCGTCCTCAACGTCCTCTTCGGGAGGTACGAGAGGATAACCAACGAGGTCAAGAACTACATCAAGGGCTTCTACGGCAGGCCGCCGGCGGAGATAAACCCGGAGCTCAAGAAGCTCGTCCTCGGTGACGAGGAGCCGATAACGGTAAGGCCTGGAGAGCTGCTCGAACCCCGGCTGGGGAAGTGCAGGAAGGAGCTTGAGGAGCTCGGCTACCTCCAGAAGGAGGAGGACGTTCTCACCTACTGCCTCTTCCCGCAGGTTGCCCTTGAGTTCTTCAGGGTAAGGGCCGAGGGAATCAGAAAACCTGAAATCCCGAAGACCGCGCAGAAGTTCAGGGTGTACGTTGACGGCGTGGAGTTCGAGGTTGGGGTCGAGGGGGTTGACCTCAGCGCCCTCAGGTATCTGCCCCAGATAGCGGGCGCTGGGGCTACTGCTCCAGTTCCGTCCGCTCCAAGTGCTCCGGCTCCTGTTCCTGCGCCTGCTCCAACACCAGTTCCAAGCGCCCCTTCGCCGGCCCCTGCGCAGGCTTCGCCGAATACTGTTACGGCCCCAATGCCTGGTAAGGTTGTTAGAATCCTTGTAAGCGAGGGCCAGGAAGTCAAGACTGGTCAGGGACTCCTCGTGCTTGAGGCCATGAAAATGGAGAACGAGATTCCAGCACCAAAAGACGGCGTCGTAAAGAAAATCTACGTAAAAGAAGGCGACGCCGTAAACACCGGCG
Source organism: Thermococcus eurythermalis (assembly GCF_000769655.1). Lineage (NCBI taxonomy): Archaea > Methanobacteriati > Methanobacteriota > Thermococci > Thermococcales > Thermococcaceae > Thermococcus > Thermococcus eurythermalis. The sequence goes on along the minus strand of NZ_CP008887.1, from coordinate 1,827,865 downwards.
ACCCACTGATAGAACTGGGCTGACGAAGAACCGTGTTAACTTTTTATTTATCTAAAATCTCTTTTTCCTCTGTTTTTTAGTGAAAAGCCGAAGTATTCTCAGGTTTTTGCCGAAAGGCATTTAAGTACATAATTTGTACATCATAGTGCAAAACTTTGATGGAGGCGCAGAAATGAACTCCGCTGTTATAATCCTACTGGCTGCGGCCATATATCTGGCCATGTACTTTACCTACGGTAAGGCCCTCCAGAACAAAGTTGTTAAAGCCGACCCTAACAGGCCGACCCCCGCACACAGGCTCTACGATGGCGTTGACTACGTCCCAGCACACCCACTTGTTCTGTACGGACACCACTTCGCTTCGATAGCCGGTGCTGGGCCTATAGTTGGTCCAGCGGTGGCAATGGCATGGGGATGGCTTCCGGGACTCATCTGGGTCTGGTTCGGAAACGTCTTCATCGGTGCGGTTCACGACTACCTGGCATTGATGTCATCTGTCCGCTACGATGGTAAGTCAGTCCAGTGGATTGCAGGAAAGCTTATGAGCAGGAGAACTGGAATCGCCTTTGAGGTCTACATCTGGTTCACTCTGTTGCTCGTCGTTGCGGCGTTCGTTGCGGTGACGGCGAAGCTTCTCACTACGACCCCAGAAGCCGCCACCGCGACGCTCCTGTTCTTAGTGGTTGCAGTGCTCCTCGGCTGGCTGCTCTACAAGGTCAAGATTGACTTCAAGCTGGGAACAATAATAGGCATATTCCTCCTCGCCCTAGCGGTCTGGATTGGCCTCAACCACCCGTTGGTCTTCGTGGAGGGCCAGACCACGGTGGATACTGCCCCCTACAAAACTGCATACCACTACTGGAACATAATCCTGCTCGTGTACATCATTGTAGCAGCTTCCTTGCCAGTCTGGGTGCTCCTCCAGCCAAGGGACTACCTCAACGCGTACATACTCTGGTTCGGGCTCATCTTTGGAGGAATCGCCTTCGTGCTTCTCGCCAAGGACTTCACTGCCCCAGCGTTCACTTCCTGGAGCGCCTATGTGGTCAAGGGCACAGAAGCAGTTCCATCGCCGTTCTGGCCGACTGTGCCGCTGATAATAGCGTGTGGTGCCCTCAGCGGTTTCCACTCCCTTGTGGGTTCAGGAACGTCTTCAAAGCAGCTTGACAAGGAGATACACGGTCTACTCGTAGGATACGGCGGCATGTTCACAGAGGGCTTCCTTTCAACAATAGTCATAACCGCCATAGCCGTCTACGGTGTCCAGCTCACCGGTCTTGACCCCGGACAGTGGGCAACAGAGTACATCAACAAGGGCGGTCTCGGAACCTTCATCGGGGGCTACGCTAAGGGTGTCAGCGAGTTCTACGGCGTCAGCGAGACCTTCGGAAAGACCTTCGCTACACTGTGGGTCTCGGCCTTCACACTGACCTCGCTTGACACCGCCACCAGGCTTGGAAGGTTCGCCTGGCAGGAGCTCTTTGGAATGGTTGCAGACACCAGCCAGGGCATATGGAAGACCATAACCAACAAGTGGGTGGCGTCAATAATCATAGCCGTTCTCGGAACTTACCTTGCATGGGGTGCCGGTTACAAGGTCATCTGGCCAGCGTTCGCAGGAATGAACCAGCTCCTTGCGAGCATAGCAATGATGACCGCCGCACTCTGGGCCGCCAAAGTCCAGAAGGCCGGAAAGTGGAGCTGGGCCGTACTAATACCCGCGCTGTTCCTCTGGATAACAGTGACCGCAGCTCTGGTATGGTACATAGTTACTGTGCCGCTCAGTGGAAGCACCCTCATAGCGGTCAAGGGCTCGCTCCTCGTCGGCCTGATCCTGAACTTCCTGCTGGCGTGGGACTTCTACCTCGCCTGGAAGAAGCCAGAGGAAGAGTATGCTGCAGCTGCGGCCTGATTCCTTCTTTATTTCTCCCATTTTCATTAGGTGGTGAGAATGAAGGATAGAGAAAAAAGCCCGGTAGAAAACCTCAAAGCTTTTTTAAGGGGGTTTTTCGGCGCGTTTAAACACAGCTCAACCGAATATCTTGAGTTCGAGCTGAGAGAGCTTGAGAACGTCTTCGCGCTCATCCTTATGGGCGAGTTCGTGGGGATCCCCAGCCCACCCACTACCCTTGTGATACGGCTCCTTCCCCATATGACGCGTGAGCTTTACGTTATGCAGCGCAGGGTCGTTGATATGGACGACATCCTCGGCGAACTGGCCGGCATGTTTGAAATAACGTGAGGTGAGCACATGAGGGAGTTCTTCGTCCCCAAAAAAGGCTACCGCGTCGTCTTTTTCATAGGAAAAGGTGGAGTCGGCAAGACAACCAGCTCAGCGGCGGCGGCAATCGCCCTCGCTGAGGGGGGATACAAAACGCTGATAGTATCTCTTGACCCGGCGCACAACCTTGGGGACGTACTGATGGAGAAGCTCTCTGATAAACCGAAGAAGATAACCGAAAACCTCTACGCGGCAGAGCTCGACATGGAGAAACTGATAAAGGCCTATCTAAAGCACCTTGAGGAGAGCATGAAGCACACCTACCGCTACCTCACTGTCATAAACCTAGAGAAATACTTTGAGGTGCTGAGCTTCTCGCCCGGAATAGAGGAGTACGCCACTCTCGAAGCGATAAGGGAAATCCTGACCAGGGGCGACGAGTGGGACGTCATAGTCTTTGATACCCCACCCACGGGCCTGACACTCCGTGTCCTCGCCCTCCCCAAAATCTCCCTCATCTGGACGGACAAGCTCATTGAAATAAGGAGAGCCATTCTTGACAAGCGCGCTGCGATAGCCAACATCCACGGCGAGCAGGAGTTTGTTGTGGAGGGCAAGGAGTTCAAGCTCCCGACAAGGGAAGAAGAGGACGCGGTTATGAAGGAGCTAAAGACCTACAGAGAGGAAGTTGCATTCGTCGAGAGCGTGCTCACAGACCCAGAGAAAACGAGCGTCGTGGCGGTGATGAACCCGGAGATGCTACCTCTCTATGAGACCGAGAGGGCATACGAAAGCCTTAGGAAGTTCAAGATTCCCTTCAACATGATAGTTATGAACAAAGTCCTCGAACTGAGGAATGATGTTCCTGAATTGAAAGCAAGGCTTGAGGCCCAGCGGAAGGTGCTCATGGAAGTTGAGAGGCGGTTCAAAGGGCTGGAGATTGTGAAGATACCCGTCTTTCCGGAGGAACCAAGAGGGGTCGAGAGGCTTAAGGAGCTTGGGGGAATAATAGTTGGACGTTGAGAAGGAGGTATACCAGAGGCTTAGACAGGTTAAAGAACCGATAACGGAGATGGACATAGTAAGCCTTGGACTTGTTGAGAAAGTCATTGCTGACGAGGACGGTGTAAGGATTTACCTGCGCCTTTCAGAGGGGCTACGACACCCGTTCCAGAACGCCCTCAGCTGGCCTGTGAAGCGGAGAATCGTTAAGGACATCGTTGCTATCCTCGATGATATCGCCCGTCTTGAGATACTGGATTCAAGAACCCTTGAAAGGTATTACCCGCTGGAGGAGGATTAAGATGGACAACCAGGCGCTGTTTGCGGCAATATTTGTCTTAGCTGGAATCTCAGTTATCCAGTACTACCGCGGAAGGAAGCTCAACCTGCTTTTGATGGAGCACTACATAAGGGCGATAAAGGAGGTCGTAAAGCCCGAGAGCGAGGACTATACGTGGCTCGGCGGATACATCGGCTTCCGCGCTGAATACAAAGTCAACCGCAACAACACCAGGAAGTTCGAGTATACTTTAACACTCTTGCCGAGGCACAGCATCCTTTACTTTCCGATTTCCCTGCTAACCAGCAGACACGACAAGCTCTACATTGTGGTCAGGCCCTTTGCCCAGATAAAGCGCGAGGCGCACCTCATCCAGAAGGGCTACTACAGGCTGAAGCCGGACATCGAGAACGAAGACTTCCTCCAGAAGGAGACGATTGAGATTGCCGGGAAACAATACGAGGCCTTATACGAGAAAAAGCGGGACATCGAAAACCTTAAGGAGCTCGTTGAAAGCCTCTCCAACCCCCACAACGTCAAGCACGTTTCGCTCACGCCGAAGACCAACGTATTCTACGTCCTGATGAAGCCAGAGCCGGACACAATTGGTGAGGACGTCCAGAAAATCGTCCGCTTTGCCAACGAGAGGATAAAGGAGAACCGATTTTCATATTAATCCGCACTTCGGGGTTCGCACTGAAAACCTTAAATCTTCCTTTTCTAAATTTCCCGACTGGCGATGACTATGGCTGAAATATATAAAGCCAAGTTCGGAACCCCCGAGCGGGGCTGGGTGGTTCTTGTCCACGGCCTCGGAGAGCACAGCGGGAGGTACGGAAGGCTGATTAAAGAGCTCAACGATGCCGGCTTCGCTGTCTATGCCTTTGACTGGCCCGGTCACGGGAAGAGCCCCGGCAAGAGGGGGCACACCAGCGTTGAAGAGGCTATGGAAATAATTGATTCTATAATTGCAGAAATAGGTGAGAAGCCCTTCATCTTCGGGCACAGCCTCGGCGGCCTAACCGTAATACGCTACGCCGAGACGAGGCCCGACAAGATACGCGGCCTCGTGGCCTCCTCGCCCGCCCTCGCCAAGAGCCCGGAAACGTCTGGCTTCATGGTGGCCCTCGCAAAGTTCCTTGGAAAAATAGCCCCAGGAATAGTGCTCTCCAACGGCATTAATCCAAACCTGCTTTCCAGGAATCCCGAGGCGGTTAAACGTTACATTGAAGACCCCCTTGTCCACGACAGGATTTCGGCCAAGCTCGGAAGGAGCATCTTCGTGAACATGGAGCTGGCACACATGGAAGCAGATAGAATAAAAGCCCCTGTCCTGCTCCTCGTTGGCACTGGCGACGTCATAACGCCCCCGGAGGGGGCAAGAAAACTCTTTGAAGAGCTCAAAATAGAGGACAAGACGCTTAAAGAGTTTGAGGGGGCCTACCACGAGATATTCGAAGACCCAGAGTGGGCTGACGAGTTCCACAGGACGATAATCCAGTGGCTGGTTGAGGGGGCCTCCCGGAGCTAGTGGGTCGATTGTGATTAATTGTAAACGCCGAGAAACCCAAAAAATATTTATCCTTTTACCCCATTTAATTATATGGGGATTTACTATGGCGTGGGAACCGTCTATGGTACTTCTGGCCCCCGAGGACCTCGTTGTGGAGGGACTTGCCGAGCTCATTGGGAGGGCAGGTTTCTCGGAGACAGGGAGGGAGTATAAAAAGAGGGGGAAGGCCAGGCTCGCCGTGGTGATAGGGGAGCGCAACGACCCGTTCTACGGGCGAGAGACCCTTGCGGTTGCCCTTTTAAGGGGAAAACCCAAAAAGGACTGGCTTGAAAGCGTGCTGTCGAAGTACGGCAGGGCAGTTCTCATAGCACTAGATGACCTTGACTACGAGCTTGAAGGGATTGCCGTTTTTGGCCCCGAGTGGCTCTCCGAGACCTTTAACCGCTACTCCATAGCACCTCCAAAGACGCTTCTTGAGAAGCTCCTTCCAGAGGGAGAGAAGCCGGAGGAGCTGAAAGAGTTCGTTCTTGATGGGCCGCTCCTTGAATCGGTATCGCCACAGAAGCTCATCGAGGAGGCAAAGAAGGTAGTCTCCTACCGGTTTGGTATCCGGCCCGAGGCTCTCAAACTTGAGGGCCTAACGCTGACGCTTAAACCCGTCTACGTCGTTCCCTGGGTGCGAGAAAACGGCAGTGGTAAGGCTTTCTACGATGGTGAGAACCTCGTTCTAAACGTTGAAGGAGAGCTGAAGGGCAAGGCAATGAAGGCCCTCCTGGAGGACGTTGCGACGGTTCTGGCAACTGAAATAGAAGTGGAGAACGACGTTGACCCCGTAAAACCCGTGGTTGAGGAGGCCGCGAGGCGTGGGTGGCTTGACCTGCGGGCCACCAGCCCAAGAAAAGCATACGTGCCCAAAAAAGCCCAGGTGACGTTCTCAGCAGGTTCAAAGCCCGTGGAAGTTCTCTTCGATTTTGCCATAGGCCGCGTGAGCGCCAAAGCCGAGCCCCTAAGCGGGGAGGAGCTCGTTGAACTGGCAAAGAACCATGTGAGGGCAGAACTTGGCGAAGAGCCGGTAACCGTTGAAATCGTCACCAAAAGGCGCTTCAGCCTGATAAGGGGCAGAACGAGCAGATACCTCTTTGAAATCGAGGTCAATTCCTACAGCGGGGACGTTAGGAGGTTCCAGTCGGCTCTGACCGAGGATGCCATACTGAACGCAGTCCTGTCCAGGTACGGCGACGGTCAGGTAATAGGAGTTGAGAGGCACTCCGGTGCGGTCGTTGTTGACATTTTGAGCGGTGGGAAGGTTCTTGCAGTCCACCTTGACCAGCGGACGGGGGAAATTATCAGCACCCGCGACCTCGGCTCCCCGAAGGAAGTCCTGAAGAGCATCGCGGGCTGGGCCCTTGAGGTCGTCAGGGACATTGAGCTGAAGTCGTGCAAGGTTGCCGGCCACGCCCTTGTCAGAGCTGAGTTCGAGGGGAGCGGCATCAGGGCCCGCCTTGAGTACGACGGCGAGACCGGAAAAGTCCTTGAGTCCTCGCTGGAGGTTGGAGCTAATCTGGCCGCCGAGCTTGCGGTCAGGAAGTATGGGGACTACAGGGCGATATTCACCGAAGAATCTGAAAACGGGTTTATAATAACCCTGGAGGGTGAGCGGGACATCGTTAAGGTCTTCGTATCCCTCTCGGGCGAGGTTAGAGAGACAGACAGGTTCCTCAAGAAGAAGCGCGTCGAGGAAATCGTGCTCGCAAAAATCCTGGAGGTCGAGCCGAACCCCTCCATTGAGTGCCTCAGACTTTCTGACCACTGGGAAGTCGAGTTTACGGGCTCAAAGGCCTTCGGAAGGCTCAAAGTCCACAGGACAACGGGTGAAATTCTCGAATTTGAGCACCAGTACATTGAGAGCGCCATCACCAAAGCGTTCACCCAGTTCGTGAGGGAAAAGTACGGGGACACCATAGAGGTTGAATGGATAGTCCACAACATCGAGGAGGGCTATGCAGGGGTAAAAGGTGTTGGAAAAAAGGGGATATACTTCGGAAAGTACAACACCCTCACAGGGGAGCTGGTGGACCACGACCTCGTCAGGGGAAGCGGCATCTCGTCCAAGTTCAGGCTGGCTCAGGTCGAGAGCAAGTACGCCGTCAAATGACGTCCCGCCTGTCAATGATGTGCTCCAGCTCGGGCCCGGTCTTTATCAGCCCGACCGGGACGCCGACCCTTTCTTCTATCTCCTCTATGAACTCCTTGGCCCTCTTCGGCAGTTTGTCGTAGTCGGTGACACCGAAGGCCTCTTTGTCGTATTTGTCGAGCATCGTCACGGCTAGCATCGTCGCGCCGTTTATCCTCGCCGAATAGCGCGCGAACTCGAAGTCGAACCAGCCGACCCTTCTCCTCCTGCCTGTAACTGTGCCGTACTCAACGAGACCCATTTTCTCAGCCTCTTTCTGACTCATCTCGGTCGGGAACGGCCCCTCTCCGACGCGCGTCGGGAAGCTCTTGAAGACGACTATGACGTCGTCAACCCTCGTAGGCCCTATTCCAACGTCGCTCGCAATGGCAGAAGCTGTTGTGTCCTTTGAGGTCACGTACGGGTAAGTCCCGTAGTAGAGGCTCAGTCCAAAGCCCTGGGTCCCCTCAACGAGGACGAGCTTCCCTTCGTCGAGGGCGTCGTTTACCTCCTGGGCGACGTCCGTCAGATAGGGCTCAAGCTCCTTGATGTCCCTCGCGAGCTTGGCCTTCCTCATGACCCTGTCTGCATTAGCGGGCCCGCAGCCGCTTCCAGTTGTCCCTATCTTTTCGTGCAGGTGGCTGTTGGAGCGGTCTAGCTGTTTGTGCTTCTCCTCAATTATAGCGCAGCGGTAGTCAATCCCGACCCTCTCTGCAACGTTGAAGTCCTTCAGGTGCTCAAGCTCGTGGAAAAAGACCTCCGGGTCAACGAGAACTCCCGCTCCGACGAGAAGCCTGGCCTTGGTCTGCATGAAGCCCGTCGGGAGCTGTCTGACGGCGTACTTCCTGCCGTTGATAAAGACGCTGTGACCAGCGTTCGTTCCCACTCCACCGCGCGCTATTACTTCAGGCTTATCCTTCAGGGCAAGGTACGCTATTATTGACCCCTTGCCCTCGTCTCCCCACTGACCGCCAACGACTATGTAGCTCGGCATGGCTCCTTACCCAGGTTTAAGTCAATAAGTGACTTATAATGGTTTCGGAATGGACAAAAATTTGTTAATCCAAACACGATGCACCCAAAATTTTCATAGTCCGGGAGCACAACCTTAAAGTACTTCGATGACCAAGTAAGTAACGTGATGCCATATGGTGGAGAGCCAGAAGACCGGCTTTAGGGCAGTCCTTAAGGACGGGAAGCTGTTGCTTGTTGAGTGTCCCAGTGAGAGAGTCATCTACGAGTTCACCATTGACGACCTAGCCGACATCATAGAGTTCCGCTATGCCACCCCTTGGAACAAGAGCAAGGACATCATTGAAAAACTCTCCATGATTATAAACGACCTTGTGAGCATCTACTCGAACGTCTCTGGAAACCCACCCTCAAAGGAGGACATTATGAAGGCCGTGAAGCTCAGGATGATTTAACGAGAGAAAGAAACTTAAGGTCTCTCCCCTACATCCCAGGGGTTGAGCATGAGGAACAAGTTAATCGTTGTCACCGGGGGAGCGGGCTTCATTGGCTCGCACATAGCCTGGGAGCTTGTCAAGGACAACGACGTCATCGTCATTGACAACCTGTACACGGGAAAGGAGGAGAACGTCCCTCCGGGGGCAAAGCTCGTCAAGGCGGACATAAGAGATTATGACGCGATAGCCGAGCTGATAAGCCACGCTGACTACGTTTTCCACGAGGCGGCGCAGGTAAGCGTCGTCGAGAGCATACGCGACCCCGTTTTTACGGAGGAGGTAAACGTCCTCGGGACACTAAACATCATCAGGGCTCTCCTTGAAGGCAATGGAAAGCTAATTTTCGCGTCTTCCGCCGCGGTCTACGGCGACAACCCCAACCTTCCGCTGAAGGAAACTGAACGGCCAAAGCCCCTATCCCCTTACGGAGTCACGAAGGCAACCGCTGAAGAGTACCTCCGCGTCTACCACGAGCTCTACGGCCTGCCAGTCGTTTCCCTGCGCTACTTTAACGTCTTCGGCCCGAGACAGAGCGCCAACCAGTACGCAGGCGTGATAAGCATATTCATCAACAGGGCCTTAGCTGGAGAACCGCTTGTTATTTACGGCGACGGCAAGCAGACGCGCGATTTCATCTACGTGAAGGACGTCGTCAGGGCGAACCTCCTCGTCGCCGAGAGCAGGAAAGCCAACGGGCGGGTCTTCAACGTCGCGACCGGAAGGCAGACAACCATTCTTGAGCTCGCAATGAAAATCATTGAAATAACCGGAACAACGAGCTCGATAGTCTTCGACAAGCCGAGGCCTGGAGACATAAGGCACAGCCAGGCGGACATAACTGAGATAAAGAAGCTGGGCTTTGAGCCGGAGTTTTCACTCGAAGAGGGTCTCAAGAAGACGGTCGAGTGGTACAGGGAGCAGAGGGAAACGTAATTCCTAGAAAAGAGATTTAAAGAAAATTGTAAAGGCGTCAAAGCGGTCAGAACGTGTAGTAGTCCACGCCACCGCGCTCCTTTTCATGTCTCCTCTTTCTGCCCTCCTCGAAGTTCTTGTAGTACTCGATCATGTACGGCGTTATGCTGGGCTTGATTTTCTTCAGGGCCTCCTCGAAGTCCCTCTTTGATACCTTGAGCCTCTCAAGGAACTCCTCGCTCTCGCTCTCAACGAGCTCCGTGGGCAGTTCGCGCATGACCCTGCGCATAGTGATGAGCGCGGCTTCTCTGACGAGGGCTTCGAGGTCAGCTCCCGAGTAGCCTTTGGTCTTCTTTGCCAGCTCCGCGAGGCTGACGTCTTCCGCGAGCGGGACGCGTCTCGTGTGCACCTTGAGTATCTCAAGCCTGGTCTTCTCGTCGGGCGCTGGCACGAGCACGAGCCTGTCGAACCTTCCAGGCCTCAGCAGAGCTGGGTCGAGGATGTCCGGCCTGTTGGTGGCGGCTATGACAACGACACCGCTGTTCCTCTCTATGCCGTCCATCTCGGTGAGGAGCTGGTTGATGAGCCTGTCGGTTACTCTGTCCCCCTCGGCACCCCTCGCCGGGGCTATGGCGTCAATCTCGTCGATGAATATGACCGTCGGAGCGGCCTGGCGAGCCTTCCTGAATATCTCCCTAATCCTCTTCTCGCTCTCACCGACCCACTTGCTCAGCACTTCCGGCCCGCGGATGCCGATGAAGTTGGCCTCGCTCTCGTTGGCAACGGCCTTTGCAAGGAGGGTCTTACCGGTTCCAGGCGGACCGTAGAGGAGTATTCCCCTCGGGGGCGTTATGCCGAGCCTCTCGAACGCCTTCGGGTACTTGAGGGGCCATTCCACTGCCTCGCGGAGCTCCTGTTTAACGTCTTCTAATCCACCTATGTCGTCCCAGCGGACGTTCGGAACCTCTATGAGAACCTCCCTGAGAGCGCTCGGCTCGACCATCTTGAGGGCCTCATAAAAGTCTTCCTTCCTGACACGGAGCTCCTGGAGGACTTCGGGCGGTATCTTATCCTGCTCGGGGTTTATCTTGCCTTCATTGATGAGCCTCCTCAGGACGACCATAGCGGCCTCTCTCGCGAGGGCGGCTAAGTCAGCACCGACGAAGCCGTGCGTCTTCTCGGCAATCTCCTCAAGCATCTTGTCTATGAGCCTGTTTCTGACCTCCGCGTATATCTCGCCTTCGCTCTTGAGGATTTCCTTGATTTCTGCCTCGTCTTTGGCCCCCTCAACCTTCTGAATCAGGGCCTCTAGCCTTTCCTCGTTAAAGGACTTCCTGGACTTCATCTCCTTCAGAACCTTCAGGACGGTTGCCTTGTCGTAGTCCGGCTCGAGCGGCATTCCTCTGGTGTGTATCTGGAGTATCTCCTTTCTACCCTGCTTGTCGGGAACGCCGACTTCAATCTCCCTGTCAAACCTTCCGGGCCTCCTGAGGGCAGGGTCAATGGCGTCAGGCCTGTTCGTTGCGGCTATGACTATGATTTTGCCCCTGCTCTTGAGGCCGTCCATGAGCGTGAGGAGCTGTGAAACAACCCTCTTCTCGACCTCGCCGACGACCTCTTCTCTCTTCGGCGCTATGGCGTCAATCTCATCAATGAAGATGATGCTCGGGGCGTTTTCCTCGGCCTCCTTGAAAATCTCTCTGAGCCTCTCTTCACTCTCGCCGTAGAACTTGCTCATTATCTCGGGGCCGTTGATGGCTATGAAGTGGGCGTTGGCCTCGTTAGCGACGGCCTTCGCTAAGAGAGTCTTACCGGTTCCGGGCGGACCGTAGAGGAGCACTCCCTTCGGCGGTTCAATGCCCAGGCGCTCGAAGAGCTCTGGGTGCTTGAGCGGGAGCTCAACCATCTCGCGTATCTTCTGGATGGCCTCGTCAAGACCGCCAATGTCCTCGTAGGTCACCTCGGGGATGCTCTCCTCGCGGACTTCGACCGCCTGCGGGAGCACCTCGACCTCTGTGTTGTAGGTTATCTGGACGATTCCCTTGGGAACCGTGTTCACGACGACGAACTTGAGCTCGCCGAAGCCGATGGGCATCGCCTCGAAGAGACCCCTCAGAAGGTCGTCAAACGGAGAGCCGCCGTAGTAGGTCTCGCTCCTGTTGCTGGCGACTACGAGGTCTCCCTTAACTACGGGCCTGCCGAGCAGGTTCTGCTTCACAAGGTCGCCTGGAATCTGAATGAAGACGCCCTTCTGGGCTGGAGCAAGGACTACTTTCTTTGCCTCCTTGACCTCCGCCCTCCTGACGGTCACGTAGTCGCCTATGCTGACCCCCGCGTTCCTCCTGATGTAGCCGTCCATCCTGATGATGTCCAGTCCGCGGTCGTCAGGGTGGGCGTTGGCCACTATGGCGGCGGTGTTCCTCTCTCCGATCAGCTCAACGATGTCGCCCGGCTCCACTCCGAGCTGTTTCTGGTACTTCCTGTCAAAGCGGACTATGCCCCTGCCGACGTCCCTCTTGAGGGCCTCCGCGACCCTAAGCTTGATCTCATCAACCCTCTCTTCCTTTCCGAATATCATCTTGAACGCCTCCTGTGAAGTTCAATCGCCTCCTCAAGGGTTAGATTCCCGAGGGCAACCTCCCTCGCGAGGCTTGAGGGAATTGTTATGTTGCCGCTCAGCTCCCGGCTCCTCCTCTTTATGTGCTCTATCTCCTTTTTGGTCGGCTCTTTGACCTCAAGGAGTTCCCCTATCGTTGTCTCACGCCCCTCCCTCAGGCCGATGTTGATTGAGGCTACGATGTCCACGACAGAGGAGCTTTCTATTCCCCCGACTTTGGGGGTCGTCCTGAACTCGTTCACGACGATTATGGGGTAATCGTAGCCGAGGGCTCTGCCGAGGGCCTTGAGGGTCATTGTCCTGTGCCTCTTCGCGCCGTGGCCTATCTTTATCCTCGCACCGGGGTACTTTTCGAGCAGGTCAACAACGATTTCAACATCTCGCGGGCTTCCGAGGCGGTGGACTTCTATGACCCTCCCGTCTGCAACGACGCTTAAGCCGGGTCTCTCTCCGGGGTCTATTGCGATGAAGACGTTCTTAAACCTCTCCCTCCCTTCCAGTCTCGCGAGAAGTTCGTCTATAAAGTTCTCATCTCGGACGATGACCTTGACCGGAAAGTCCACCTTATCCTTCTCGCCCGTGAGGACTACCTCAACGTCGTAGGGAATCCTCTCACCTACCCTCAGGCTCAGGAAGGGGATTCCATACTCCTTCAGGACTTTTGTGGCCGTGTAATACACTCTCGCGTCGCCCGTGACAATCGCGACTCTCATGGTACTCACTTCTCACGGCTGATATAAACCTTTTTCGAAATCGAGCTCGGGGCGTTTAAACCTTTTTAAGCCCTGTGGGCTAAAGTTCAGTAGGTCAAAACGAAGCCAGGGTGAGGAGGACATGGAGCCGCCCAAGAAGAAAAAGGTTGAAGTCGAAGAGGAGCTCCTCGACGAGGAGTTTGAGCTCGAAGAGTGGGAGGACGAGGACTGGGAAGAGGAGTGGGAAGAAGACTGGGAAGAGGAGGACGAGTGCTGACCTCCTCCCCGCCCTAAAGGGGCGGGGCTTTCAAAAGAAAAAAGTAAACGCCCCCGTTTACGCAACTCATTTATACTTCAGCACTTTTCTTTTCTTCCGGTGATACGATGGCGTTCCTGAAGGTCGTTCCCCTCGAAAAGGCCCTTGAGGTCATAGACTCATTCCCCTTGGAGCCAAAAGTTGAGAGAGTCCCCCTCGGCGGGGCCCTCGGCAGGGTTCTGGCGGAGGACATAACGTCGCCCATAGACGTCCCGCCCTTTGACAGGGCAACCGTTGACGGCTACGCGGTGAGGGCAGAGGACACCTTTATGGCGAGCGAGAGCGAGCCGGTGAGGCTGAAGGTCGTCGGTGAAATCAACGCCGGAGACGTCCCTCAGTTGGAACTGAAGCCGGGGGAGAGCGTTTACATCTCCACAGGGGCCCCCCTGCCGAAGGGTGCAGATGCAGTCATACAGTTCGAGGACGTGGACAGGGAAGGGGACGAGGTGGTCATCTACAAGCCCGCCTACCCCGGTCTTGGAGTTATGAAGGCCGGTGCGGACATACAGAAGGGCCAGCCCCTGCTCAGGAGAGGGACGAGGCTCGGCTTCAAGGAGACCGCGCTCCTATCGGCCGTCGGGTTGACCGAAGTCCCTGTCTTCAGGAAGCCAAAGGTCGCCGTGATAAGTACGGGCAACGAGCTGATTCTCCCTGGAGAGGATCTCAGGCCTGGCAAGATTTACGATATTAACGGGCGGGCAATCACCGATGCCGTGAGGGAGCTCGGTGGTGAGGCCGTCTTCCTGGGCATAGCCAGGGACGACCGGGAGAGTCTGAAGGCGCTCATAGAGAAGGGAGTGGAGTGCTGTGACATCGTGATTCTGAGCGGCGGCGCGAGCGGAGGGATAAGGGACCTCACCAGTTCGATAATAGGGGAGCTCGGCGAGGTGAAAATACACGGCATAGCGATTCAGCCGGGCAAGCCGACGATAATCGGCCTCATAGACGGAAAGCCGGTGTTTGGACTCCCGGGTTACCCAACGAGCTGTCTCACGAACTTCACCCTCCTCGTCGCACCGCTCCTCAGGAAGCTCATCGGAAGGGAAAGCGAAGTCAGAAAGGTCAGGAAGAGGCTCGCCTACAAGGTCTTCTCGGTCAAGGGGAGGCGCCAGTTTCTCCCGGTCAGGATAGAGGGCGATAAAGCCATTCCAATACTCAAGGGGAGTGGTGCAGTCACTAGCTTCGTTGATGCAGACGGCTTCATTGAAGTCCCGGAGAACGTGGAGATATTGGGAGCCGGAGAAGAGGTTGAGGTCACATTCTTTGGCTAAACACCGTACTCCTTTGCCCATTTCTCGTATTTTCTCAGAAGCTCCTTCTTTATGGGGCTCTTCACCCTTCTGAATGCATAGCGGAAGTCTTCCGCTTCGAGAGGCCTTACTGTGAGCTCTTTTCCTGCTATCGAGCCCACCTTTAGAGGGTCGCTCAGCTCGGGGTTCATCTCCTCCAGCATGTGGAGGACCGCAAAAGTGCAGGCGTTGGCTATTTCTCTACCCGAGTAGAGCTTCCTAACGGCTATCCTGGCCAGCGACTCCAGCGTGACCCGCAGGGGAAACCCCCTTAGATGTATTGCGAATATCTCCTTTGCCCCCTTCTCGTCGGGGAGGGGGACGTAAATCCTCAGCGGAAAGCGGGAGAGCATGGCCTCGTCCAGGTCCCAGGGGGCGTTGGTCGATGCGAGGGTGATTACCCTGTCCGAGTCATGGAACCCGTCTATCTCCGCGAGAATAGTTCCCAGAAGCCTTCTCCCTGCGTCTTCCATTGCGGAGCGCCTCATACCAAGGGCGTCGAACTCGTCTATGAAAACGACGCTTGGGGCTTTCTGCCTCGCGAGGGAGTAGATAGACGAGGCTATCTTGCTGGACTCTCCAAAGTACTTGCTGAGGACGTCGCTCACCTTAACTCCTATGAACGTGGCCTTCATGCTCCCGGCCAGGGCCTTCGCCAGTAGCGTTTTTCCCGTCCCCGGAGGGCCGAAGAGGAGAACCCCCTTCCAGGGCTTGAACTTTCCCGGAACCTTCGCCATTGCTATCCCAACGGCTTGAGCGAGGAGCTTTTTTGCCTCTTCTAACCCTCCAACGTCCTCCCACGTTACGTTTGATGTCGTTATAAGCCTTTCAATTCCGTTGGAGCGCTTTTTAATCTCCGTATCAACGTTCTCAGCTTTTCTTTCCCACTCCTCGGCCAGCTTGAGGTAGTAGTGCGAGAACTGTAACTCCTCGGAAGCGAGCTTCCTCAGGAGGCCGGCGCACTGGAGGGCAAAAAAACGTGCCTTTTCAGGGTTACCCTCTTCAATGGCCTTTTCATAGAGGCGCTCGTACCTCTGGAAAAGTGATGAGTAAGCCATCTTCATTGCGCCGGCCCTCTAAGGAGTTTCTCACTCATTCTTATAGCGCTTTTGTGTAGGTAGTTGTGTAGCTTAGGAAACCTTTTTTAAACGCCGTTCGTTCTCTGGTTAGGTGTTGGCTATGCTCGACATAAAGCTCATCCGCGAAAAGCCGGAGGTCGTTAAGAAGGACCTCATCAAGAGGGGCGAAACCGAGAAGGTCAAATGGATTGACGAAATCCTTGAGCTCGATGCCAAGTGGCGCGAAAACCTGAAGAAAATCAACCAGCTCAGAAAGGAGCGCAACCAGCTGGCAGTCCAGATAGGCAAGCGCAAGAAGGCCGGCGAACCGGTAGACGACCTTCTCGCGAAGAGCAACGAGATAGTGAGGCAGATTGAGGAGCTTGAGAAGGAAGTCGAGGAGCTTAAGAAGAAAATCGACTACTACCTCTGGCGCCTCCCCAACATTACCCACGAGAGCGTCCCGGTCGGGGAGAGCGACGAGGACAACGTCCCGATAAGGTTCTGGGGCAAGGCTAAGGTCTGGGAGGGCTTCCTCGAAAGCTTTAAGGAGCAGAGCCTCGGGAAGATGGACTACGAGGTGTTGAGCTGGAGGCCGAGGCTCCACGTTGACATGCTTGAGCTTTTGAGAGGGGCTGACCTTGAGCGGGCCGCGAAGGTGAGCGGTGCGCGCTTCTACTACCTCCTCAACGAGCTTGTCATACTCGATCTGGCCCTCATACGCTTCGCCCTCGACAAGCTCATAGAGAAGGGCTTCGCCCCCGTCATACCACCCTACATGGTCAGGCGCTTCGTCGAGGAGGGCGCGACGACCTTTGAGGACTTCGAGGACGTCATCTACAAGGTTGAGGGCGAAGATTTATACCTCATTCCGACGGCAGAGCACCCGCTCGCTGGAATGCACGCCAACGAAATCCTCGACGGCAAAGACCTACCGCTCCTCTACGTCGGCGTTAGCCCCTGCTTCAGAAAGGAGGCCGGAACCGCGGGAAAGGACACGAAGGGAATCTTCCGCGTCCACCAGTTCCACAAGGTCGAGCAGTTTGTTTATTCAAGGCCAGAGGAGAGCTGGGAGTGGCACGAGAGGCTCATAGCGAACGCTGAGGAGATATTCCAGGAGCTTGAGATACCTTACAGGGTCGTCAACATCTGCACCGGCGACCTCGGCTACGTCGCCGCCAAGAAGTACGACATCGAGGCCTGGATGGCAGGGCAGGGCAAGTTCAGGGAGGTTGTCAGCGCGAGCAACTGTACCGACTGGCAGGCGAGGAGGCTGAACATTCGCTTCCGCGACAAGACCCACGAGAAGCCGAAGTTCGTCCACACGCTCAACTCGACGGCGATAGCCACTTCGAGGGCCATCGTTGCAATCCTTGAGAACCACCAGACCGAGGAAGGCGTCGTAAAGCTCCCGAAGGCGCTCTGGAAGTACACGGGCTTCAAGGAGATTCTGCCCGACCACATGAAGGAGAAGTGCTGCGGGGAGTGAGCTTTTCTACTTTTTGCTTTCAACCCCATTTTGGGGCCGCAAAGCGCAACCAGGTGCGGTTTTAGCCTTCAAGCCTCTTTAGAAGCGCAAACTCTCTGGGATCCCACGAGGATTCGTCGGTTATCAGGTAAACTCTGCCCCCGTGGAGGATTGCGTAATCCCGGACGTCGTTGAGGAACTTAAAAAGGGCGTTGAAGCCGTTGTGGAGGGCAAGGTACTCGGGGCAGGCTATGACGATTGCCCTGTCCGGGTCTTTACTGAGGCTTGATACGATACCGTCAAGAACTCTGTGAAGCTCTCTAGGGCCAAAAAAGCCGCCGGCGGCACCCACAGTCACGAGCTCCCATTCCGGTGGAACCTTTGTTCCCACCCTGCCAATTACAACCGCCCTTTCTTCACGGACTTCGTTGAGCGAGTGGACTATCCTAAAGTGATGTGCGGGCTTGCGCTTGCCCGTAATTGCCCCTGAGAGCAGGGGAGCAAACAATTCCAGCATGCTTTCACTCTCCCGCATATAAGAGGGCCCATGTGTTTATATCTCTTTTTTGTAAGTGGTTATGTAGGTAAGCCCTCGGTCAAGGCCGATGTCATCACGTGTCAGCCGGTTAATCCTTCGTCATCGGGCCTGCTGTTTTCTCTGCTTATGATTTTAACTGTTTTGTTGCTGGCTCAAGACCTTGGCGGCGGGACGGGAATATAGTGGGGATACGACCTCCTGCTGGAGCAGACTGTTTCCACAGGCGCTACGTGAGCTCAACGAAGGCCTTGAGGGTGTGGGTGCGCTTTGTTAGAAAGCTGAACCCCAAAATAATAGCGCCACCGCACGGGGCGATATTCAGGGACGATCACGTTGAGAACTTCCTCAACTGGCTTGGAAACCTTAAAGTCGGAATCGACGTCTTTGAAAAAGAATTCTATGGGGATTGACCCCCCATCATCTTTTTCACGAGCTCCACGAGCTCCCACAGGTCTTTCACGTAGTAGTCTGCGCCCTCAACTTTTCCGAAGCGCGTGACATTAACCACCTTCATGCCGGCGCGCTTTCCGGCGAGGACGTCGTGGTGGCTGTCCCCGACCATCAGGGTCTCTTGAGGGGCTACACCCAACGCTTTGAGGGCCTTCTTGACGAGGTAGGGGTCGGGCTTGACGCCGTCGAGGTTTGAGTAATCCTTGCCGTAGACGACGTCAAAGTACTTCCTCAGGCCAAAGAGATCCAAAACGAACTCGGTGCACTCCTGGGAGGCGTTGCTGACCGCGGCCAGCTTAAGCCCCATCTCTTTCAGTTCTTTTAGGGCACCAACATCGGGAAAGGGCCTTATCCGCCCGAGCTCTGCCATCTTCTTGCGGTACTCAAGGTTTACACTATCAACAATCTGCCAGAACTCAACGTGGTCTATTCCAAAGCGCTCGATATAGCTCCTCGGGAGATTACCCGTTACTGTCTTTTTGTAGGTCTCGTAGTCAAGCTCGATGCCGTGCTTCCTGAGGGCGGGCATGACCCAGTTCTCGTACCATTCGCGGTGGTCGTAGCCCTCATAGTAGACGAGGGTCTCATCAACGTCAAATATCAGTGCCCGCAACATCATTACTCCCCCGGACGCACCTCAGATAAGCCCATGCGTCATCATCTTTCAGTGGGTTGATTCCTCATCGGCATAGGAAGTGAGAAAGGGAGGTTTAATATAAATTGCTATGGATTTCATCCAAGGAGATGCTAGGGATATCCACTAGTAATTTCTCAATAGTGTTTATGTCTAAATACTTTCTGAGTTCTCTTTCAAGTACCAAGACGTTAATGTTGTACTTTTCGAAGTAGCTCAGTTCATATTGGTTCTTATTGGCCAAGAACACTAAGTAAAGAACTGGTGTTCTTTTATACGCTTTCTCTACTTGTTCCTTTTTCCGCTTTAGCTGATCAACTATTGAGGCAAACTCCTCTTTGTGCGTGTTGAATTTACACTCAAAAATCCAAGGAACCTCATCTTCATCTAAAGCTAGGATGTCTATTTCTTCCCCGCCAAGTGTGACACGCCATTTGATATCCTTGAATTTTTTAATTGGAAGCTCTCCAGAGCTTAAAAGATAATAAACTAGCAATTCCGGGAGTAACCCCCTATAAGAGGACATGGCTTCGTGGAGTCTTTGTACATGACTTTCATACTCCAGAACCCTCTTTTTTAGGCTTTCTATTTGAAAATATTCGTTTGAAACTTCACGTACAGACTCGTTAAGTAAGTACTTCCTAAAAATCTCCTCGGGTACAACAACATCTCTTACCTCAAGCATTTTGCCGTATTTTTTGATAACATCTTCCACCTCATAATACCAGGATCCACCAGTACCTGAAAAATCAGTTCCTACCTCATAAAACACAATCCACCCAGGGGGGTTGTAAAGCTGTCCAAACGATTCTACCAAAAGAGCGTAGGATATCCTGTGACCAATGTCCTCAGGATGCTTTATTCTCAGAACCTTTGTGGGATTTGTTGCCCGTTGCTTTTTCTTAAACTCACATAGTCCTGAAAGGAGATATATAAATGCAGCTGCACCATTAAACGTTCCTCCTCCTGCAGAACTAAGAGTGTCTAATGGAAGCCAAAGAAATTCTACATCTAAGTACCGCTTCCAGTCTTCGTAGCTTTTTCTCTTATCTGATTCCATAAAAGAGGGTTCCGGAAAAGGACGATAAAATTTCTTGAGGATTTGTATTGGGTCACATTTACAACGTACCCTAAAGAGTTCGCTGTTATTTGGGCTGATATGCATAATTCCATATGTTTTCTCAAGTTTTTTCACAAAATTCTCGTTTAGTATACCGAAAAAGCGATCCAGGCTCTTCCACTTGATGTAACGTTCAAGTTCGATCCATCTAGTTTCAACTTCTTCTTTTTCTTCTTTTGGAATTAACGAGTAAAGTTCTCTTTGGATTTCTTTTCCAAAAATTTTGTCTGCAATATGCATTTTATCTAAATGCGGTATCTTTGAGAAATCTCTCTCCTCCCCTATCAGTGAATACCACAAATATTGGAGTGTGTACACATAACCTCGAAAAACTATGTCTAAATATTCATCGGCATTTCCATAATATTTGCTGGTTTGTGGAACTAGTATGTCAACATAGGGCTTGGGATATCCCATCTGAGTATCGGTATATCTAACTAGCGCGTCGTCTATTGACCATAGCCAATACAGTTTTTCAAGGGAATACGGGCTCTCGGGCACGATACAGCATTTAAATACCTCAAAGAACTTCTCTAAGACATTCAGGTTGAGATATTTTAATCTGACTTTGAGATCTTTCCAGTCTTTTGCTAAGAGGACTTTTTCTAGGTGTTTGTACCATATGTTCTTTAAGAAGATAACATGCTCTGAACTGTTGGGGATGTTATTAAGATGCACCCCTCTTCCAAGAGCGCTAATAAAAATTTCATCCTCTCCGTCAAACCACGGCACGGAAACTAAGTCATCGAGAAGAGCTCTAAAAGCAACATCAAAGAAAAACTTGTAACCTAGAAAAATCTCACTAGAAACTTCTTGATCGTTTGTTAAGTCAATTTCATGGAACTTTTTCAACCAAACTCTATAGCGATCTAAATCACTTACAATCCGAAGTATATTGGTTGTTGAAGCCACCCATGAGAGACTCATATTTTCCCTCAATAAAAATTTCAAAGCACGTCTATTTAAAGAATTATGCTACAACAAAATCAAAAAGAAGTCATAGGGCATTAAAACAGCTCTTCAAGCTTGACGTCAATCTTGTCCGGGTTGAACGGGAGGACGTGCCTGGTGGTCTTCGGGGAGTAGACCTCGCCGCGCTTGACGAGCTCCATGACCTCCTCCTTGCTCGGAGCCTTCCTGATGAACACGTAGTCTATTTCGCCCTTGCCCATGTCCTCTCTGGCGTCCTCCTTGAGGCCGTAGTAGATGAGCTCGATCCTGCCCTCGACGCTCATCTCGTCGAGAACCTTGCTGACCTTCTTCTGCTCCTCAAGACCGCCAGGAATAGCAAAGACCTTCTCACCGACGATGGCGAAGGCTATCTCGCCCCTCTCGGCCTTCTCCTCGGCCTCGGGGTCCTCTATAACCTCAAGCCCCTCGGCTTTGAGCCTCTCAAGGACTTCGTTGAGGTCGCCCTTGAAGGCCGGGTACCAGGTGTAGACCTTAACATCGGCGCTGAAGTAGTCGAGGATAACGGACGGGGCCCTTTTCGCGCCGAGCTTCTGAAGACCGGCCCAGCGGTGGTGGCCGTCAACGATGAGGTACTCGTCCGTCCCCGGAATCTTTGCGAGGAGCATGGGCTTCCAGAAGAGACCACTTCCCGTGACGCTCTCAATAAAGGCCTCGAGCTCCTTCTGGACAAGCTGCTCGTGCGGCTTCATCTTGTCGAGGTCAATAAAAACGTAGTCGACCTTGATGGTCGGGATGTCGTATTTTGGAACCTTTTCAACTCCCATTTTGAGACCCTCCACAAGTATTCAGATGAAAGTCGAACCGTCCCATAAAAAGGCTTTCCGTTGAAAAACAAAACATATTTGTGGAAATATGTAGGAGAAAATGGCGGGGATTCAAAAGTTTACCAACGTATCCATCAAAAATCCGAAAGTTTATTCTCCCGAACTTCTACCCGGTGCCTTTTCATGTGGTCTGGAGAAATAAGTTTTCCGCCAGAATTATGCCTTGAGGTCCGTTTAAGTGCTCTGCTGTCTATCTTTTTGTCGAGGTAAGGTTATAAACATCGCCGAGAAGGGAGAACGGTGATTATCATGGCGCTGAGCGACAGGCTTGAGATGGTTAACCCCTCTGAGATTAGAAAGCTCTTCGACCTTGCCCAGGGCGTTGAGGGTCTCATATCACTTGGAATCGGCGAACCTGACTTCGACACGCCGGAGCATATAAAGGAATATGCTAAGGAGGCCCTTGATAAGGGCATGACGCACTACGGCCCGAACGCCGGCCTGCCGATGCTCCGCGAGGCGATAGCGAGAAAGCTCAGGGAGCAGAACGGCATCGAGGCCGACCCGAAGAGCGAAATAATGGTGCTCGTCGGGGCGAACCAGGCTTTTATTATGGGCCTTGCAACGTTTCTCAAGGATGGGGAAGAAGTCCTCATCCCGAGTCCGATGTTCGTCAGCTATGCCCCGGCCGTCATTCTCGCCGGAGGAAGACCGGTTGAGGTTCCGACCTACGAGGAGAACGAGTTCCGCCTTTCCGTTGACGACCTCGAAAAGCACGTGAGCGACAAAACCAGGGCGCTCATCATAAACTCCCCGAACAACCCGACCGGCGCGGTTCTGACTAAGAAGGACCTTGAGGAGATTGCAGACTTCGCGGTCGAGCACGACCTCATCGTCTTCAGCGATGAAGTTTACGAGCACTTCGTTTACGACGGGGTCAAGAACCACAGCATCGCTTCCCTCGACGGCATGTTCGAGCGGACGATAACGATAAACGGCTTCTCCAAGACCTTCGCCATGACCGGCTGGCGCCTCGGCTTCGTCGCGGCCCCCGCATGGATAATCGAGAAGATGACCCGCTTCCAGATGTACAACGCCACCTGTCCGGTTACCTTTGCCCAGTACGCGGCCGCGAAGGCCCTCGAGGACGAGAGGAGCTGGAAAGCAGTCGAAGAGATGAGACAGGAGTACGACAGGAGAAGGAACCTCGTCTGGAAGCGCCTCAACGAGATGGGCCTTCCGACGGTCAAGCCCAAGGGAGCGTTCTACATATTCCCGAGGATTAGGGACACCGGCTTAACCGACAAGGAGTTCAGCGAGCTCATGTTGAAAGAAGCCAAGGTCGCGGTCGTTCCAGGCTCGGCCTTCGGAAAGGCTGGCGAGGGATACATAAGGATAAGCTATGCGACCGCCTACGAGAAGCTTGAGGAAGCTATGGACAGGATGGAGAAGGTTTTGAGGGAAAAAGAACTTGTTTAGAGCTCCTTTAGCTTGACGTCCTCTACCTTTTTTCTTTTCTCGGCAAAGTCTATGACCGCGTAGTACCCCCTGAAGAGTGGGCCTGGGTTCACGATTACCGTTTCCCCAACATGGTCAACGCTCCTCGCCTCGTGTATGTGGCCTGTAATGACGAGCGGGGGCTGGTTGTCCTCGATGAACTTCCTCAGCGCTGAACTTCCAACGTGGAGCCCTGAATGGACGCGGTCTGCCTTTGTGTCCTTCGGCGGGGCATGGGAGACTATAGCGTCGCCGGGGCGGTAATTTCTCTCAAGGATTTCGCGGATTTCGTCCTCGGTCAGCTCCCAGACTGTGTTGAAGGGTGTGATGTTCGAGCCCCCGATTCCAACGAATCCAATGCCGTTGAGCTCCCGCCGTTTGTTGTGGATGCCGATTCCAAGCTCCTCAAGGAGCTCTGGCATGTCCCTGCCGTCGCAGTTGCCATGGACGGCCAGGATTGGGACGCAGGTCTCAAGGAGGGGTTCAAGGACTTTCCTAGCGACTTCTGCCCCGGAGAAGTTCGTTACGTCTCCTGCAATAATAAGGGCGTCTGGCTTCTCCTTCTTCAGGTGCTCTGCGAGCCTCTTCGCCATCCCCCTGTTGCCGTGGATGTCCGTCAGGGCCACGAGCTTCATTCTCCCTCACCTCCGTAAAGAGAAAAAATAGGGGGTGCTTAAGTTTTTATTTAGTCAATTGTCGAGATTAGCTTTAACATTCACCGAAAGCCTTATAAGATTTAACGACCTCCAATATAGCAGGTGATACCATGGAGAGGGTTAAGTCAATCCTCCAGAGGAGGCTTGAGGTCGTTAAGAGGAGGAAGGAGCTCCTCGTCCTTGAGGAGGCCAAGCTTGTTAGGCTTGCCAGGCAGAAGAAGAACGTTTCCTCCAAACTCTCCAAGGTTAGGAGGGAGAAGCTGGCCATAATGGCGGAGGAAGCCAGGCTCCTGAGGGCCCTCAAGCAGAGCAGTTACTCCTACTGACTTCTAAACTTTTGGATTTCAGAACAGTGGAAAAGATAGAGGGAATTCAGAAGACGTTGAGCTTGTCTTCGAGAATCATCTTCTGTATCTTGGTTATGTTGGCGAGCCAGGCGTCGGCGATCTCGTAGGCCGGCTTCTGGAGGACATCAATTGAGTAGCCCTTCTTCGGGATTATCTGGACGCTCGCTACGAGGGGCTCGTCAATGGGCTTTCCTATCTGGCTCAGAATCCTGACGTAGACCTCCTCGACGCCCTCGACCTGCTCGGCGATGTCGTTGGCTATGAGCATCGAGAGGAGGTTGTAAATCTTTCCAACGTGGCTGACTGGGTTCTTTCCAGCGGCGGCCTCCAGGCTCATGTGCCTGTTCGGGGTGATGAGGCCGTTGACGCGGTTGCCCCTGCCAACGCTACCGTCGTCACCGGCTTCGGCGCTCGTTCCGGTGACGGTGATGTAGTAGATGCCGTTCTTCGGGTCGTCGGCGGTGTTGACGTAGATGTTGACCTTCCTCTCGGTGTGGGCCTCGACTATCTCCTTGGCCTTCTGGTAGATGGCCTCCTTGACGGCCATGTACTCGTCCGGGTTGGCGACCTCGCTGTCAACTATGGCTGCAGCTATGGTGAGGTCAATCTCGTCGCCCTTCCTGAGGCCCATGACCTTGATGTCCTCACCGACTGCCGGCCACTCCTTCTTGAAGTCGTCGCTGTTGAGGGCCTTCTCGGTCTCGAGGACTATCCTCTCCGTCTCGCTGAGCGGGGCGTAGCCGACACCGAAGGAGGTGTCGTTGGCGAGCGGAATCGGGTTCTCCTTGGCCTTGTTGAAGACTCCAACGAGGTCAACACTTCCCTGCCCTATGCGGGAGTCAATGATGACGTGGTTCTCGATGTCGAGGTGCCTGACGGCCTTCTTGAGGTAGTCCTTGGCGGCCTTTATCGCTATCTCGTGAACCGGGAAGAGCTCCCTGTCAACCATCTCAACGGCCCTTCCAGAGAGGAGGATGTAAATCGGCTTGATGACTTCACCACCGCCGAACTGTGGATAGGCCCTACCGCCAACGACCTCGACCTGGTCGGTGTTGTGGTGGAGGATTATACCGTATCTCTTGATGTACTCCCTGCTGAGGGCCCTGCTGACGGCCTCGGCAATGCCGTCGGCTATGCTGTCGGGGTGTCCAATTCCCTTCCTTTCAACGAGCTCGACCTGCTGCATCTCGACCGGGGTTCTAACGAGCTCCTCAACGACGATGTTCCTAACCTTCTCAGCCATGAGCGTCACCACCTTTTTTATTTAGCAAGGCCCGCTTCGATGAAGTCTTTATATAATTTTCGGCATGAACCTGTAAGACCAACATTCCTGGGAGTTATTAATTTCGAAACCCTTAAAATTCTGCACGAAAAATTTTCTACGACGGTCCCGCCCGGTTGGCCCGCCGGACGGAGTGGGCTCCGCCTCCGATGATGTCCCGTGGACGATGCCGGGCGGACAGGGCTTGGCCTCCGGACCGCCTGAGAGTGGCTTCAGCCTCCGATGAAGGTGGGGGATAGCCAAGCCCACATTTTTAAGCTCCCTTTTCTAACACCGCCTGGTGATACCGTGAGCGGGGACATTGAGGCGATTATAGATTTCATAAGAAAGACCCTCGACGAAAAGGACTCGCTTAGGGAAGAGGCCCTTAAGGTTACCAGGGAGATAGTAAGGCTCAGCGGCGACACGGTCAAGGCCCTCCACAGGGGCGACCTCAGACTCGCCGAGCAGAGGTGGAAGGAGGCCAGGGAGAGAGTACTAAAGGTCAGAGAAATGCTGGCCAACCACCCTGACCTGTACTACGCTGGCTACGTCCAGACGGCCCATCAGGAGTTCGTGGAGGCCTCACTCCTCATGAGCTACGTTACAGGCAGGCCGTATCCTGAGCCCTCTGAGCTTGGAGTTCCAGAGGCCGACTACGCCCTTGGGGTTGGCGATTTCGTGGGGGAGCTGAGGAGGTATTTCCTCCACAGGCTGCTTGAAGGAGACATCGCGACTGCCGAGAAGGTTTACAGCGAGATGGAGAGAGTTTACAACGCGCTCATAACCCTTGAGTATCCGAAGGGGCTTGTCAACGTGAGGCAAAAGCAGGACCAGGCGCGCTACGTTCTCGAGAGAACCCTCGAAGACCTAACGAGGGCCAAGCTCAACAAGAGCCTCGAGGAAAAGCTTGAGAAGGCCCTAAAGAATGACTGAATTAAAGGATTACATAATTACCGAAAAACTCAAAAAGATAGCCCAGCTCCAGAGGGAGTTCTCAAAAAGGGTAGTCGAGAGACCGCTTGACGTAGATTCCATTGAGACCGTCGGCGCTGTTGACGTCTCGTACAGAGAAAACACGGCCGTCTCTGCCCTGGTTGTCTGTACGTTTCCGGACTGCGAAGTCCTGGAAGCGAGAACGACCAAAGCCAGGGCAACCTTCCCCTATATCCCGACCTATTTCTTTCTCAGGGAGACAAGGCCGGTCCTGCTTGTTGCCAAAAACGCGGACTTTGACGTTCTCCTTGTTGAAGGGCACGGTAGGGCCCACCCAAGGGGCTACGGGCTGGCCTCTCACATAGGACTGGTGCTCAAAAAGCCCGTCATCGGCGTCGCGAAGAGGCCGCTGCGCGGCGTGCCGGAGGGCCTCTACAAAAAGGTAGGAAAAGCTTATGTAAGCGTCGGGCATCTGGTTGATTTGAAGTCGGCCGCCGAGGTGGTTGGAGCACTTGGCGGAAGCTATCCGAAACCTCTTAAGCTCGCTGACAAGCTCTCAAAGGTGAGAACATGAAGAAAGTAAGACTCCTTGTTTCCCTGGCGAGAAAGGGTGCTGTAGGGAAGAAAGTCCGGGTCACCGTGAGGGAGCTCGCCGAAGAGCTTGGTGTCTCCCCACAGACGGTTCTGAGGCTCCTAAATGAGATGGAGGAGGAAGACCTAATCGAGAAGAGCGTTGAGGGGAAGAGAACCCTCGTAGGGGTGACACCGGAGGGTGCGAACTTCCTCCGGGCGCTCTGCGACGAGATTTCGGAGGCACTATCAACCGGTGTGATTGTCGGTGAGGTGGTCTCTGGACTTGGGGAGGGGGCCTATTACGTCAAACAGTACTCCCCCCTGATTCAAGAGTACCTTGGCTTTGAGCCGTATCTCGGAACGCTGAACGTCCGTGTCCTCTTCCCCAAGACCGTCTTTGACGCCCTCTGCAACGTGAGGCCCGTCATAATCCCAGGATTTACCAAGGGAGGCAGGACTTTTGGTGATGTTAAGGCATACAGGGTCAGGATTGACGGCGTTGAGGGGGCAGTCGTCGTGCCCTCAAGAACGGTGCACCCGCCGAAGATTGCTGAGATAATAGCACCTGTGAACCTGAGGGAGAAGCTCGGCCTCAAGGACGGTGACAGGGTCAGGATTGAAGTCGTGGAGTAAGCGCCCGTGAAAGCAACGCTTAAATATGCTCATCAATAACCTAAGGCGGTGATTGAAATGGTGAGGAGGCTCTCGAAGCTTTACGGAAAACAGATTTACAATACGAAGGGCAACTACGTTGGCTACGTTGATGAAGTGCTGATAGACCTCGACAGGGGTAGGGGGCAGGTTATGGCGCTCGTCCTTCCGGGTGAAAAAGTTGGTATCCCCTACGACCGCGTCACGGCCATCGGGGACATAATCCTCGTTAGGGCTAAGGAGGATTAACTTTCTTTCACCTTTAATGCTTCTAGGAATCTCTCAGTTACCGCTTCTTCCACGAGCCTGAGCAGGGAGTTCTTGTCCTTGGCGAGCTTGAAGATTCCGAGGTGTATCCTGGCGCCGCCTGCTCTCGCGTGCCCCCCTCCGCTTCCGAGCTCGCCAAAGGCCTCTTTTAGGACGGCACCAATGTTGACCCTGACGTCTCTTGTCCTC